>CAMLRG010000288.1 GCA_946482335.1 uncultured Duganella sp. | reverse complement strand
TGGTGGGCGTGCAGCTGGAAGCTGAAGTCCGAACCCATGATCTTGTCGCCCAGGAAGCCGGCGGCGCGCGCCTCTTCCAGCGCTTCTTCAAAGCGCAGGTATTCCTGGAAGATCTCGCCGTGGATGTAGTTGTAGCCCACGGTGATGCCCATCGCGTAGGCGCCGATGGCCATGCCTTCGATCAGCGCGTGCGGGTTGTAGCGGATGATGTCGCGGTCCTTGAACGTGCCCGGCTCGCCTTCGTCGGTGTTGCAGACGAGGTATTTCTGGCCCGGGAACTGGCGCGGCATGAACGACCATTTCAGGCCGGTCGGGAAACCCGCACCGCCGCGGCCGCGCAGGCCGGAAGTCTTCAGGTCGGCGATGATCGCTTCCGGCGCGATCTTCTCTTCCAGGATGCGGCGCAGGGCGGAATAGCCGCCGCGCTTGACGTAGTCGGCCAGGTGCCAGTTGTCGCCGTTCAGATCCTTCAGGATCAGGGGATTGATGTGACGGTCGTGCAGGGAGGTCATTTCTTCAGCTCCTCCACCAGGGAGTCGATCTTGTCGTTGCTCATGAAGGAGCACATGCGGTGGTTGTTCACCAGCAGCACCGGCGCGTCGCCGCAGGCGCCCATGCACTCGCCTTCCATCAGGGTGAACTCACCGTCTTCGGTGGTGCCGCGGAAGTCGATGCCCAGCTTCTGCTTCAGGTGCTCGGCCGCTTTCACGCCGCCCGACAGCGCGCATGGCAGGTTGGTGCACACGGTGATCTTGTGCTTGCCGACCGGCTTCAGGTTGTACATATTGTAGAAGGTGGCCACTTCCTGCACGGCGATGGCCGGCATGCGGATGTAGTCGGCCAGTTCCTTCATCACTTCTGGCGAAACCCAGCCCAGTTCCACCTGGGCGTGGGCCAGCGCGGCCATCACGGCCGACTGGCGCTGGTCGGCCGGATACTTGGCCAACTCGCGGTCGATTTTTTTATAGCATTCTTGGGATAACAGCATTTCTAGCCCTTAGCGGTCGATTTCACCGAAAACGATGTCCTGGGTACCGATGATGGTCACGGCGTCGGCGATCATGTGGCCGCGCGACATTTCATCCAGACCCTGCAGGTGGGCAAAGCCCGGTGCGCGGATCTTCATGCGGTATGGCTTGTTGGCGCCATCGGAGATCAGGTAGATGCCGAATTCGCCTTTCGGGTGTTCCACTGCGCTGTATGCCTCGCCTTCCGGTACGTGGAAGCCTTCGGTGAACAGCTTGAAGTGGTGGATCAGCGATTCCATATTGGTCTTCATGTCCACGCGCGATGGCGGCGCCACCTTGCGGTTGCTGGTCATGACCGGACCCGGGTTCGCTTTCAGCCAGGCCACGCACTGCTTGATGATCTTGTTCGACTGGCGCATCTCTTCGATACGTACCAGGTAGCGGTCGTAGGAGTCGCCGTTGGTGCCGACCGGGATGTCGAAGTCCATCTTGTCGTAGACCTCGTACGGCTGCTTCTTGCGCACGTCCCAGGCCACGCCCGAACCGCGCAGCATGGCGCCGGTGAAGCCCATGGCCATCGCGTCTTCCGGCGAGACCACGCCGATGCCGACGGTACGCTGTTTCCAGATACGGTTGTCGGTCAGCAGGGTTTCATATTCGTCGACGTAGGTCGGGAAGCGCTTGGTGAAGTCTTCCACGAAATCGAGCAGCGAACCCTGGCGGTTCTCGTTGCGCTCGGCCAGCGCTTTCGCGTTGCGGATCAGCGATGCCTTGTACTGCGGCATGGCGTCCGGCAGGTCGCGGTACACGCCGCCCGGACGGTAGTAAGCCGCGTGCATGCGCGCGCCGGAAACGGCTTCGTAGCAGTCCATCAGGTCTTCGCGGTCGCGGAAGGCGTACAGGAAGGGGCCCATGGCGCCCACGTCCAGCGCGTGCGCGCCCAGCCACAGCAGGTGGTTCAGCAGGCGGGTGATCTCGTCGAACATCACGCGGATGTACTGCGCGCGCAGCGGCACTTCCAGGCCCAGCAGCTTCTCGATCGCCATCACGTAGGCGTGCTCGTTGGACATCATGGACACGTAGTCCAGGCGGTCCATGTACGGCACCGATTGCAGGTAAGTCTTTTGCTCGGCCAGCTTTTCGGTGGCGCGGTGCAGCAGGCCGATATGCGGGTCGGCACGCTGGATCACCTCACCGTCCAGCTCCAGCACCAGGCGCAGCACGCCGTGGGCCGCCGGGTGCTGCGGACCAAAGTTCAGGGTGTAATTCTTAATTTCAGCCATTTCTTACTTCCCGTAGTTTTCTTCGCGGATCACGCGCGGCACGTTTTCGCGCGGCTCGATGGTCACCGGCTGGTAGACGACGCGCTTCTGCTCCTGGTCATAGCGCATTTCCACGTAGCCCGATACCGGGAAGTCCTTGCGGAATGGGTGGCCGATGAAACCGTAGTCGGTCAGGATGCGGCGCAGGTCGTTGTGGCCTTCGAAGATGATGCCGAACAGGTCGAACGCTTCGCGCTCGAACCAGTTGGCGGCGCGCCAGATCGGGGTCACGGAAGCCACGATCGGCATCTCGTCGTCCGGCGCGAACACGCGCACGCGCAGGCGCCAGTTCTTCTGCACCGACAGCAGGTGGGTCACGGCGGCGAAGCGCAGGCCGTCCCAGGTGCCCTCACCATAGGTCTGGTAGTCGACGCCGCACAGGTCGATCAGCGTATCAAAACGCAAAGCTGCGTCGTCGCGCAGCTCTTGCATTACCTGGTAGTAGTCCCCAGATTTGACTGTAATCGTCACTTCGCCCAGCGCGACGACGATGGAGGCCCGCTCGCCCAGCTTTTGCTCGAGGGCGGAGACCAGTGTTTGCAGATGTGTGTTCATAAGGTCTTACCGCGCGATCGTATTGGTCTTCTTGATCTTGTTGTGCAGCTGCAGGATGCCGTACAGCAGTGCTTCCGCAGTCGGCGGGCAACCCGGCACGTACACGTCGACCGGCACGATGCGGTCGCAGCCGCGCACCACGGAGTACGAATAGTGGTAGTAGCCGCCGCCGTTGGCGCAGGAACCCATGGAGATCACCCAGCGCGGATCCGGCATCTGGTCGTAGACCTTGCGCAGCGCAGGGGCCATCTTGTTGCACAGGGTGCCGGCCACGATCATCACGTCGGATTGACGCGGCGACGGACGGAACATGAAACCGAAACGCTCCAGGTCGTAACGGGCCGCACCAGCATGCATCATCTCCACTGCACAGCAAGCCAGGCCGAACGTCATCGGGTACATGGAACCCGTACGCGCCCAGTTGATTACCGTGTCAAAGGTAGTGGTGATGAAGCCTTCGTTAAATACGCCTTCAATAGACATGGCTTATTCCCAATCAAGGGCACCTTTCTTCCAGATATACCAAAAACCGACCACGAATTCGGCGATGAACACCATCATCGTCACGTAACCCTGCCAGCCCAGTTCACGCATGGAGACACCCCATGGGAAGAAGAATGCA
Source organism: uncultured Duganella sp. (assembly GCA_946482335.1). The sequence goes on along the minus strand of CAMLRG010000288.1, from coordinate 1,549 downwards.
GTTTCAAGGTCGAACAGAATGAACAGAATTGCGACGAGGTAGTAACGCACGTCGAATTTCATGCGTGCGTCTTCGAAAGCTTCGAAGCCGCACTCGTATGGGGAGAGTTTCGCCGCATCAGGCTTGTTCGGGCCCAGGATATGGCCCAGCACTTGCGGGACGACGCCGACGCCAAGGCCGACGAGCAGGAACAACAGGACGGGGAAGTAATTTTCGAGGTTCACGATGGGTAAGCAGCTTGGTTGAATTACGCTCGACCCCAATCACACTTGCTGAGACCAGGATCTAACGACACATCCTCGTAAAAAAACCAGCTAAGCCCTGAATCTGCGATTCAAACGACCTGCTGGCTTTTGATCTTTTGGTGCCGACGACGAGACTCGAACTCGTACAGCTTGCGCCACTACCCCCTCAAGATAGCGTGTCTACCAATTTCACCACGTCGGCATTAAGGCCGCTATTCTACACTGTGATCAATGCTTTGTTAATGCACATTGCGCATAATCAAGAAGAAAAGCGGAAAAAAGTTCAAACTTGCCAGTTTTACTTCGCTGGCGACGCGGCAGGAGCCGCCGCCGCCGGCACCGCAGGCGCCGACGCTGCCGGGGCAGCAGGCGCAGCAGCCGCAGGTGCGGTGGCTGGTGCCTCAGCCGGGGCCGGGGTGGTGCCAGCCGGGGCCGGGGCGGCCGAAGGGATCGCGGCAGCGCCTTGCACGGCAGCCGGGACTGGAGCCTTGACGTTCTCCATCACGTTGGCTGCGCCGGACGGCACATCCCCCTTGCCCGCCAGGACCGACAGGCCCAGGGTGGCGCCGAAGAAGATGGCGGCGGCCAGGGCGGTGGATTTGGACAGGAAGTTCGAGGAGCCCGAGGCGCCGAACAGGCTGCCGGAAGCGCCGGAGCCGAAGGCTGCGCCCATATCGGCGCCCTTACCATGCTGCAGCAAGACCAGGCCGATGATCGCCACGGCGGAGATGACCTGCACTACGATGACCAGATTGAACAAAGTGTTCATGCTATTCCTTAGTTAACAAATTTACCCTGCTTTACCGGGCCAGGCCCGGCTGGCGCGGGCGCATGGCGCCCCGCCCTACTGCTTTACGCAGCAGCGATGATGGCGAGGAAATCCGCCGCCTTCAATGCCGCACCGCCAATCAGGCCGCCGTCGATATCGGGCTGGGCCAACAATTCCCTGGCGTTTTCCGGCTTCATGCTGCCGCCATACAGGATCTGCATGCCGGCGGCGGAAGCCGCATCCTTCTGCGCCACCCGCGCACGCAGCAGTGCATGCACTTCCTGCGCCATGTCGGGGGTGGCGGTCTTGCCGGTACCGATGGCCCATACAGGCTCATAGGCCAGCACAATCTTCGCCAGCTGTTCGGCGCCCAGCACCTCCAGCACGGCGTCCAGCTGGCCGCCAACCACGTCGGCGGTCTTGCCCGCCTCGCGCTCTTCCAGCGTTTCGCCCACGCACACCACCGGCACCAGCCCGGCGGTCACGGCGGCCAGCGCCTTTTGCGCCACCAGGGCGCTGCTTTCCTTATGATAGG
>CAMLRG010000287.1 GCA_946482335.1 uncultured Duganella sp. | reverse complement strand
GCGGATGCGGGCCTGGATATCGGCGATCCGCTCTGTGGTCAGCGGGTGCGTCAGCAGCCATGGCGGCATCAGGTCGCTGTACATGCGCGTGCTGTTCTGCATGCGCTGGAAAAAAGCCACCATGCCGCTGGCATCGTAGCCCGCCGCATTCATGATCTGGAAGCCGACACGGTCCGCTTCGCGTTCCGCATCGCGGCCGAAATTCAGCTGCCGCTGGATGGCCAGGCCCTGACCGCCCATGAACACGCCCATCGCTGCATCGCTGCTGGATTTGGCGGCCAGCGCGGCCAGCAGCATCGCTGCCAGCGGGATCAATGCATCGGTCTTTTGTGCACCCAGTTGGCGCGCAATGTGGCGCTGTGCGACGTGGCCGATTTCATGCGACAGCACCGAGGCCAGTTCGGATTCGGTCTGCGCCGCCAGCAGCAGCGCGGAGTGAACGCCGATATAGCCGCCAGGCATGGCGAATGCATTCAGGTTCTTGTCGCGGATCGCGAAGAAGTAGTAGTCCAGGTTGGCGTCGCCGCGCGCACCGGGGCGGGCGTCCACCAGCCTGGTGCCGAATGAATTCAGGTATTCGATGATGGGCGGATCATCCAGGTAGTCGCGCTCGAAGCGCAGGCTTTGCATGATTTCTTCGCCCAGGCGCTTTTCCATCACCGGAGAAAGATCCTCGCGCGAGGCGTCGCCCAGGGTCGGCAAGTCAGGCTGCTGCTGCGCCTGCCCTGCCGGAGTGGCAATCAGCAGGCCGGAAACCAGTGCCGCCAGCAGAGGACGGCGAAAATGTAGTGCATTCACAGTGCTATCATACCCGTTCAACAAGAGACTACCCGATGACCGATCACCTTACCCATTTCGACGCCGCCGGCCAGGCCCATATGGTCGATGTCGGCGCCAAGGCCGAAACCCACCGCATTGCCGTCGCCACCGGCAGCATCCGCATGAAGCCGGAAACGATGGCGCTCATTCTATCGGGAACCGCCAAAAAGGGGGACGTGCTTGGCATTGCCCGCATCGCCGCCATCATGGCGTCCAAGCGCACTGCCGACCTGGTGCCCCTGTGCCATCCGCTTGCCCTGACCCGCGTTGCGGTGGACTTTACCACCGATGAGCCCAACAGTACCGTGCATTGCCGCGCACAAGTGGAAACCTACGGCAAGACCGGCGTCGAAATGGAAGCCCTGACCTCGGTGCAGGTCGGCCTGCTGACCATCTACGACATGTGCAAGGCGGTGGACCGCGGCATGGTGATGACCGATATCCGCGTCACCGAAAAGGCGGGCGGCAAGTCGGGCGACTGGAAAGCATGATACTGCGCCGCGTTGCCGCCGCCTCGTGCCTTGCCCTGCTCGCGGCCTGCGACAGCGACGGTGGCGGCCGGGGCGATGCGATGGCGGCGGTCGCGAACACCGAATGGCACCGCAAGGATCTCCATGCGCATATTGCGCGCTGGCTGGCCGTCGCGCCGCTGCCGTCGGGCTTGATGCAGGGGCAGTTCGACCGTAGCTGGCAACCGGCCAGGCAAGTGGTGGGTGACCTGACCCTCCATAGCCGGGTGGTCTACACCATGCTGGTTGGTTATGAGGCGACCGGCGATACGCGCTATCTGGAGACGGCCAAGCGCGGCGCGGATTTCATGCTGGAGCGCTTCCACGATCCTGTGCACGGCGGCTTCTTCCAGAACGTCGATGCGGCGGGCAAGCCAACCGCCATGGGCAAGAACACTTACGGCCATGCTTTCGCCTTGCTCGCCCTGTCGCATGCGGCACGGGTCACGGGCGAGCCGAAATACAAGGCGGCGGCGCTGGCGGCTTGGCAGGACATCCGCCGCAACCTGCGCGAGCCCGGTGGCGGCTTGCGGGGTTCGGCGCCGCGCGATTTCGCGCCGACGCCCGGCAACAAGCATTCGCAGAATCCTGTCATGCATATGTTCGAGGCGCTATTGGCCTTGATCGATGCCACCGGCGACCAGCAAGTGGTGGCCGATACGCGTGAACTGGGCGACTTCGTGCTGTACCAGCTGATGGTGGGGTTGCCGGATGGCGGTGCCTATATCCCGGAGTGGTATGACGAGGAATGGAAGCCGCTGAAGGATGGCAATGGCTATACGGACCTGGGCCACCAGTTCGAATGGAGCCACCTGCTGCGCAGCGCAGAGAAGCGCGGCCTGCCGCCTCTGTATGCGGACGTGGCGGACCGGCTGCTGAAGTTCGCGGTGGCGAAGGGGTATGACGAGCAGGATGGCGGCGTGTTCAACCGCATGTCGTCCAGCGGCCATGTGGACCGGAGCAAATTCTGGTGGCAGCAGGCGGAAGGGATGAAGGCGTTTCTGGCCGTGGCGGACCGGCCCGACATGGCGCGGCGCTATCTGGAAACGCTGGAGCTGGTGGACAAGGAAATTCTTGACCGGGAAAACGGCGGTTGGCGGTTCGGCGCGAAGCAGACTTGCGCGCAGGGGGGCTGCGGCAAGCAGCAGCCGGACCCTTATCACCTTGTCGGGCTGGATTGGACGGCCCTGTCGACAAAGCAATAGTTGACGATCGACATTATTGTACAATGGGCAATTGCTCACAAATACACAAATAATGGCGATGGCGGGCGAAAGCAGATTGCAGGAATATGCGTTTGAACAGATGAACCTGCAAGTGGGTGGGCGAATTCAGCTCATCACCCACCGCAGCCTACGGCCGGTGCAGCATTTCTCTTCCGTGATCGGGTGGATCAGGGATGAATACCTGATCGTCAAGATACCGCTGGAAAATGGCGGTCCGATCGCCATTTCCGAAGGTGACAAGTTGACTGTCCGGGTGTTTTCGGGGGTGAACGTCTGCTCGTTCGCGGCGGTCGTGCAACGCGTGTTCCTGCGGCCGCTGATGTATGCCCATGTGAGTTTTCCCACCGATATCCAGGGGACCAGCTTGCGGGCGGCGATGCGCGTGAAGGTGGAGATCCCGGCGCACATGTCGCGCGAGGATGGCAACAATGCTTCGGTATTCCTGGTGAACCTGAGCGTGTCGGGAGCGCTGGTCGAATCGGCCCAGCCTTTGAGCCGGGAGGGCGATGCGGTGCAGCTGGACTTTACCTTGCTGGCGCCGCCGGATAACCGGCAAGTGCGTATCCATACGCCGGCCCTGGTGCGCAACGCCAGCGTGGTGCAGTCGCAGAAGGCGGACGGACGGGATGTGTTCAGCTATGGCGTGCAGTTCACCAGCCTGGATCCGGCGCATTTCACCTTGCTGCAGAACCTGACGTATGAGGCCATGCTGGCCGATCGGCAGAAAATCGTTTGAGCAATAAAAAAACCGGGCCGAAGCCCGGTTTTTCGTTACGCAGCGTTCCGATTAGGAGCCGACGTTGTTCTTGACGATTGCAGCCTGTGCAGCTTCGTTGGTGATGCCGGTGTAGCTGTTGGTCCAGACGACGTTGGCAACATCGCCACCAAAGCCGTTCGGGGTGAAGACGATGGTATTGCCTGCGGTCACGCCGGAACCCAGTGCGTTCAGGGTTGCAGTGATAGCGCCAGTGGTGGTGTTGAAGGCGACGCCGCTCACTTCCTTGGTTGCCTGGAAGGCTGGAACGCCACCGGTGCCGCCTGGGGCGCAATCGGTCAGCACGCCACCAGCTTCTTGTACGCAGACGCCAATCGCGGTCTTCAGGGATTCCACGGAAGCCAGTGCATTGCCGACCTTGGCTTTGATGGTGTAGTCAGAGTAGGCTGGGATTGCGACGGCGGCCAGGATACCGATAATGGCCACAACGATCATCAGTTCGATCAGGGTGAAGCCGGCTTGTGCTTGGCGCTTGATCATTTTCAAGGATTTCATTTTGCTGCTCCTTCAGGGTAGAAAACAAGAATTGGGGTCCGACGATTGGATATGAGCAATCGGCGTGCCAGCCCAGTTTCGCGGCAAAATGGCTTGATTTCTGTCAAAAAGTGTCAGTTTACGTCGGATGGGATGACGATTTTGGTCAAGCGGCGACCAAACTTTGTCAGCACCGCCTGACAAATTTCGTCAGCTGACGCGGAATGCCATCAGGATGCCGCTGAGGTCGAGGATGTCGCCGGCCTTCAGGCGCTGCGGCTGGCGCGCCATCGGGTCGCCGTTCAGCAGGGGCGGCTTGTCGCCCTCGACGTGGGCGGCGGAATAGCCGTCGGCGGCGCGGGCGATCACCACGACTTGCACGCCGGGGCGCCCGAGGCTGGTCACGGCCTTGGTCAGGCTTAGCGTTTTGCCAGCATTGTTGCCGTTCAGGACTTCGATGTGGGCGAGCGGCAGGTTGGCGGCTTCGGCGGCGGGTGCCGGCGGCGGCGCGGGCATGGCGGGGATGGTGGCGGCGGCGGCGGCCAGGGGGCGGATGCCGTCGGTGATGAATTCGAGATGGTATTTGGCCATCTTGATCACATCCTTGTTTTGCAGGAAGTGCTTGCCGATGCGGTGGCCGTTGACGAAGGTGCCGTTGGTGCTTTGCAGGTCTTCCAGGAAGGAGTCGTCGAGGATGGTGGTGACCAGCGCGTGCTCGCCACTGACCGCGGGGTGGTTGAGGACGATGTCGTTATGCTTGTGGCGGCCCACGGTCATGCGCTCTTTGGTGAGCTGGACCGTTTGCTCTACGATGCCTTCGCGCATGACGATTAGTTTGGCCAAACTTTCCCCCCCTTTAAACCGGTAAACCGGTGTCAGACCCGAAGGGTCAGACACCATCTCCCCAAACGAAAACGGGGAGCCGAGGCTCCCCGTTATCTTACAGCTAATATTACAGCATTGCCTTCAGCAGGCGGCCCATTTCGGATGGGTTCTTGGTGACCTTGATGCCGCAGGCTTCCATGATTTCCAGCTTGGCTTGTGCAGTATCGGCGCCGCCCGAGATCAGCGCGCCGGCATGGCCCATGCGCTTGCCCGGTGGCGCGGTCACGCCAGCGATGAAGCCGACCACCGGCTTCTTCATGTTGTCCTTGATCCAGTACGCCGCATTGGCTTCGTCCGGGCCACCGATCTCGCCGATCATGATCACCGCGTCGGTGTCCGGATCGTCGTTGAAGGCCT
>CAMLRG010000286.1 GCA_946482335.1 uncultured Duganella sp. | reverse complement strand
CTGCGGAATTTTTGGTGCCCACGGAGGGACTCGAACCCCCACACCTCGCGGCACATGGACCTGAACCATGCGCGTCTACCAATTCCGCCACGTGGGCATTGTCGCGTTGTTCTGCAACGAGGCACGCATAGTAATGGCCGGACGCGCCGCGGTCAAGTTTATTATGCAAGCTTGTTGGACCGGCCACGCTGGCGCGCCGCCAGGAGCAGCAAACCCGCCGCCAGCATGGCCCAGCCGGACGGTTCCGGAATGGCGGCGACGTCCCAGCCGATGGCGTCCATGGCCAGCAGGTCGTTGCCGGTGATGTGCAGGGTTTCGCCCAGACCGGCGGTCGGATCCATCAGGCCGATGAACAGATCGTCCTTCCAGTGGCTGGCCTGGCGGCCATCGCCGAAATTCACGCCGGTGGAAAATTCCGGCCCCACTGTGCTGCCATCAAGGGAAAAATACTTGGCGCGCGTGTCGGCGGTCCAGTCGATCACGCCTTGCGAGGCGCTGGCGGCGGAATAGCGGAACAGGTCCAGCGTGGAGACGTAGGTGAACTGGTTGTCGCTGAAGGGGCCGTTGAGCGGCGGCGAGTTGAAGTCAAGGATGTCGACGCCGCTGATGAAGCCCAGCACGTGACCGATTTCATGCGCCGCGATGCCGATGAAGTCGAAGGCATTGGCATTGGTGCCATTGCCCGGGTCGAAGTCGAAATTGAAATCGCTGTTGAACTGGATGAAGCCGTCGCAATTGCCGATGCAGCCTTGCAGGGTTTGCGGCGTCACGGCCAGGCCGAGGGCCTTGGCTTCCGCATTGGCGATGAACAGCAGATGGTTATTGGCATCGTCATCGTTGTCGAGATAGGGCGTGGCGCTGCCGGCGCCGTGCGGGCTGTTGGCGGTGCGGTTGATCAGCATGCCGAATGTGCTGCCGCCCGGCAGGTTGGCCACGGCCGTGGCATCGGCGGCGGAGGTGGCGTCGCTGGCGAGGGCGGCGCGCACGGTGGCGTAGCTGTGGAGGTCCTGGGCCGAGGCGGCCTGGCCGAGGATGCCGCCGCCCAGCGAATTGAAGCCGACCGTCAAATTAACCGTCACATTGTCACTCAGCAAACTTGACCAGCGCGCGGCGGCGGCCTGGAAGCCTTGCTGGGCCTGGACCGAGGTGCCGGGGACGAAATTGAATTGGAATACCGGCGCTGCGGAAGCCGTACTGGCTGCCAGCAGCATGCCGGCGAGCAGTGTTTTCATGGCGGACTCCTTCGGATGGATGGGTATGGAAGAAGCCGCAAAAACTGTGCGCGGGAAGGCGGGGCAAGGGCAGGGCGCCCAAGGCTTGAATGGCTGTGTCAACCCAGCCGACGCGCGAAAACAAAAAAGCCGCTGAAATCAGCGGCTTTTCTGCGGAATTTTTGGTGCCCACGGAGGGACTCGAACCCCCACACCTCGCGGCACATGGACCTGAACCATGCGCGTCTACCAATTCCGCCACGTGGGCATATACAACATCTGCTATGATACTGCTTTGGTGAGTTTTGCGCCAGATGAACTTTCATTCCACGCTGCACATCAACTCGCCGATCCCGCATCGCTGCGGGAGCCAGAATTATAGAGGAAACTCTGCCGTTGTCAAAGGGTCTCCGAAAGATTTTTGTGCGCGGCCCTTCCTGTTACACTACCAACCAATAATAAGATTACTGACCCCCTTTTGAACTCAACTCACATCATTCCCAGCCGCGAAGAGATTCTCGGCATCTTCCGCAGCGCCAAGGCGCCGCTCGACTTGCGCACGCTGGCGCTGTCGCTGAAAGTCAAAGCCGATTCCCACGCCGTGCTGATGCGCCGCCTGAACGCCATGGAGCGTGACGGCCAGATCCGCTCCGACACCGGCGGTTTTTACGTGCTGGCGGACCATTCCGAATTCATCGCCGGCCGCGTATCGAGCCACCGCGACGGCTACGGTTTCCTGATTCCGGACGAGCCGGGAGAAGACTTGTTCCTGGCCGAGCGCGAAATGCAGAAAGTCCTGCACGGCGACAAGGTACTGGCGCGCGTCATCGGCTATGACCGCCGTGGCCGCCCGGAAGGCACCATCGTCGAAGTCGTGCAGCGCGGCACTACCCATATCATCGGCCGCCTGCTGAAGGAAAACGGCGTGTGGGTGGTGGCGCCGGAAGACAAGCGCATCAGCCAGGATATCCTGGTGCAGGGCGCGGTCGGCAAGGCCAAGTCGGGCCAGATCGTCAGCGTCGAATTGACCGAACAGCCGGGCCGCTTCAAGCAGCCGTCGGGCAAGATCGTCGAAGTGCTGGGCGATATGGACGATCCTGGCATGGAGATCGAAATTGCGGTGCGCAAATTCGGCGTGCCGCATATCTTCTCCGATGCGGCGCTGAAGCAGGCCGCCAAGCTGCCGGACGTGGTGAAGGAATCGGACTGGGGCGAGCGCGTGGACTTGCGCGACGTGCCGCTGGTGACCATCGACGGCGAAGATGCGCGCGACTTCGACGATGCCGTGTATTGCGAACCGGTGAAAGTCGGCCGCAGCAAGGCTTACCGCCTGATTGTGGCGATCGCCGACGTGTCGCATTACGTCAAGCCGAACGATGGCCTGGACGGTGACGCCCTCGAGCGCAGCACCTCGGTCTATTTCCCGCGCCGCGTGATCCCGATGCTGCCGGAAAAACTGTCCAACGGCCTGTGCTCGCTGAACCCGCGCGTCGACCGCCTGACCCTGGTGTGCGATGCCGTGATCACCGCGCAAGGCGAGTTGAAGGCGTACCAGTTCTACCCGGCCGTGATCCACTCGGCCGCGCGCCTGACCTATACCGAAGTGGCGGCCATCCTGGGCAACACCAAGGGGCCGGAAGCGGCGCGTCGCGCGGAAATCGTGCCGCACCTGCAGAACCTGTACGACGTCTACCATGCGCTGCAGAAGTCGCGCCAGGAGCGCGGTGCGATCGATTTCGAAACCACCGAAACCTATATCGTCTGCAACCCGACCGGCAAGATCGAGAAGATCATCCCGCGCACCCGTAACGATGCGCACAAGCTGATCGAAGAGTGCATGCTGGCCGCCAACGTGTGCGCGGCGGACCTGCTGCTGCGCCACAAGCACCCCGGCACTTACCGCATCCACGCCAGCCCGACCAAGGAAAAGCTGACGCAGGTGCGCGACTTCCTCAAGCAGCTCGGCCTGTCGCTGGGCGGCGGTGATACGCCGGTAGCGCGCGATTACGCGGAGCTGATGAAGAAGATCAAGGAGCGTCCGGATGCGCAACTGCTGCAAACCATGCTGCTGCGCTCGATGCAGCAGGCGGTCTACAGCCCGGACAATATCGGCCACTTCGGCCTGGCGTACGAAGCCTATGCCCACTTCACCAGCCCGATCCGCCGCTATCCGGACTTGCTGACGCACCGCGCCATCAAGGCGATCTTGGCGGGCAAGAAATATGAGCCGAAGATCGGCGACAAGTCGGTGCTGAACACCACGATTTCGAACGCGCAGCGCCGCCAGCAGTTGAAGGACAAGCAGGAAGGCCGCGAGCAGAAACCCAAGGGCGACCTGACCATCTGGGATGCGCTGGGCGTGCACTGCTCGGCCAACGAGCGCCGTGCCGACGAAGCGTCGCGCGACGTGGAAGCCTGGCTGAAGTGCTACTTCATGCAGGACAAGCTGGGCGAGGAATTCAGTGGCATCATCACCGGCGTGACCACGTTCGGTATCTTCGTGCAGCTCGACCAGTTGTTCGTCGAAGGCCTGGTGCACATCACCGACCTGGGTGCCGACTTCTTCGAATACGACGAGGCGCGCCATGAATTGCGCGGCGAACGCACCGGCAAGCGTTACCAGCTGACCGGCCGCGTCAATGTGCAGGTGGTGCGCGTGGACCTGGAATCGCGCAAGATCGACTTGCGCCTGGCCGAAAGCGAAACCTCCATGCTGCCGCCGCAAGGCAAGAAGGCGGCGCGTAAAGGCGGCGGCTTGCTGGGTTCCTTCGGCGATTTCGACAGCTTCGACGAGGACGAGAGCCCGGCCGTGGCGCGCAAGCGCAAAGCGGCACGCGCAGCCGCGCCGACCGTATCGTCTCGCGACGAAGCGCCGACCCGCGTGCCGGCCAAGCGCGGCAAGGCGGCACCAGCCTACACGCCGCCTGCACCAGCGGCACGCAAGGCCGCCAAGCCGAAGGCCAAGCCCAAAGCGGCCGCCAAGCGCGTCACCAAGGCCGCCAAGGCCAAGAAGAAACGATAAGCACCCATCCGGCGCTTCGGCGCCGGAACTTTTTTGAGAACTACGATGTCCAAGAACAAAATGATTTTCGGCTTCCACGCCGTCACCTCGCGCCTGCGCCACGAAGCCTCCAGCGTCGAAGAAATCTTCGTCGACCATGCGCGCGACGACCGCCGCATGAAGGACTTGATCGCCCATGCCAAGGCAGCCGGCGTGCGCGTGATGCCGGTGGAATCCGAACGCCTCGACAAGATCGTCGGCACGCGCCGCCACCAGGGCGTGATCGCGTTTGCGTCCCAGCTGGCGCTGGCGCGCAACCTGGATGAGCTGCTGGATGCGGTGGAAGGCCCGCCGCTGCTGCTGGTCCTGGATGGCATTACCGATCCGCACAACCTGGGCGCATGCCTGCGGGTGGCCGACGGTGCCGGGGCGCATGCGGTGATCGCGCCGAAGGACCGTTCGGTGGGCTTGAACGCGACCGCGGCCAAGGTGGCTTCCGGGGCGGCCGAGACCGTGCCTTACATTACCGTGACCAATCTGGCGCGCACCTTGCGCGAGCTGAAGGAACGCGATATCTGGCTGATCGGCACTTCGGATGATGGCGAGAAGGGGCTGTATGAAGGCGATTACACGGGCGCGACCGCGATCGTGATGGGCTCGGAAGGCGAGGGCATGCGCCGCCTGACGCGCGAAACCTGCGATGTGCTGGTGTCGATTCCGATGTTCGGTTCCGTCGAGTCGCTGAACGTGTCGGTGGCTTCGGGTGTTTGCCTGTACGAGGCGCGCCGCCAGCGGATTGCACGCGAAGGCTGAAACCGGTAAGGCAGAAAACCGGTAAGGCGGGGTCAGACCCAAGGGTCAGACCCCAGTCCGCAGCCGTCGCAGA
>CAMLRG010000285.1 GCA_946482335.1 uncultured Duganella sp. | reverse complement strand
ATGTACATGATGCCGATCTTCTTGTGGTCGATGCTGGTGATCCAGTCGCGCCACAGCGGGCCCCACAGGCGGTATTTGGTCATGGCGCCCATGATGGCCATGCCGCCCAGCAGCACCATGGCGAAGGTGGCGACCAGGATCGGTTCGTGGTACGGGATCGCGTCCCAGCTCAGACGGCCCAGCAGCGGGTCGTGGGGCAGAGGAGTGTGGTTTTCCATAGTCAGTTCTTGCGGGGAGTAGATACGAGGGCCAGCGAATCGCTCGGCGAGCAGACGCGCGCTTCCATTTCCTTCTTCACGGCGGCGTTGCGCACGCGCGCGGCATCGGCGGCCATGGTGTGGCTGGCGCAGGTCGAGCCGGGTTCGACGCAACGGTTGATGATCGCGGTGTACAGCTCGGGTTCGACGCTGCCGAAGCGACGCACCGGTTCGCGCTCGCTCGGCTTTTCGAGGGCCATGTATTCGGCGCGCGCCAGGCTGCCGCCGCCGGCCTTGGTCTTGGCCACCCAGGCGTCGAAATCGGCGGTCGACATGCCGTGGTACTTGAAGCGCATGTGCGAGAAGCCGGCGCCGCTGTAATTGGCCGAGAAGCCTTCATAGGTGCCCGGCTTGTTCAGCACGGCGTTGAGCGTGGTGTCCATGCCCGGCATGGCGTAGATCTGGCCAGCCAGCGCAGGGATGTAGAAGGAATTCATGACCGTCGATGCGGTGATCTTGAAGCGGATCGGCGTATCGACCGGCGTCACCAGTTCATTGACCGTGGCAATACCCTGTTCCGGATAGATGAACAGCCATTTCCAATCCATTGCCACCACTTGCACCACCAGCGGCTTGTGGTCGGCGGCCAGGGGGCGGTTCTCGTCGATGCGGCTGAGCGGACGGTAAGGGTCGAGCAAGTGCGTGCTGATCCAGGTCAGCAGGCCCAGCACGATGATGATCATCAGCGGCGCCCCCCAGATCAGCAGTTCGAGCTGGGTCGAATGGTCCCAGTCGGGGGTGTAGGTGGCTTTGGTATTGCTTTTTCGATAACGCCAGGCAAACAGTAGCGTGAGGGCGATCACCGGGACGATGATCAGCAGCATCAGTAGCGTGGAAATGGTCACCAGATGCGCCTGTTGCGAGGCAACGTCACCGGCAGGGTTCATCACGATGGTATCGCAGCCGGTGAGGCAGACGGCGGCGAGGAGGAGCAGTATGATAGGCATGCGCAAAAAACAATGTCCTGGATCAAGAATATCCGCACTTTAAATAATCTGGACAGCGCGCGCGATTGGACATATTGTCCTACCAGCAGGCTAGATAACGGTAATAAACGCTGGTGATAACTCGGCGCCAGCGGCAAGACAGGAGACAGACACTATGCAGAGCATGACCGTACCCGCCCACGGCATTCCAGACGACTCCGCCCACCAGCGCATCGCGCCCGGTGAAATCGCGGTCGGCGTCGTGATAGGAAGGGCTTCCGAGTATTTCGACTTTTTCGTCTATGCCATCGCCTCCGTGCTGGTATTCCCCGCAGTGTTCTTCCCGTTCGAGCCCAGGCTGGACGCGATGCTGCATTCCTTCGTGATTTTTTCTTTTGCATTCCTGGCAAGGCCGCTGGGCACGGTCACCTTCATGGCCATCCAGTCGCGCTTTGGGCGCGAGGCCAAGCTGACGGCGGCACTGCTGCTGCTGGGCGCTTCGACGGCCGGCATCGCCTTCCTGCCGACCTATTCGCACATGGGCATGGGCGCGATTGCCCTGCTGGCCATGCTGCGTTTCGGCCAGGGCATCGCGCTGGGCGGCTCCTGGGATGGCCTGCCTTCGCTGCTCGCGCTGAACGCGCCGCAGCATAAGCGCGGCTGGTACGCCATGCTGGGCCAGCTCGGCGCGCCGACCGGCTTCATCGTGGCGGCCGGCCTGTTCTCCTTCCTGCTGGCCAACCTTTCCAGCGAAGACTTCCTCGACTGGGGCTGGCGCTATCCCTTCTACGTGGCGTTCGCGATCAACGTGGTGGCGCTGTTCGCGCGCCTGCGCCTGGTGTCGACCAATGAATATGCGCGCCTGCTCGAAGAGCGCGAATTGCAGCCGACCGACGTGGGCGAGCTGGTCAAGTCGCAAGGCCGCAATGTGCTGATCGGCGCGCTGGCGGCGCTGGCCAGCTATGCGCTGTTCCACCTGGTCACCGTGTTCCCGCTGTCGTGGATTACGCTGTATTCGGAACGCTCGGTCAGCGAGTTCCTCGTCATCCAGATCGCCGGTGCATTCCTGGCGGCAGCTTGTATCGTCGCCTCCGGCTGGATCGCCGACCGTATCGGGCGCCGTCGCACTCTCGGTTCGCTGGCCATCCTGATCGGCGTGTTCTCCGGCTTCGTGCCGCTGCTGATGCAAGGCGGCGATGCGGGCCAGACCGTCTTCATCCTGCTCGGTTTCGCCCTGCTTGGCTTGTCCTACGGGCAGGCAGCCGGCGCCGTGACGGCGAACTTCGAATCGCGCTTCCGCTACAGCGGTGCGGCGCTGACGTCCGACCTGGCGTGGCTGGTGGGCGCCGCCTTCGCGCCGCTGGTGGCGCTCGGCCTGTCGGCCCAGTTCGGCCTGGCCTATGTCAGCCTGTACCTGCTGTCCGGCGCGGCCGGCTCGCTGGCGGCACTGAGCCTCAACCGCGCCCTCGAAATCAGGGATTAAGCGCGCCGGCTCGGGCCCGCTTGTCCCTGAAAAATGCCCAAGCCTCTTCGGCGATCTCCAGGCCGCCATTCTGGCGGCCGGGGAAGCGGCGGAACAGGCCCGGGTAGCGCCGCCTGCCGCTGGGCTCCGCGTGTCCGCCGCCCTCGACCGTGAGCAGCGCGACCTGCGCGCGCGCCGGTGCACCTGGCCCGCGCCGCGTCGCCCTCCAGTTGCGGGAAATGCCGAATCAGCGCAGGGCGCTCGGGAGCCCGGCCAGCGTGCGCCAGGCGGCGGCCGTCGCTAGGATTTGCCGCCTGCATCAGGCGTGAACGGATCGGCGGTGCCGGCGGCAACCATCGCGGAGCCTGGCAGCGCAGGCGCTGGATAGCCGCGGTCCTGCGGCATCCCGGCCAGGCTGGCGCAGAATGCCGCCAGCCGAGGCGCCAGTTCGACGGCCAGGCGGTAGGCCATCATGCCGCCCTTGGACAAGGTTGACCAGCGGCCGCCGTGCGCCGCTTGCCCGCCGCACCGGTACTGCCTTCAGGTAATGCCGCAAGCCTTTCGGCCACTGTAGTCCGACCCTGGTGACCGGCGCGGACGATCCTTCGTTGCGCACCGCCCCACAGAAAAACTCGCGAACGTACTGGCTGAACTTCATTGACCCGGCGATAATCACTAAAACTTGCAATTTTGCCATAAGTTTTGCCGCGCCTCCTGGCACTGTCGGGCAACTGTCGGGCCGCTGTCGTAACCGCCAGCGGCTGGATCGCGCCATATTCAAGGCTCACGAGCAACGAGGAAGACCAATGATCTTGAAGCAAATCCGCATCAGCCGAAACCTGTCGCAGGAGCAGCTGGCCCAGATGTCCGGCTTGAACGTGCGCACCATCCAGCGCATCGAAAGCGGGCAAAACGCCAGCCTCGAATCATTGAAATGCCTCGCCGCCGTGCTTGAAGTTGACCTTTCCACCTTGAAGCAGGAGAAATTCATGATCGACAAAAGTTCGGACCGCTGGCAGAAGCTGCCGCTGCATTTGAAGTGCTGGTTCTGGTTTAACCTGATACTCGAGCAACCGGAGCGCCGGACGGTGAAGCGCGTGCTCATCGCAAGCCATGTCAGCGGCTTCCTGGGCTGCCTGGCCGGCCTGTACAGCCCGGCGGCCCAGGCGGGCGGCCTGATCATGCTGGCGAACGCCTATCTGTTCCACCTCATCGCATGGCAAGGCGACCGGTACGGCATCTGGTATGACCGCGGCGCGGAACCTGCCGAGGCGCCGCAATAGCCGCATCAACGGAAGAAGAAGCCCCGCTCCTCTTTTTCGAGGTCGGGGCCGCTCATCGTTTCACGCACCACGCCGTGCCGGTCCATCATGATGTGCATCATGGAGTCCCACACGCCGGATTCCTTGTAGCGGTAGCTCCACACATGCAGGTCGCGCAGCTGCAGGTAGGTGGTTTCGTCCGGCCGGCCAAGCAAGCGTAACAGGTCGGCCTGGGTGGTGATCCCCAGCTGGACCGGCGCGAAGCTGTCGTTGCCGCGCTGCCAGGGTGGCGGCCCGGCGGCGCAAGACATGAGAAATAATGTTAAAGTTGCAATTGCGAAACGGGTTTTCATGGTTAATCGTGTGCGGCGGTAGCTTTCGCCCCTCATTCCGGTTATACTCCCGTGTCTGGCCTTCCGGCCGGATTTTTATATAACGTAATTCACGATGGACAGGGTTGCAAGACTCCGTGCATCGCATGTGAAAGGTAAGAAAATGACCGTTGAAAACATCAACAAGTCGGCCATCATCGCCGACAACGCCCGTGGCCAAAACGACACCGGCTCCCCAGAAGTGCAAGTTGCTCTGCTGACCGCACGCATCAACGAACTGAACACCCACTTCAAAGAGCACACCAAGGATCACCACTCCCGCCGTGGCCTGATCAAGATGGTGAACCGTCGTAAGTCCCTGCTGGCTTACCTGAAGAACAAGGACGCAAACCGTTACCGCGACCTGATCGCTAAACTCGGCCTGCGTAAGTAATTCTTGCGACACCCGGTTTAAACGAGAAATGCCTGC
This sequence comes from uncultured Duganella sp., assembly GCA_946482335.1. The sequence continues at coordinate 431 of CAMLRG010000285.1, read as the reverse complement.
GCCAGTTCGCTGCCGCAGGCATTTTGACTTTATAACCTGTTAATTTTTTTGCAGTAAGGCGGCCACTGGCCGTCCGTGGTGAGGTGCTACGACAGCTCCTGAAAATCTGTCGGCTAAAGAGAAAGAGGGATAAACCCATGTTTAATAAAGTAACGAAGACCTTCCAGTACGGCCAACACACCGTGACGCTGGAAACCGGCGAGATCGCTCGCCAGGCATCCGGCGCGGTAATGGTGTCGATGGACGACACCGTTGTACTGGCGACCGTGGTGGCGCGCAAGGACGCGAAACCAGGCCAGGACTTCTTCCCGTTGACCGTTGATTACATCGAGAAGACCTACGCAGCAGGCAAAATCCCTGGCGGCTTCTTCAAGCGCGAAGGCCGTCCGTCCGAGAAGGAAACCCTGACTTCCCGCCTGATCGACCGTCCG
>CAMLRG010000284.1 GCA_946482335.1 uncultured Duganella sp. | reverse complement strand
TGATGCTTGAGCGCGAACGCTTGCAGGGCCCGGTCGAATGGCTGGGCTGGGCCGGCGTGGTTTCGGTGGTGTCGCTGCTCGGCGCAGCCCTGATTTCCAGCCTGGTCAACCTGCCGCTCAAGCGCTTGACGGCGGCGGCGCGCGAAATCGCCCAGGGCCGCCACCCTGCCCCGCTGCCCGAAGTGGGACCGCAGGAAGTGCGCCAGGCCAACCGCAGCTTCAACCAGATGGTCGACGACTTGCAGCAGGTCGAGTCGGACCGCGCCGTGATCCTGGCCGGCATCTCCCACGATTTGCGCACGCCGCTGGCGCGCATGCAGCTGGAAGTGGAGATGGCCAACCTGTCGGCCGAGGCGCGCGAGGGGATGCAGTCCGATATCGCGCAGATGGATGCCATCATTGCCCAGTTCCTGGACTACGCCAAGCCGACCGAAGTGTCCAGCTTCAACAGCGTGGATATGGCCGCCCTGCTGGCCGAGTCGGCGCATGAAGCGGGGCGCCATGCCGATGTGCGCATTACGGCCGAGCTGCCGGAGCAGGCGCAGGTGCTGGGCAATGCGACCGACCTCAAGCGCGTAATCGCCAACCTGGTGGAAAACGCGCGGCGCTATGGCAAGACGCCGGGCAGCGACGTGGCCGAGATCGATATCAAATGCACGGTGCGCGGCATGCATACGGCCAAGCGGGTGGTGGTGGAGGTGCAGGACCATGGGGTGGGCGTGCCGGAGGGGCAGATCGCGCAATTGCTCAAGCCGTTCACGCGGCTGGATACGGCGCGCGGTCAGGCGAATGGGGCCGGGCTGGGGCTGGCGATCGTGGACCGGGTGCTGGCTAGGCATGAGGCGGAGCTGGAAGTGGCGAACCGCGAAGGGGGCGGGCTTAAATTTACGATCACTCTGCGCGCGCTTTAACACCGGCAAACCGGTGTCAGGCCCAAGGGCCTGACACCAACCCGCGGCCTTCGATCAGACGGGGTCAGGCCCTGCGGGCCTGACCCCGGTTTACCGGTTCAAAAAAAAAGATCTTCAACCGTGTCGATCTGGCGCATCGTGATCCGTCGTGGGATTATGGAGGCCGCAAAACGGTGTCCACTTTTCCCCACCACAACGGAGATACACCATGACTGTCAAACCGATTCCCGAAGGCATGCATACCGTCACCCCGCACCTGGTCTGCGAGGGCGCCGCCGACGCCATCGAGTTCTACAAGAAAGCCTTCAACGCCGTCGAAGGCGGCCGCATGCCCGGCCCGGGCGGCAAGATCATGCACGCCCAGATCATGATCGGCGATTCCCACATCATGCTGGTCGACGATTACCCCGACATGGCCTGCTTCGGCCCTCAACATTTGAAAGGCAGCCCGGTCACCCTGCACCTGTACGTTCCTGACGTGGATGCGACTTACCAGCAAGCCATCGCGGCCGGCGCCACCGCCACCATGCCGCCGGCCGACATGTTCTGGGGCGACCGCTACGGCCAGTTGACCGACCCGTTCGGCCACCGCTGGTCGATTGCCACCCACAAGCGCGACCTGACGATGGAACAGATGCAGGAAGAGATGCAGAAAACCATGCCCGAATGCGGCAAGCCCCAATAAAACTGAAGGAGATACCGTTATGCGATTCATGCTCATCGTCAAAGCCAGCCCGGAATCCGAGGCCGGCAAAATGCCCAGCACCGAACTGCTCGCCGCCATGGGCAAATTCAACGAAGAACTGGTCAATGCCGGCGTGCTGCTGGCCGGCGAAGGCTTGCACCCCAGCTCGCGCGGCGTGCGCGTGCACTTTTCGGGCAACAAGCGCACCGTGGTCGACGGCCCGTTCGCGGAAACCAAGGAGCTGATTGCCGGCTTCTGGCTGATTCAGGTAAAGTCGCTCGATGAAGCCATCGAATGGGTCAAGCGCTGCCCCAATCCGATGGAAAGCGACTCCGATATCGAAATCCGCCAAGTCTTCGAAGCAGACGATTTCGGCGCCGAGTTCACGCCTGAACTGCGCGAGCAGGAACAGCGTATCGCCGACAAGATCGCAGCGCGCGCATAAGGAGGCAGCAATGCAGTACATGGTTATCCGCAAGGCCGACGCCACGTCGGAACAGGACGATTTCCCGTCCGCTGAACTGGTGCAGGCCGTGCCGGGTGCCAAGTGGCTGCGCTCGAGTGCCGACGGCGGCTTGCGCATGCGCCGCCGCGACGGCCAATGGCAGTACCAGGAAGGCCCGTTCGACGATGTCAGCGTGGCCGGCTTCACCTTTGTCGATGCCGACGACCGCAGCGCCGCCAGTGCAGCGGCGGCGCGCTGGCCGACGGCCGATGCCGAAGGCGGCGCCGTGCTCGAAGTGCGCGAAGCCGGTTGCCCCGGCGGCTGCGTCGGCTTCGACACGGGCGCGCCACCCAAGCATACCGCCTGGGCCATCCTGTTGCGTTCGGACGCCGTGGCCGAGCAGGATTTCGAACCGCCCGCCGAGATCATCGACATCATGAACCGCGCCAACCGCGCCGGGGTGGCGGCCGGCGTCGCGCTGTCCGGTGAAGGCTTGAAATCCACCGCCCGTGGCGCGCGCGTCAAATTCAGCGGCGGCAAACCCTTCATCACCGACGGACCCTTCGCCGAAGTGAAGGAATTGATCGCCGGTTACTGGGCGGTCGACGCCGCTACGCGCGACGACGTCATCGCCTGGGTCAAATCCTACCCTTACCCGAACCCGGGCGACATGGAAGTCGAATTGCGCAAAGTCGCAGGGTAATCGTTTAACTAAACGCTAGCCGCGGGCGGCCGTGGAATCGCGCAGCACCAGCTGCGCGTTGACCACCGTCAGCGGCTCGACCTCCTGGCCATCGATGCAGGCCAGCAGCTTCTGCATCGCCGCCGCTCCCATGCGTTCGCTCTGCAAATCCACGCTGGTCAGTGCCGGCGTGGCGTAATGCCCGTAAGCGATATTGTCGAAGCCCGCCACGGAAATATCGAACGGCACCCGGAAGCCCAGGACCTGCGCGGCTTTCATGAAGCCCAGCGCCAGCAAGTCGTTGTAGCACACCAGTGCATCGGGCGGCTGGCGCCCCAGCAGGACCGAGGAACAGATGCGTTCCCCCGCCTCCGCCGACGGCGCGTCGGCATCGAACACCAACAGCTCCTGCCCTTGCGCGGCCAGCGCCTCGCGCACACCGGCCAGCCGCTCGGGGTCGCGCCGCGAGCGCGAAAAGCCCAGGTAGGCGATGCGCCGGTGGCCCTGCGTCAGCAAATGGCGCGCCACCATATAGCCGCCCAGCTGGTCGTCGCTCGCTACCGCCGGCAGTTGCAGGCGCTCGGGCCGGCCGAAGTAGACGGCCGGGCGGTCCAGCGCCAGCAGCCAATCCATCTCCGCTTCCGGCGTGCGCGAATAGACGATCATGCCATCGACGCGCCGGCTCAACGCTTCCAGCAGCTGGCGCTCGCGCTCCGGCGTTTCCTCGGTATCGACCAGCAGCACGGTGTAGCCGTGCGCCTGGGCCACCCGGTTGGCGCCTTTCAGCACACTGGTGAAATGGGGATTGGCGATATCCAGCACCGACAAACCGATGGCCTTGGTACGGCCGGTGATCATCGACTGCGCCATCGGGTTGGAGCGGTAGCCCAGCTCCGCGATCACACTGGCCAGGCGGGCTTCGACGGCGGGCGAAAAGCGCTGCGTGCCGTTGACGAATTTGGACACCGTGGCGGTGGAAACTCCGGCGGCGGCGGCCACATCACGGATTGTCGCAACGTTTTTCTTCATGAGATCAGTGCTTGTCGGAAAGATGCCGAGTGTAGCACCGTTTACTATACAATGAGGTTAAACGTTTAACCTCCGGAGACTGACATGACCATAAAACCCTTCAAACGCATCCTGATGACCGGCGCCGCCGGCGGTATCGGCCGCGAACTGCGCGAGCGCATCAAGCCCTGGGCGGAAGTGGTCCGCCTGGCCGATATCTGCGACCTGGGCCCGGCCCGCGACGGCGAGGAAATCGTGCAGTGCGACCTGGCCGACCGCGAAGCGGTGATGAAGATGGTGGAAGGCTGCGATGCCATCCTGCACTTCGGCGGCATTTCGGTGGAAGACAAATTCCTGCCGATCATGAACGCCAACATCCTCGGCCTGCACCACCTGTACGAGGCGGTGCACAAATTCGGCGTCAAGCGCGTGGTCTACGCCAGCTCCAGCCACACGGTCGGCTTCTACCCCACCACGCAACTGGTCGACGCCGCGATGCCGCTGCGGCCGGACGGTTTTTATGGCTTGAGCAAATGCTTCGGCGAAGCCATGTCGCGCTACTATTACGACCGTTTCGGCATCGAGACCGTGTGCCTGCGCATCGGTTCGTCCTTCCCCGAACCGCGCACGCCGCGCATGATGGTGACCTACCTCGCCTACGACGACCTGGCCGAACTGGTGCGCTGCTCGCTGTTCACGCCGCGCGTCGGCCACACCATCGCCTTCGGCACGTCCGACAACGACACGCGCTGGTGGGACAACCGCCACGCCGCCCACCTGGGCTACCGGCCGAAACACAGTTCGCGCGAATTCGACGGCAAATTCCCCGCCACATCCGACTTCCCGGACGCAGACGACATGACGGCGACGTTCCAGGGCGGCCCCTTCGTCACGGCCGGTCCCATGTTCGACTGAAGGGCGTGGTACAGTCTCATGCATGAACGACAACAGCATCCACCGCGCCATCGACGCCGTCTGGCGCATTGAAGAAGCCAAGATCATCGCAGTCCTGACCCGCATGCTGCGCGACGTTGCGCTGGCGGAAGAAATGGCGCAGGATGCGCTGGTCAGCGCACTGGAAACCTGGCCGGAAAACGGCACGCCCGACCGGCCGGCGGCCTGGCTGATGCAGGCGGCCAAGAACAAGGCCCTGGACTACCTGCGCCACCTGAAGCTGGTGCATGAGAAGGAACCCGAGCTCACCTACGAGATCGAAGGCTTGCTGCAGGACGCCGCGCCGGACCTGGAGCGCGAGCTGGACGACAATATCGGCGACGACCTGCTGCGCCTGATCTTCATTTCCTGCCACCCGGTGCTGACCATGGAGGCGAGGGTGGCGCTGACCCTGCGCCTGCTGGGCGGCTTGACCACCGACGAAATCGCGCGCGCCTTCCTGGCTTCCGAGTCCACGGTGGCGCAGCGCATCGTGCGCGCCAAGCGCACGCTGGGCG
>CAMLRG010000283.1 GCA_946482335.1 uncultured Duganella sp. | reverse complement strand
CATCGAGCTGGCGCAGCGCTTCGGGCGAGTCGCACAGCGGCGGCGGCACCAGGATGCCGTCGGCCCCTTCGGCGATCAGGCGTTCGATCGCCTTGCGCTGGCTGGACAGGCCGTCGCAGCGCTCCAGCAGCAGCTGGGCGCCATTCTGGCTGCACTGGTCCATCGCCCCCACCAGCAAGGCACTCAGGAAGGCGGCCGACGGGTTGCTGTACAGCAGGCCCACGCGCAGGGTGCCGATGCGCGCCGCGCGCGCCGCCTGGTTGACCTGGTAGCGCAGCGACGCGATGGCAGCCAGCACCTTGTCGCGCGTGGCTTCGCTGACGTGGACGTTGCCGTTGATGACGCGCGACACCGTCATGGCCGAAACCCCGGCCACGCGCGCCACGTCGTACACGGTGGCGCTGCCCGGGCCGCGTTCACCCGGTTTGATTACATCATCCATATTCGCTCTAGCCAGCAAGAAAGTGCTTGCGATTATCGCACTGTCAGGCGCCGTCGGCCAGCCGCTTGGCTTCCTGCAAGGCGGCCACGATGGCGGCGCGCGCCATGGCCCGCGCTTCACGGTCGGGAACGCGCAGGGCAAAGGCCGGATGGTAGGTGGCCACCACCCAGCGCCCTTCGAACTGCACCGGCTGGCCCATGAACTCTTTCAGCGTCACCTTGCCGCTCCGCAGCACCGCTTTCAGGGCGGTGCCGCCCAGCGCCACGATCACGGCCGGCTTCACGCTCGCCAGCTCGGCTTCCAGCCAGTAATGGCAGGCCGCCACTTCCTTTTGCGCGGGCGTCTTGTGCATGCGCCGCTTGCCGCGCAATTCCCATTTGAAGTGCTTGACGGCATTGGTGACGTAGACCTCGCGGCGGTCGATGCCGGCCGCTGCCAGCGCATCGTCGAGCAGTTCGCCGGCCGGGCCGACGAAAGGCTTGCCGGCCAGGTCTTCCTGGTCGCCCGGCTGCTCGCCCACCAGCATCAGGCGCGCCCGCCGCGCGCCCTGCCCACCCACGGGCTGCGTGGCATGGCGCCACAGGCCGCAGCGGCGGCACTCGTCCAGCGTCGCCGGCCGCTGCTCAGGATTGGGAGGCTTGGCTTGCATCAGCTCATTGTACGGAGCGCGCGGCCGGGTGGCGCACGATGCAAGGTGGCGTGCAGTCTTCGGGCTGGGCGCTATACTGGTTCATGAATCGCGTCAATGCGGAGGCGGGGATGCTGCTCCTGTTTGCCTTGCTCGGCACGGCGCTGGTCCTGCTGGCGGCCAATTGGCTGCTGCCGGGACCGACGGCGCGGGCTGCCATGGCGCTGGAACGCAAACGTTCCGGCTTGGTGGCGCGGCATGCATCGCTGCCCTACCTCGAAGGCGGCGCCGGCAAGGAAGTACTGCTGCTGTTGCATGGTTTTGCCGGCGACAAGGATAACTTCACCCGCATCGCGCGCTACCTGACGCCGCACTACCACGTCATCATCCCCGACCTGCCCGGTTTCGGCGAGGCGGGACGCGATCCCGCGGCGGCTTACGATGTCGCGGCGCAAGTCGAAAACGTGCGCGCCTTCATGGCGGAACGCGCCATCGCGCGCTTCCACCTGGGCGGCTATTCCATGGGCGGCAACATTGCCGCCGAATACGCCGCGCGCCATGCCGACCAGGTCAAGAGCTTGTGGCTGCTGGCACCGGGCGGCACCGATGCAGCGCTCACGCTGCCGGAATTCCAGCGTTACCTGGCCGACGGCCCGCCGCCGTTCCTGGTGCGCCGGCGCGGCGATTTCGCCCGGCTGATGGCGGCCTGCATGGCCAGGCCTCCGTTCTTCCCATATTGCCTGCGGCACACGCTGGAACGCCGCGCCCTGGCCGACGCCGCGCTGCACAGTGCCATCCTGCGCCAGCTGGTCGATTCGCCGCGCCTGCACGGCCCGGTCGCCACGCCGGCGCTGATCGTGTGGGGCACGGCAGACCGCATCCTGAGCCCGGCCGGCGCGCCCGCCATTGCCGCCCTGATGCCGAACAGCCGGGTGTTGCTGATGGAAGGCATTGGCCACTTGCCGATCATGGAAGCGCCTCGCCGCACGGCGCGCGACTTCCTCGATTTCCAGCTCAGGCGGGACGTCCCGTCAGCGCGAAGGCACGGGTACGCTTGAGGAATTCGTTGAACTGGCCGGCATGCTCGGGAAAGCGCTGCTGGCCTTCGGTGAAGATGGCTTCCGCTTCGTCGAGATGCCCCAGCTTCATCAGGCACTCGCCCTTGCAGAAGAAGGCCGACATGCCATCCGGGTTCAGGTACAGCGATTCGTCCAGGTCGCGCAGCGCCTGCTGGTGCAAGCCCAGCTCCATGAAGGCGAAGGCGCGCTGGTCCAGCGCATCGGTGTAGGCCGGATACAGCTCGATCGCCTTGCCGTATTCGTTGATGGCCTCGATGCGGCGGCCTTCCGCGGCATGGGTGCCGGCGCGCGCGAAATGCCCGGCGGCGGCGCGCATGATGGCGGCGGCATCCTGCCCCGTCAGCCGCACGTACAGCGCGAAATCCATGTACTTCAAGCCTTGCAGCTCGCGCCCCGTGGCGGGCTGGTTGCCGAGCAGTTCCCAGCCCTCGGCCAGCGCGGCCGGCGGCCGCGGCGCATGGGCCATGCGCACGGCAATCTGCGCCAGCGTTGCCAGCGTCGGCTTGCGCGCGACCGCTTCGTACGTCAGGCAATGCGCGGTCGCGCCCTCGACTGCGAACACTTTGAGCGTGCTCCAGCCCTGGCCATCGGGCAGCGGTTGGGCCAGCACGTCGCCGGCCTGGACGGCAAGCTGCCGGCTGGGCTGGAAGCCCTGCGCGCCCCGTGCGCGCGAAGCGCCCAGGGCGGCGAGGAATGCGGTGAGGGATTTAAGCATGCACCGAAGTGTACATGCTTTTTTGGCCGGCTTACTGGTTGGCGTAGGCGGCCAGGCGGGCGTCGATGCAGGGCTGCAGGTCGGCCAGGGAACTGATGTTCATGCCCAGGTCGTGCAGCAGGCCATCCTTCAAACCGTACACGAAGCCGTGCACGGTGAGTTCCTGGCCACGGTCCCAGCAATCCTGCACGATGGTGGTCTGGCAGACGTTGACCACCTGTTCCACCACGTTCAGTTCGCACAGGCGCTCGCTCTGCTTGCCGACGTCGGCCAGCGCCGAGCCCAGGTAGCGCTCGTGCTTTTGCGCCACGTCCTGCACATGGCGCAGCCAGTTGTCGACCAGGCCCACGCGGCCGCCGGTCAGGGCGGTGTGCACGCCCTTGCAGCCGTAGTGGCCGACGATGATCACGTGCTTGACCTTCAGCACCTCGGTGGCGAACTGCAGCACCGACAGCGAATTCAGGTCGGAGTGCACCACCACGTTGGCGATATTACGGTGTACGAACACCTTGCCCGGCGGAAGACCCAGCAGTTCGTTCGCCGGCACGCGCGAATCGGAGCAGCCGATCCACAGGAATTCCGGCGCCACCATCGACAGGTCGTGGAAGTAGTCGGGATCCTGGGCGACCTTTTTCTCCGCCCATTGACGGTTGTTGTCCAGCAGGTGCTTCAATACGTCGTCGCTCATATGTCTCACTCGAAGAAGTCTTTGACCTTGTCCATGAAGGACTTGGTCTGGGGGCTATGCTTCGCGCCACCTTCGGTGGTGGAGCGCTCGAATTCACGCAGCAATTCCTTCTGTTTTTCGGTCAGCTTGACCGGCGTCTCGACGGCAACGTGGCAGAACAGGTCGCCCGGATAGCCGGAACGGACGCCCTTGATGCCCTTGCCCTTGAGGCGGAAAGTCTTGCCGGACTGGGTGCCTTCCGGCACGGTGAAGGAGACCTTGCCATCCAGCGTCGGCACTTCGATCTCGCCGCCCAGCGCCGCCTTGGCGAAGCTGATCGGCATCTCGCAGTGCAGGTCGTCGCCTTCGCGCTGGAATACCGGGTGCGGCTTGATGTGGATTTCGACGTACAGGTCGCCCGGCGGCCCGCCGTTGGTGCCCGGCTCGCCGTTGCCGGTGGAGCGGATGCGCATGCCGTTGTCGATGCCGACCGGGATCTTCACTTCCAGCGTCTTGTTGCGCTTGATGCGGCCCGCGCCGGAGCACGATGGGCATGGCTCGGGAATGATCTTGCCGGTGCCGTGGCACTTGGGGCAAGTCTGCTGGATGCTGAAGAAGCCTTGCTGCATGCGTACCTGGCCGTGGCCGCCGCAGGTGGAGCAAGTGACCGGCGAGGTGCCCGGCTTGGCGCCGGAACCGTGGCAGGTGTCGCACTTGTCCCAGGACGGCACGCGGATGGTGGTGTCGAAACCGTGCGCCGCCTGCTCCAGGGTGATTTCCAGGTTGTAGCGCAGGTCGGCGCCGCGGTAAACCTGCGGGCCGGACGAGCGGCTGCGGCCGCCGCCGAAGATGTCGCCGAAGATGTCGCCGAAGGCGTCGCCAAAGCCGCCGAAGCCGCCGCCGCCGCCCATGCCGCCCATATTCGGGTCAACGCCGGCGTGGCCGTAGCGGTCGTACGCTTCGCGCTTTTCCGGGTTGGTCAGCATCTCGTAGGCCTCTTTGACCTCCTTGAACTTTTCCTCAGCCTCTTTGCTATCCGGATTGCGGTCCGGATGGTATTTCATCGCGAGCTTGCGATAGGCTTTCTTGATTTCGTCTTCGGACGAGTTCTTAGCGACCCCGAGGATCTCGTAAAAATCACGCTTTGCCATGGTGTACCAATTTATGCGAAAAAGCCGAGCGAGCCCCTGATGGATGCTCGGCTCGGCGGGTCATTGTGTTGACCGGATTTGAAGCTTACTTGCTGTCTTTGACTTCCTTGAAGTCGGCGTCGACCACGTCGTCCTGGGCCGGCTTGGCTTCCGCGCCGGCGCCCGCACCTGCTGCGCCCGCACCGGCGGCACCGGCCGCGCCTTGCTGCGCCTGCATGTCAGCGTACATCTTCTCGCCCAGCTTCTGCGAAGCTTCGGACAGCGCAGCCACCTTGGCGTCGATCGCGGCCTTGTCGCCGTTCTTGATGGTGGCTTCCAGGTCGTTGATCGCAGCTTCGATCTTTTCCTTCTCGCCGCCTTCCAGCTTGTCGCCGTATTCGGTCAGCGACTTCTTGGTCGAGTGCACCAGCGCGTCGGCCTGGTTGCGCGATTCGGCCAGTTCCTTCAGGCGGTGGTCTTCCGCCGCGTTCAGCTCGGCGTCCTTCACCATCTTCTGGATTTCCTCTTCGGACAAGCCGGAGTTGGCCTTGATGGTGATCTTGTTTTCCTTGCCGGTGGCCTTGTCCTTGGCGCCCACGTGCAGGATGCCGTTGGCGTCGATGTCGAAGGTCACTTCGATCTGCG
>CAMLRG010000282.1 GCA_946482335.1 uncultured Duganella sp. | reverse complement strand
TGACGTACAGCAGCTGGCCACTATCGCAGTCCAGCATCCAGTGCACGTCGCTGCTGTGGTCGAGGATCTGGCGATAGTGTTCAGCGCTCAGCATGGGGTCAATCCTGTAAGGGGGCGAAAATCTGCTGCAAATCTTCCTGCGTCAGTGCCATCTTCTGCGATTCGCCTTCGGCCAGCACGGATTGCGCCAGGTCCGATTTCTTTTGCTGCAGCAGCTGGATCTTTTCTTCCAGCGTGCCCTTGGCGATCAGCTTGTACACGAACACGGGCTTGTCCTGACCGATGCGCCAGGCGCGGTCGGTGGCTTGGTTCTCGGCGGCGGGATTCCACCATGGGTCGTAATGGATCACGGTGTCGGCCGCCGTCAGGTTCAGGCCCACGCCGCCAGCCTTCAGCGAAATCAGGAAGATCGGCACCGCGCCCTGCTGGAAGGCGGCTACCTGGGCGCCGCGGTCGCGCGTTTCGCCGGTCAGGATGGCGTAGGGGATGTCGCGCGCTTCCAGCTCTTCCTCGATCAATTCGAGCATGGAGGTGAATTGCGAGAACACCAGGATCTTGCGCTTCTCTTCCAGCAAGTCTTCGATCATCTGCATCAGGTCGATCAGCTTGGCGGAACCGGTGGCGGCGGCTTTCTTGGTGGTTTTCACCAGCCGTGGGTCACAGCAGACCTGGCGCAGCTTGAGCAGCGCTTCCAGGATCACGATCTGCGAGCGGGCCACGCCCTTGCGGTCGATTTCCTCGCGCACTTTCTGGTCCATGGCCAGGCGCACGGTTTCGTACAGGTCGCGCTGCGCGCCGCTGAGTTCCACCTTGCGCACCATCTCCGTCTTGGGCGGCAGCTCTTTCGCCACGCTGTCCTTGGTCCGGCGCACCAGGAAGGGCTTGATGCGGCGGTTCAGCAATTGGCGGCGCTGCGGGTCGTCCTGGCGCTCGATCGGGTGGCGGAAGTTGCTGTTGAAGGTTTTCTCGTCGCCCAGCAGGCCGGGCAGCAGGAAGTGGAATTGCGACCACAACTCGCCCAGATGGTTTTCCAGCGGCGTGCCGGACAGGCACAAGCGGTGGCGGGCGCGCAGCAAGCCGGCGCTCTGGGCCGCCTTGGAGCGGGTGTTCTTGATGTAGTGCGATTCGTCCAGGATCACCAGGTGGAAATCGTGCTCGCGCAGCTTTTCCTCATCGCGCGGCAGCAAGGCGTAAGTGGTCAGCACCAGGTCGGCTTTCGGGATTTCCTCGAACAGCTCGGCGCGGTCCTTGCCCTGCAGCAGCAGTACTTTCAGGTCGGGGGCGAAGCGGGCGGCTTCATCCTGCCAGTTGTTCATCAGGCTGGTCGGCGCGATTACCAGGGCCGGATGGTCGAGGCGGCCGGCTTCCTTTTCCACCAGGATGTGGGCCAGCGTCTGCACCGTCTTGCCCAGGCCCATGTCGTCGGCCAGGATGCCGCCGAAGTTGTACTCACGCAGGAATTGCATCCAGCTCAAACCGTCGGTCTGGTAATCGCGCAGCGTGGCGCGCAGCCCGGCCGGGGTCGGCACGCGCTTGACCGATGAGAACTGGTTCAGCTTGCGGCCCATGTCGCGCAGCGCTTCGCCGCCGGTCCACTGGAAGTCCACATTGCGCGCCAGCTCGTCCAGGCGCGCCGCGTCCAGCGAGGACATGCGCACCGAGTGGCGGATCTTGTCGCTGAAATACAGTTCGCCGATCGTGGCCAGGATGGGCTTGAGGCGGTTCCATGGCAAGGCGACACGGGTGCCGTCCGGCAGGGCCGCCAGCATCTGGTCCGCTTCGCCGTGCACAGCCAGCGCTTTCGGGCTGAAATCGTTGGGGAAGTTGCGGATCATCTGCACCAGCACCGGCAACAGCGGCACGCGCTCGCCGTTGACGGTGATGCCCAGTTCCAGGTCGAACCAGGCGCTGCCATTGTCGGTGGTTTCTTCCTCGACTTCGGCATACCAATCCTCGACCGCCACCATGTCGTAACGGTACTTCGGCGACTTTTCGACGCGCCAGCCGGCCGCCAGCAATTCCTCGATGCCGGATTCGGCAAAGCGGATCCAGTCGGCCTGGTTGGCCAGCAGCAGGCCGCCGCGCACGCTCGACAGCGGCAGGGCGGTCGGCTTCCTGAAGCCCAGCTGGGTCAGGGTTTCCAGTGCGGCCGCTTCGGCGGCTTCATCGCGCTGGATGATTTCGGTGACTTCGCCGCGCTGGCGCACCACGCGCTGCGACGGGTCGAAGGAGACACGCTCGCCATCATAGTCATAGGACAGCACCGCGTAATCGTTCCAGCGCTGCAGGGTGCCGTCGGCCAGCTGGGCCGAGTCAAGCACCAGGATCGGGCGCGGCTTGACATCGGTGCGCACACGCTGCGGCAGTGGCTGGGGCAGCGGCATCAATTGCTGCAGGCCATGCGCCAGCAACAGCTGGGACACGCGCATCTTATCGTTGGGCATCAAGAGCGGCGCCTGGGCCACCAGGGCTTGCAGGTCGGCCAGCGGGATGGTGGTGCCGCCCTGGTTCAGCTGGAGCACACCGGTGGACAGGTTGTCGATGTACCACGGCGGGTCGGTCGGCAGCATGTAATCGATCTGGTCGGCGCCGTGATGCTTGGCGCCTTCCTGCACTTCGACTTGCCAGCCCAGGCGCAGCCCCTTGCCTTCTTCGCGCCAGGCCAGGTTGGCATTGCGCAGCGGGCCGGGTTTCATCGGATACACCAGGCCATTGCCGACGTCGGACCAGGAATTCGCCCACAGCAGCTTTTCCTGTTCGGACAGCATTTGCAGCAGGGCCGCGCCGATCTTGCCGCGGGGCTCGGTCGCGCTGCCGGTCTGCGAGTTGGGGCCGCTGCGCATGGCCACGAAGAAACGGACCAAGTCTTCATCGCCCGGCGCCAGGAAGGCCGGCGGGGCGGACAGCAGCGAAAACACTTCGCTGACCGGGCTGGCCGCGGCCACGTCGCCGTTCGGCTTCAACCGTGCCTTGTACAGGCAGAGCGCCACGTGGCGGCCGCCGCTGGTCGGCGCCAGCACGTAAATCAATTTGTAGTTGGTCTGTTTCGGATCGATCTCGACCGGGGCCAGTCTTGGCTTGGGATGCGCGGCTGCATCCACCCGCTGCAACCACGTCGCCACCGCATAGGGCAATTGGTTGGGCGGAGCAGCTGGGACCGGAGTAGAAGCGGGGGCCGGTGCGACTGGAGTTTCGCGGGCTTCGTCGCGGGTAATATCCATTGGGCGCATTCTTTTAAATCAGCGGTTCAAAAACAGCAACATGCAATATTATCCGCCTTCCACAGTTTCGTGTTTGTGAAAATCCTAACTTAGTGCAACTAGAAGTAGGACGGACAACATTGACTAATTAATAATAATCGATTCTGTGGCCGGTTGGCGACGAGGCGTTGTATGATTTCGGCCTTCTTTGTTTGGAAACACCGCCATGCTGCCTTCTATCGAACAACGCCTCGCCCTCGAACTGGCCGCCAAGCCGGCCCAGGTCGCCGCCGCCATCGCCTTGCTGGACGAAGGCGCCACTGTCCCGTTCATCGCGCGCTACCGCAAGGAAGCGACCGGCGGGCTGGACGACACCCAGCTGCGCAACCTCGAAGAACGCTTGCGCTACCTGCGCGAGCTGGAAGACCGCCGCGACGCCATCGTCAATTCGATCACCGAGCAGGGCAAGATGACGCCGGAGCTGCTAGATGCGGTCATGCATGCGGAGGACAAGACCCGGCTGGAAGACCTGTACCTTCCTTACAAGCAAAAACGCCGCACCAAGGCCCAGATCGCCATCGAAGCCGGCCTGGCCCCGCTGGCCGACGCCCTGCTGGCCGACCCGACCCTGAATCCGGAGGAACAGGCGGCCGGCTACCTGCGCGAAGCGTTCGAGACCGCCGACGGCAAGAACCCCGGTGTGGCGGACGCCAAAGCCGCCCTGGACGGCGCCCGCCAGATCCTGATGGAACGTTTCGCGGAAGATGCCACCCTGCTGCAATCGCTGCGCGAATATGTGCAAGAGCATGGCGTAGTTGAATCCAAAGTTGTTGACGGAAAACAAGAAGAGGGCGAAAAGTTCGCCGATTACTTCGATTATTCCGAGCCGCTGGCCGCCGTGCCTTCGCACCGCGCCCTGGCACTGTTGCGCGGCCGCCGCGAAGGCATGCTGGACGTGACCCTGCGCCTCGATTCGGAACAGGAAAAACCGAAGTGGGATGCGCCGCACAACCCCTGCGAAAGCCGCATTTCCGCCCGTTTCGGCATCAAGCAGGCCGGCCGCCCGGCCGACAAATGGCTGGCCGACACGGTGCGCTGGACCTGGCGCGTGAAATCCTTCATGCACCTGGAAACCGAGCTGATGGGCGCCCTGCGCGAAAAAGCCGAGCTCGATGCGATCAACGTCTTCGCTACCAATTTGAAAGCCTTGTTGCTGGCCGCGCCGGCCGGGCCGCGCGCCACCATGGGCCTGGACCCGGGCTTGCGCACCGGCGTCAAGGTGGCGGTGGTGGATGCCACCGGCAAGGTTGTGGATACCGCGACCATTTATCCACACCAGCCGCGCAACGATTGGCATGGGTCGCTGCACACGCTGTCGCAGCTGGCGGCCAAGCATGGCGTGCAGCTGGTCTCGATCGGCAACGGCACCGCCTCGCGCGAAACCGACAAGCTGGCACAGGACTTGATCAAGCAGTGCCCTGAGCTGAAGCTGACCAAGATCGTGGTGTCCGAAGCCGGCGCATCGGTGTACTCGGCTTCCGAATACGCTTCGCGCGAATTGCCGGAACTGGACGTGTCGCTGCGCGGCGCCGTGTCGATCGCGCGCCGCCTGCAGGACCCATTGGCGGAACTGGTGAAGATCGATCCGAAATCGATCGGCGTGGGCCAGTACCAGCACGACGTGTCGCAAACCCAGCTGGCGCGTTCGCTCGACGCGGTGGTCGAGGATTGCGTGAACGCGGTCGGCGTCGACGTCAACACCGCTTCGGCGCCGTTGCTGGCGCGCGTGTCGGGCCTGTCGGCCAGCGTGGCGCAGAGCATCGTCACCTACCGCGACATGAAGGGCGCTTTCGCCTCGCGCGCGGCACTGAAGAACGTGCCGCGCCTGGGTGACAAGACCTTCGAGCAGGCGGCCGGCTTCCTGCGCGTAATGGGCGGCGAGAATCCGCTCGACGCCTCCGCCGTACACCCGGAGTCCTACCCCGTGGTCGAGAAGATCCTGGCCGACATCCAGAAGGATGTGCGTGGGGTGATTGGCGAGAGCAAGCTGCTGAAGTCGCTGTCCCCGGCCAAGTACGCCGACGACCAGTTCGGCGTGCCGACCGTCACCGACATCATCAAGGAACTGGAGAAGCCGGGCCGCGACCCGCGTCC
>CAMLRG010000281.1 GCA_946482335.1 uncultured Duganella sp. | reverse complement strand
TTCTGGTGGGCGGTGAGGAATTCGAATCCCCGACCCCTTGGATGTCGACCAAGTATTCTAACCAGCTGAACTAACCGCCCGAGAGCCAGCATTATAGAGAGCACTTCCCGCCGTGACAAGTGTTTTCCCAAGAAAACATTGCTGATATATTCAGGCCACCATGCAAAACCACGATTCCACCCACCTGCACGCCCACCTCGAGGGCGACGCCCAGCACGCCCACTTCAACGAACACCGGAGCCAGGCCGCGCTGGCGGCCGCACTGGCGCTCACCCTGGGCTTCGCCGTGGTGGAAGTGTCCGCCGGCTTCCTGGCCAATTCCCTGGCCCTGATTTCCGATGCCGGCCATATGGTGACCGATGCCGCCGCGCTCGGCCTGGCGCTGCTGGCGCAACTGATCGCCAAGCGCCGCCCATCGGCCCGCTATTCCTTCGGCTTCGGCCGCGCCGAAGCGCTGGCCGCGTTTGTGAACGGGTTGGCCATGTTGCTGGTGGTCGGCTGGATCGTCTTCGAAGCGGTGCAACGTTTCGCCGCGCCCGAGCCGGTGCAAGGCGGCACGGTCCTGGTGGTGGCCGGCATCGGCCTGTGCGTGAACCTGCTGGTGGCCTGGAGCCTGTCGCGCGACAAGGAGAGCATGAATACCCGCGCCGCCCTGGTGCACGTGCTGGGCGACCTGCTCGGCTCCGTCGCCGCCCTGATTGCGGGCGGCGTGATCCTGGCCACGGGCTGGATGCAGATCGACCCGATCCTGTCCCTGCTGGTGTCGCTGCTGATCCTCAAGTCCACCGTCGCGATCTTGCGGGAATCCTTCCACCACCTGATGGAAGGTGTGCCGGACAACGCCGATTACGCCCAGATTGGTATTGACCTGGCCGCAGTGCCGGGCGTGCTGTCAGTACACGATTTGCACATATGGGAAATGTCACCCAGCCAACCCGCCCTGATCGGCCACCTCGAAATCAACGATCTCCAGGACTGGCCGGAAATCCTGCGCAACGTCAAGACAATGCTGCGCACACGTCACGGCATCGACCACATCACGCTGCAGGCCGAGCCCCGCCACTGAAGGCCGCGACACCACGCAGGCATCGAATGACTCATAATCTGCCCAAATGAAAATTCTAGTTTTTGGAAATTCCGGCTCCGGCAAAAGCACTTATGCCCGCGCCGCTGCTGCGCAACATGGGCTTGTCCATCTGGACCTCGATTCAATTGTGTGGGAACCTGGGAAAATAGCCGTGCAGCGCCCTGCTGGCCTTATTCTGGATTCGCTCAACGAATTTATTGCAGCGAATCAGGATTGGGTGATTGAAGGCTGTTACGGAGAATTGGTGCAAGCCGCCGCTCCGTATTGCAGTGAGCTGGTATTCCTTAATCCTGGCGTTGACGCCTGCCTCGCGAATAATTTGCGCCGGCCATGGGAATCGCACAAATACGCTTCCGCCGCTGAGCAGGAATCAATGCTGGCGCATTTGCAGAAATGGGTCGCGGATTATTATGTCCGCGACGACGCGTGGTCCTACCAAGCCCACCGCGCCATTTTTGACGCATTCACTGGCCCGAAACGCGAGCACAAAAGCTAGTCCAACGTGAAGTGCGCCCGACCCGCTTGCCTTGCGGCGGCAGCCGGACCTGCACGCGCCAGGACCTGGCAGCAACGTGCCAAGCCTTGGCATGCCCGTGGCAAACCAGCTTTTGCGGCGGCTTGGCCGGAACCGTCAAGCGCGGCGGGACTCGACCACGCCGGTGACTTCGCTGATGGCGGCCAGCGCTTTTTGCAGTTGGCTGGTGGCGCCGATTTCGACGGTGAATGTCATGCGGGCCTGGCCTTTGGCCGATTGGGTATTGACGCCGGTGACATTGATTTTCTCGCGCGAGAATATTTCTGAAATATCGCGCAATAAACCCTGGCGGTCGGTGGCGAGGACGAATAAATCGACCGGGAATACCGTGTCCGATTTCGCCTTGCCCCATTCCGTGACAATCACGCGTTCCGGCGCTTTGGCGCGCATTTCGGCAAAGTTTTTGCACGAGGCGCGGTGGATGGACACGCCTTTGCCGCGCGTGACAAATCCCACGATCGGATCGGGCGGCGCCGGCTTGCAGCATTTTGCCAATTGCGTCATCAAGCCGTCGGTACCAACCACCAGCACGCCGGACTTGGCGCCCGAATCCACGCTGGAGGTGCGGCTCTTGTTGACCGCCACCTGGTCGGTCGACGCTTCGTCGGCCTCGCCCGGATCGCGCAGGGCGGCTTCCACATGGCGCAGCGAGAATTCATCCTTGCCAACGGCGAGGAACAAATCCTCCACCTTGGCGAAGCCGAGCTTCTGCGCCAACACTTCCAGGTTGACTGCCGTCTTGCCTTCGCGCTGCAGCGATTTCTCGACCAGCGAACGGCCATTGGCGACAGTTTCCTGGATGTCGATGGCATGGAACCACGCCCGCACCTTGGTGCGCGTGCGGTTCGACACCGTATATCCGGGGCTCAGCCAGTCGCGCGACGGGCCCGCCGTGCCGGGCGCCCCCTTGGCGGTAATGATTTCGCAAGTTTGCCCGCTCTTCAAGGCGGTATTCAACGGCACCATCTGGCCGTCGACACGGGCGCCGCGGCAGCGGTGGCCGACGTCGCTGTGCAGGTGGTAGGCGAAATCGATCGGCGTGGCGCCCACCGGCAGCTCGATCACGCGCGCCTGCGGCGTCAGCACGAAGATGCGGTCGTCCAGCGTGGTCGACTTGAGCTTTTCCACCCACTCGCGCTGCTGGTCTTCGTTGCCGACCACCGCATCGGCGACTTCGGTCTTCCAGGCCAGCAGCTGGCGCAGCCAGGCGATCTTCTCGTCGTACTGCTGGCCCTTGAAATTGGAACCGCCCTCCTCCTTGTAGCGCCAGTGCGCCGCCACGCCGTACTCGGCGAAGCTGTGCATTTCCTGGGTGCGGATCTGCACTTCGAGGGGACGGCCGTCGTCCGCCGTCACCACCGTGTGCAGCGACTGGTAGCCGTTGGGCTTGGGACGGGAAATGTAATCGTCGAATTCTTTCGGGATCGGGGTCCAGATATTGTGGACCACGCCGAGCACCGTATAGCAAGTCTTCACGTCCTCCACGATCACGCGGAAGGCGCGCACATCGTACAGTTCGGAGAAGTCCAGCTCCTTGCCCTTCATCTTGTTCCAGATGGAGTAGATGTGCTTGGGGCGGCCGAACACTTCAGCCTTGATGCCCGCCGCTTCCAATTCGGACTGCAGGCGCGCAATGGAAGAGGTGACGAAGCTCTCGCGCGCCATGCGCTTCTCTTCCAGCATCTTCGCAATGCGCTTATAGGTTTCCGGCTCGATGAAGCGGAACGACAAGTCCTCCAGCTCCCATTTGATCTGCCAGATGCCGAGGCGGTTGGCCAGCGGCGCGTAAAGGTCCAGGGTTTCGCGGCCATAGGCGCGGGTGACTTCGTCGAAGCGCTTGATGTCCGCGAAGTAGCGCAAGGTGGTGCAGCAGGAAGCCAGCCGCACCAGCACCACGCGCATATCGGTGGCCATGGCCAGCAGCATTTTGCGCAGCGACTCGACCTGGGCGACCGCCTGCTGCGCCGCAGTCTTGGTGCGCGCGGCACTGCCGGAGGATGCCAGCGTCAATTCGCGCAGGCGGATCAGCTGGCGCACGCCAGCCACCAGGTCGTTGACTTCCTTGCCGTAGCGCGGCTCGATGGACGGCGCGGTGTCGGCGTCGAGCAGGGTCAGCTCGAACATCAGTGCCGCGATGCGGGTTTCCGCATCGGTACGCAGGATGGCCAGTGTGCTGGCCACCCCGATGGCGAAGTCCAGGGCGTCTTGTCCGTGGCCGGTGGTGCGGCCGCTGTACGCCTGGCTGGCATGGTCAAGCGCGGCCAGCACGCGCGCCCCGTCATCCGCGGACAAGCCTTGCACCAGCTGGTCCGTCGTTGCGCTATTGAGAGCCGCGATTGAAACCATTACAAACTTTCTCAGAATTGGGCGGCGGTGACCACGATTTCGACCAGCCAGTCGGGATTCGCCAATTGTGCTTGCACGGTGGCGCGCGTCGGGGTGTTGCCTTCCACGACCCAGGCTTCCCACACTTCGTTCATGGCCGGGAAATTGGCCAGGTCGGTGATGAAGATCTGGGCGCGCAGGATGCGCGACTTGTCGCTGCCGGCTTCGGCCAGCAGGCGGTCGATGTGGCCCAGCACTTCGGCGGTCTGCGCCTTGATGTCGCCGCCCTTTTCCGCGATCTGGCCGGCCAGGTAGACGGTGCCGTTGTGGACGGCGATTTCGGACATGCGTTTACCTACGTGAAAACGTTTGATTTCCATGCTCTTCTCTTAGTGGTTCAACAAAAAATCTTTGGCAATGGCGATCTGGTCGGCGTGCAGGAAGGTGGGCGCGTGGCCCACGTCCGGGATCTCGACCAGCCGCGCCTTGGGGCCGCGCTGCGTCATCGCCAGCGCCGTTTCGCGCGACAGCAGGTCGGAATTGGCGCCGCGCACCAGCAGCGTCGGGCAGCGGATCGCATCGTACGCCGCCCACAGCGCAGCTTCGTCAGCCTTGGCCGATTCCGGCGTCACCGACTGGAAAGGCAGCGCCAGGCCCATATCGTAATGGCGCACCCAGCTGCCATCCTGATCCTGGCGCAGTACATCGGCCGCCAGCTTGCGCCATTCCTCGTCGGTATGCTCGCCGAAGGTCAGCGACACCATTTTCACGAATGCGGCGCCGGCTTCAAAGGTCGGGAAGCGCACTTCCTGCGCAATATAATCGCCGATACGCTGGATCGCCACCGGGTCCAGGGTGGGGCCGATATCGTTCAATACCAGCTTGCTGACCGGGCTGTCCGGCAGCGACGCCAGCCCCATGCCGATCAGGCCACCCATCGAGGTGCCGAACCAGTCCACGGTCTGGCGCTCGCCGTTCGCCAGTACGCGCGCCAGCAGGGTCACCATATCGCTCACGTACTGGGGGATGCGGTAGAGCTGGGGGTTGCGCAGCTTGCCGGAGCGGCCGCGGCCCACCACGTCGGGGCAGACCACACGGTAATCCTTGCACAGCGATTGTGCAAGATTGTCGAAATCGTCGGCCACACGGGTCACCCCGTGTACGCAAACCAGCACGTTCGGGTTGTCGGCAGCGCCCCATTCCTTGTACGCCATATGGTGCAAGCCCGACATGGAGAAACACTGGACGGACTTGATTTTTGCTTCTGGCATGCGCTTCCTCGCTCCCCGTACTATTGGTTTTTGCGCTACATTCTACATTGGCTAACAAATTATAGGGGACCAAATGGTCAGCACCACTTTGCGCGGCAAAACCGCGCTCGTCACCGGCTCGACCTCCGGCATCGGCCTGGCCATCGCCCGCGCCTATGCGG
>CAMLRG010000280.1 GCA_946482335.1 uncultured Duganella sp. | reverse complement strand
TGGCCGGCGCCGGTTTCGGCGATGATGCGCGGCTTGCCCATGCGCTTGGCCAGCAATGCCTGGCCGATCACGTTGTTGATCTTGTGCGCGCCGGTATGGTTCAAGTCTTCGCGCTTGAAGAAGATTTGCGCGCCGCCCAGCTGGTCGGACCAGCGTTTGGCATGGTACACGGGGGAAGGACGGCCGACGAAATGCTTCAGCTCATAGCGGAACTCTTCGAGGAACAGTTCATCCTTGCTGTATTTGGCATAGGCTTCGCGCAGCTCGGCCAGCGCATAGCTCAGGGTTTCGGCGACGAAGGAGCCACCGTAAGGGCCGAAATGGCCGGTGGCGTCGGGCAGGTGGTAAGACGAGGCGTGGAACAGGTGCGCTGGTGGCGCATCAAGCGGAGTTTTCATGGTGCGGATCTTTCTCAAAAGTGGCATCTGCTGCCCGCACGCCGCGGATGAAGTCCGCGATCAGGCGAGCATCTTTGATGCCCTTGGCGCGCTCGACGCCACTTGAGACGTCAACCGCGTAAGGGCGAACGCTGGCCACTGCGCCAGTCACATTTTGCACGCTCAAGCCACCACTCAAAACGGCCCGATGCGCGAGTTCTTTTGGGATGAGGGACCAATCGAAAACCTTTCCTGCGCCGCCATATGCATCCACGAAGGTATCGAGCAGGAGGCCCGAGAACAAGCCACTGGATGCGCGGCAAATTCGCTCATATTCTAGCAGCTCGGCGCCGCTTGTGTCCGGTTTGACGCGGAACACCCGCACAAACGCCCGCCCCGCCGCGCGCGCGGCCGCGGCGCAATCGTCGGCGCTCTCGTCGCCGTGGAATTGCAACAGCGATACCGGCGCCACCGCCACCGTGGCCGCCACCTGCGCGGCCGTATGGTTGACGAACAGGCCGACCGGCGTCACGAACGGCGGCAACAGCGCAATCAGTTCGGCGGCGCGCTGCGGCGTGACGTAGCGCGGACTCTTGTCGTAAAACACGAAGCCCACGGCATCGGCGCCGGCCGCCACCGCGGCCAGGACGTCTTCTTCGCGGGTCAGGCCGCAAATCTTGATGCGGGTGCGTGGCATGGCGGATTTCCTCAGAAAGCGGGCAGGATGCTGGGCTCTTCGTACGGCAAGCCCCATTTGTCGTCGTATTCGATTTTCGCCAGGTACAGCCCGTCGGGCATGAAGGTCGGCGCAGCCCTGGTGCGGTCCTTCCCTGCCAGCAGTTCGCCCAGCCAGTCCGTATTCTCGCGGCCCTGGCCGACGTAGATCAGCGAGCCGACCAGGTTGCGCACCATATGGTGCAGGAAGGCGTTGGCGCGCAGGGTGAACAGGATCATGTCGCCATGGCGCTCGATCTCGATCAGCTGCATCTCCTTGACCGGCGTTTTGGCCTGGCACATGGAAGCGCGGAAAGCGGTGAAGTCGTGCGTGCCGATCAAGGGCTTGACGGCTTCGCGCATGCGGCCGACGTCCAGCTGCCAGTGGGTGAAGCCGGCGCGCCCGGCCAGCAGCGGCGAGCGCACCTGGTGGTTGTACAGCAGGTAATGGTAAGTGCGCGAACGGGCGCTGAAGCGGGAGTGGAATTCCTGCTCCGGCGCCGGCGCCTCGGGCAGGTAGCGCGCCCAGCGCACGCCGATGGACTCGGGCAGGAAAGCGTTGATGCCGCGCACCCAGGCATGTTCGGCGCGTTCCAGCTCGGTGTCGAAATGCACCACCTGGTTCAGCGCGTGCACGCCGGCGTCGGTGCGGCCGGCGCAAGTGGTGCCCAGCCTGACGCAGGCGAAGCGCTCGATGGCTTCCTCCAGCTTGTTCTGCACGGTCTGGCCATGCGGCTGGATCTGGTAGCCGAGCCAGTCGGCGCCGTTGTACTGGACTCCTAGTGCGATGCGTTTCAAAATAAAAAATGCCCGGTCAGTGTGATCTGTGACCGGGCATTATACGGCGAAAAGCGCAGCGGCTAGCCCAGCTGGGCGCGCATGGCCGAAGCCCGCGCCACCTGGTCGTCGCTGCCGCCGCGGATCACTTCATCCAGCAGCTCGCGCGCGCCTTCCTTGTCGCCGATTTCCTGATAAGCCACTGCCAGGTCCAGCTTGGTGTCCATTTCCATGTGCAGGGCCGACAATTCTTCCTCGTTCTGCACCGGGGTGCCGGCCGGCTGGCCGGTGTCGCCCAGGTCCAGGTCGATGCCGGACAGGTCGAAGTCGGCCGGTGCCGGGGCCGCTGCCGCCGGCACGGCCGGCGCGGGCGCTGCAGCCTCGGCAGCCGGCAGGTCCAGCGCAAAGTCGGCGGCCGACAAAGGCACCTCTTCCACCGGCGCCGGCGCGGCCGCCGGCTGGGCCGTCTCACCGCCCGGCAGCGAGAAGTCCATCATGTCCAGCTCGGCCAGCGGATCGGCGGCGGGCGCCGGCGTCGCGGCCGGCGCTGCCTCGGCCTTGGTTTCGCCCGGCAGGTCCAGGTTGAAGTCCATGCCGATATCGGCCATCGCGTCCGGTGCCGGCGCGGCTTCCACCGTTTCGGCTTTGGCGGGCGGCGTGTCCAGGCCCAGGTCGAAGGACAGGTCTTGCACTTCCTCGGCAGCCGGTGCCGGGGCTGGCGCCTCGGTCGCGGCGACTGCCGCCGGTTCGTCGAAACTCAGGCCGCCCAGGTCGAAGTCCAGGGTATTGCTGTCGGCAGCCTGCGGGGCCGGCGGCGCCTCCTCGGCCAGGGAAGGCAGCGCGGTGGCGTCGCGGTCGAGGTCGAAGTCCATCAGGTTCGATTCCGCCGTGGCCGGCGCGGCGTCCTGGCTCAGGTCCAGGTCCAGGCCACCGGCCTCGGCAGGGGCGGCCGTTGCCGGCGCTGCCGGCTCGGCGAACATGGCGGCAAAATCGTTCAGCTCATTCGAATCGCTGGCGACAAAGGGCGCTGCGGCGGCTCCTGCGGCAGCGCCGGCCGCTGCGGCGCCCGCGCCCAGGCCGGCGGCAGCCTTCGCCTGCGCCGCATTGACGTAGAGCGGATTATCCGGGTCGATGCCGGCGCCCAGCGCAGCCGCTTGCGCCCACTCGTCGCCCTGGCCCTTGGTCATCGAATACAGTTCGCTGGCCTGGGTTTCGAAGGCGCGCGCATCCTTGCGGCCGGCGTAGATTTCCAGCAGTTTCAGGCGCACCGGATGGCGTTCCGGATGGACGCGCAGCGCTTCCTTCAGGATTTCCTCGGCCTGGGCATCGCGGCCGTAAGCGATGTACACGTCGGCTTCGGCCACCGGATCGACCTCATTGGTGTCGAGCTGGCTGGCCGATGGGGCGAAGTTCGAATTGAAGACGCTGTTGCTGGTATCGACGCTCTGGCCGCCGGTTTCGGCAAACAGGGAGTGCGCCGTGGTACCCGGGTCGCCCAGCACACTGCTGGTTTCCGTTTTCGGCAACGTCATCTGTTCGGCGGACTTGCGGCGGCGCATGACCAGCAGCGCGGCGACGCCCAGCAGGGCGGCCACCGCGGCGCCGATCAGCTGGATATTGTCCATGATCGTATCGACCAGGCTTGGCCCCACCGGGGCCTGTGCCGGCGCTACGGTGCTGCGCTTCGGCTTGGACGGTTTGGCCGGTGCCGCTTCCACCGGCACCGGAGCGGGCGCTTCCACGCCCTTGTCGGCCGGACTGGCGGCCGGGCTGGCGGCATCTGCCGCAGCGGCCGGTGCCTGGGCTTTGGCCTGGGCATCGGCGGCCGCCTTGTTCTTCACCTCCATCAACTTCTCGAGGTCGTTGACGTTCTTTTCCAGCTCCTTGACGCGGGCGCTGGCGTCGGCCATCTGGCGGTCCTTGGCGATCTTGTCTTCCACCGCCCCGGTCTTGCCGGCCTTGCCGGACGCTTCGCCGGCCTTGGACAGTTTCAGCTGGTCCTTCGATTCGGTGACGGCGGTCGGACGCTCCTTGACCTGGGCGGTAATCTTGCCGGTCTGGCTTTGCTGGGCTTCCGGTTCCTTGGCTGGGGTGGCGGCAGCCACTTGGCCGGCCAGCTTGGCGCGGTAGGCATTGAAGTCGGCGGCATGCGCCACCACCACGCCGTGGGCCTCGCCCTGGCTGGTGCCCTTGATGGTGTTCGCATCCGGCACCGAGAGGATGCTGCCGGACTTCAGGCGGTTCATGTTCTTGCCGGCGAAGGCATCCGGGTTGGCGCGGTACAGCGCCACCAGCATCATGTCCAGCGAAACGTCGGCCGGCTTCAGGCGGCCGGCGATGCGGCCCAGCGTGTCGCCCTTTTTGACTTCATAGCTGTCGGCAGCCGGCGCATCCTGCGCGGCGGCGGCGCGGGGGGCCGCTTGCGATGGTGCGCGCTGCGCTGCGGCCGGTGCAGGCGCAGCGGCGCTGGGCGCTGGCGGTGCGGTGGTTGCAGCGGGGCGTGCGCTGCGCACGTCCACCGGTGCCGCCACTTGCGGTGCCTGGGTGCTGCGCAGGTCGGCCGGATCGAGCAGGAACGT
Source organism: uncultured Duganella sp. (assembly GCA_946482335.1). Next base: position 942 of record CAMLRG010000280.1, on the reverse strand, counting down.
GTATTCGCGCACCAGGCGGCCATTGGTCCAGGTCAGTTCCAGCAGCATGTCGACGAAAGGCTCGTTGATAGGCTGGGTCGACGTGACGCGGATGAACTGGCGGGCGCCACGGGCTTCAACCTCGAAGCGCAGGCTGAGCAGGGCTGGATTGAAGTCGATATTGGCGGCGCGGAAGGCATCCGCCGAGGCCAGCTTGGCCACCAGTTCGGACGCTTCGTCGGCGGTGACGGCCGTCAATTCGATTTCGGCGCGCAGCGGCTGGCCCAGGGAGGACAGCACAGTGAGCTTGCCAAGACCGGCGGCGTTGACGGAAAGAGGAGCGAGCACGGCGCCGCTGAGCATGGCAGCGGTCAGTGTTTTCAACGCGAACGACGCGACCTTGGAAGGTTTTTGTACAGGCATAGTGGGCGGCGATTGTAGTTAACGTGGAAAGAAAGTTACTTTTCCAGAGGTCTCAACATAACATCATCAAATGATGCGTGCAAGCATTACGCCACCGAAGCGCGCTATTCTGTTTCGTTCATGCCGAAAATATTCTTTGATTCAAAGAAAAAAGCCGGATTTCCCTTTGAAATCCGGCTTTTAGAAAATATACCTTATCTTGTTTATTAATCAGCAGGTATTAACCCCTTATTAATTTTCCAGCACGATGCGCAGCATGCGGCGCAGCGGTTCAGCGGCCCCCCACAGCAACTGGTCGCCGACGGTGAAGGCCGACAGGTATTCGCCGCCCATTGACATCTTGCGCACGCGGCCGACCGGGATGGTCAGGCTGCCGGTGACGGCGGCCGGGGTCAGGTCCTTCATCGACGCTTCGCGGGTGTTCGGCACCAGCTTCACCCACTGGTTGTCCTTGGCGATGATGTCGTTCACCTCATCCAGCGGCACGTCCTTGCGCAGCTTGATGGTCAGCGCCTGGCTGTGGCAGCGCATGGCGCCGAT
>CAMLRG010000279.1 GCA_946482335.1 uncultured Duganella sp. | reverse complement strand
CGCTGTCTTCGATGCCGACCGACACGCGGATCAGGCTGTCGGCGATGCCCATCGAGGCGCGGCGCTCCGGTCCCATCTCGTAGAAGATGGTATGCGACACGGGGATCACTAAGGTGCGGGTGTCGCCCAGGTTGGAGGTGGGGATCGCCAGCTTCAGCTTGTTGAGGTAGTCGAAGCAGTCGATGCCATCCTTCAGTTCAAAGCTCAGCAGCGAGCCGAAATCCTTGAACAGCTCGGCGGCGATGCCGTGCTGCGGGTGCGACTTCAGGCCGGGGTAGTACACCGCTGCCACACGCTCGTCCGCTTCCAGCATGTCGGCCAGTGCGCGCGCATTGGCGCAGCTGCGCTCCATGCGCAGCGCCAGCGTTTCCGCGCCGACGGCGATATGGTGCGCCGCTTCCGGCGCCAGCGAGGCGCCGAAATCGCGCAGCGCCTTGGCGCGGATTTGCACGAGGCCCCATTGCGCCGCCGGATTCTTCTTGTAGTTGTCGAAAATATTCGGGAACTTCGTCCAGTCGTAGACGCCGGTATCGGTCAACGCGCCGCCCAGCGCATTGCCGTGGCCGCCGATCGACTTGGTCAGCGCATTAACCACCAGGCCCGCGCCCACATCCTTCGGACGGAACAGGTAAGGCGACGTCATCGTGTTGTCGACGATGTACAGGATGCCGCGCTCGGCGCACAGCTCGCCGATGCGCTTCAAGTCCGCCACCTGGGTGCGCGGGTTGGCGATGGTTTCCACGAACACCATGCGCGTCTCGGGCTTGAGGGCCGCGGCCACATTGGCCACGTCGGTGGCGTCGACAAAGTCCACGCCCACGCCCTGCCCGGCCACGGTCTGCCACAAGGAATTGGTATTCCCGAACAGGAAGGACGACGACACGACATGGTCGCCGGCACGCAGCAGCGCCTGGAACACGGCGCCGATGGCGCCCATGCCCGTGGCGAAGCAGATCGTGCCCACGCCCTGCTCCATCTTGCTGACCTTGTCCTCCAGCGCGGCCACCGTCGGGTTGCCCTGGCGGCCGTAGCGGAAGCCCGGCTCCTTGCCCTGGAACACCGACGCCAGCTGGCGCGCGTCGGCATAGCCGAAGGTCACCGAAGTGTGGATCGGCTTGTGCAGCGAGCCGTGTTCGATGCCTTTCTGGCGGTCGTTGTGCAGAATGGTGGTCGTGAAGCCGTAGTTCTTCATCAGGATTCCGTCGTGGCAGTGTTCAGGTTTAGCTGCGTGCGCGCCGCGTCTTCCGCGACCTTGGCCTTTTTCGGGTTGACGCGCGCCTGTTCGATGCGGTCCAGGTACTCGGGCGACACGTCGCCGGTGATGTACTTGCCGTCGAAGCAGGAAGCTTCGAATTCGGTCAGTGCAGGATTCACGTCGGCGATGGACTTCTTCAAGTCTTCCAGGTCCTGGTAGACCAGCGCGTCGGCGGTGATCTCTTCGCAGATTTCCTGCAGCGTGCGGCCGTGGGCGATCAGCTCGTCGCGGGTCGGCATGTCGATGCCGTACACGTTCGGGTACAGCACCGGCGGCGCGGCGGAAGCGAAGATCACCTTTTTCGCACCGGCTTCGCGCGCCATCTGCACGATCTCGCGCGAGGTGGTGCCGCGCACGATGGAGTCGTCCACCAGCAGCACGACCTTGTCCTTGAATTCGTCGGCAATGGCATTCAGCTTCTGGCGCACGGATTTCTTGCGCATCGCCTGGCCCGGCATGATGAAGGTGCGGCCAATGTAGCGGTTCTTGATGAAGCCTTCGCGGTAGTCCACTCCCAGGCGCATCGCCAGCTGGATCGCTGCCGGACGCGAGGAATCGGGGATCGGCATCACGACGTCGATATCGTCGGCCAGGCCTTCGCGCTTGATCTTGTCGGCCAGGTATTCGCCCATCTTCAGGCGGGTGTTGTACACGGAAGCGCCGTCGATCACGGAGTCAGGGCGCGCCAGGTACACGTATTCGAACACGCAAGGGTTCAGCTTGGGGTTGTCGGCGCAGATTTGCGCGTGCAGCTGGTTATCGTTGTCGATGAAGATGGCTTCACCTGGCAGCACGTCGCGCACGAAGCGGAAGCCCATGCCTTCCAGCGCCACCGATTCGGAGGCGATCATGTATTCGCTGCCTTCAGCGGTTTCGTTGACGCCCAGGCACAGCGGACGGATACCGTTCGGGTCGCGGAACGCCAGCATGCCGCTGCCGGCGATCTGCGCCACCGCCGCGTAGCCGCCGCGCACGCGCTTGTTCAGCACCGTCACGGCCTGGAAGATATTGGCCGGCGTCAGCGAGAAGCCGGTCGAGGCCTTGTGGATCTCGTGCGCCAGCACGTTCAACAGCACTTCCGAGTCGGAATCGGTATTGATGTGGCGGCGGTCGATCTTGAACATCTCGTCCTTGAGCTGTTCCCAGTTGGTCAGGTTGCCGTTGTGCGCCAGGGTGATGCCGAACGGCGCGTTGACGTAGAACGGCTGCGCTTCCTCTTCGCTGGACGAGCCGGCGGTCGGGTAGCGGCAGTGGCCGATGCCCGAGTTGCCGTTCAGCGAACGCATATTGCGGGTGCGGAACACGTCGCGCACCAGGCCATTGGCCTTGTGCATGGAGAACGTATTGCTCTGGTTGGTTGCGATGCCTGCCGCATCCTGGCCGCGGTGCTGCAACAGCAGCAGCGCGTCATACAGCATCTGGTTGACTGGTTGGTGGGATACGACGCCGACGATGCCACACATGGTGTGCTCCTAAACTTGGTACTGCGGATTTAACGAATTCTAAAAATGGACATGCTGCGCCATCGCGGCGGGCAGGAAGGGTTTCACCGTGCGCACGCCGGATTCCGCCATGGGACTCAACAGCGCGTTCTTCCAGAAATCCTGCTTCGGGATGGACGTCATCCCACACAATATGACGCCGGCCAGCACGATCACAATCCCCCGCCCCAGGCCGAACAGGCCGCCCAGGCCCCGGTCGGCCAGCGTCAGGCCGCCGGCCGTAACCAGGGCGTCGACCGCCATGGCCAGCAGGGCCATCAGGATGCGCACACCGATAAACAATGCAATGAAGGCAACGATCAGGCGCGCCACCTCGCCCGGAATGGCATCGGGCAGCATGCCGGCCAGCCAGGGGCCGTAAGCGTTGGCGACGACGAAGGCAACGATCCAGCCGGCCAGCGACAGGATTTCCTTGACCAGGCCGCGCAGGGTACTGATGACGATGGATGTGACCAGCACGAAAATCACCAGGTAATCGAAAATCGTCACGTCCGCGCTGCCTCACATCATCCTGTCAGGCCGGGGTCAGGCTGCCATTCAGGCCCAGCTTGCCCAGTTTGGCGCGGACCTTTTCGGCTTCTTCCTTGTTCGGGAAGGGACCGACGCGTACGCTGGTCAATTCGCCGTTGGCGGTGCTGACCTTTTGCGCATAGGACTTGATCCCGGCTTCGCCCAGCTTGCGCTGCAGCTCGTCCACCTTTTCTTTCGCTGCGAAGGCTGCCACCTTGATCACATATCTGGTCGACGCCGCCGCCTCGGGAGCCTTGCCTTCCAGGATGGCCATGGCGCGCGCATCGTCGGAGCGGGCCGGCTTGGCATCAGGCTTGGCTTCGGGCTTGGCGTCGGGCTTCTTCGGCTCCGGCTTCGGCTCGGGATGCTTGACCTCGGCCTTGGCCACTTTCGGCTCGGCCGCTTTGGGCGGCTTGGCGGGTTCGACAACGGCCGGCTTGGCCGGCACCTGGATGATTTCTTCGCCCTTGTCCAGCGCGGCACCGGCGGCGATCGGCGCCACGCTACGCGACGACGGAGCCGGCGCGGCGGCGGCAGGTTTGGCGGCGGCAGGCGCAGGGGCCGGCGCGGCCGGTTGCTCGAGCGCCGGCGCGGGCGCGGGTGCCGGTGCCACTGCCGGGCCGCCATTCAGCGGCTCGCCGGGTTTGTCCTTGGGCGGCATATTGATGGCGATGTCGGCCACCGACGATTTGGGTTCGGAATCGAGCACCATCGGCAAGCCGATGGCAACGGCCAGCGCCAGCGCAATCGCGCCTACCAGGCGGCGCCGTGCGCGCTTCTTTTCGGGCAGTACGGGATCGGCTGCATCCTTGCGGCCGGTGCGGCGTGCGCCGGCTTCGCCGCCGGCGCTGGATGCGCGCTTGGATCGCGCCTTGTCGCCCAAGGCGCGGTCGTCCTGTGCGCGATAGTAGCCGCTGTCTTCACCAGCAGCATCTTGCTTGTCTTTGCCAAATTTCGATAACAAGCCCATGCGTGATCGTCTCAGTGGAGTGAGGATTTTTTTGCCGCCATGACACCGGCGACCGTCAGGAAAGATCCAAAGACCACAATTCTATCATTCTCGCCCGCGCGGCTCATCGCATTTGCGAATGCCTGGCCTGGATCATCGAAAATATTGGCAGTTTTTTCATCCATTTTCGGTTCGATCGCCTGCACCTTGGCCGCCAGCTCCGACGCCGTCGCCGCCCGCGGCGATGGCAGGTTGGCAAGGCACCAATGGTCGACGTGCGGCGCCATGGCCTGGATCACGCCATCGATGTCCTTGTCGTGCATCGAACCGAACACCGCGAAGGTGTAGGGGCTGTAACCCATGTTGCCAATGTTTTGCGCCAACGCGGCCGCGGCATGGGGGTTGTGCGCCACGTCGTATATGACGGTCGGGCGGCCCGGCAGCACCTGGAAGCGGCCCGGCAATTCGACCATCACCAGGCCGGTGCGCACCTCCTGCGCGCCGACCGGCAATTCCATCTTCAGCGCTTCCAGCGCCGCCAGCGCCGCGCAGGCGTTGAGCAGCTGGTTGGCGCCGCGCAAGCCCGGGTAGGCCAGCGAATTGCGGCGCTGCGAACGGCCGCCGTAATTCCATTGCTGCTTGTCGCCAGCGTAGTTGAAGTCGCGGCCCATCAGCCACAGGTCGGCGCCGATTTCCACGGCATGGTCGATCAGCGCTTGCGGCGGCACCGGGTCGCTGCAGATGGCCGCCTTGCCTGTGCGGAAAATGCCGGCTTTCTCGAAGCCGATCTGCTCGCGCGTGCCGCCCAGGTAATCGACGTGGTCGATGTCGACGCTGGTCACGATCGACACGTCGGCATCGATCACGTTCACCGCATCGAGCCGGCCGCCCAGGCCCACCTCGAGGATGACCACGTCCAGGCCGGCCCGCGACATCAGGTGCATGATGGCCAGCGTGGTGAATTCGAAATAGGTCAGCGAAATGTCGCCGCGTGACTGCTCGACGACATTGAAGCTCTCCACCAGCTGCTCGTCGCTTGCCATGTCGCCATTCAGGCGGGCACGCTCATTGAAGTGCAGGAAGTGCGGCTTGATGTACAGGCCGACACGGTAGCCCGCGCGCAGCAGGATCGATTCCAGCATGGCGCAGGTCGAACCCTTGCCGTTGGTGCCAGC
>CAMLRG010000278.1 GCA_946482335.1 uncultured Duganella sp. | reverse complement strand
AGGGTGCGGTTGATCAATTGGGCGACTTCGGTGGAACCGGTGAAGATCACGCCCTTGACGCGCGGGTCATTGCACAGGCCCGCGCCAACGACTTCGCCGCGGCCCGGCAGGAATTGCAGGGCGGCGCGCGGCACGCCGGCTTCGTGCAGCAATTCCACCGCGCGCTGGGCGATCAGCGGGGTTTGTTCCGCCGGTTTGGCCAACACGACGTTGCCGGCGGCCAGCGCGGCGGCAGCCTGGCCGGTGAAAATCGCCAGCGGGAAGTTCCAAGGGCTGATGCAGGTCACGGGGCCCAGCGCCAGCGTGTTGGTGGAGCCGCACACCTGCACCGCGTAGTAGCGCAGGAAGTCGACCGCTTCGCGCACTTCGGCGATCGCGTTCGGCAGCGATTTGCCGGCTTCGCGCACGGCCAGGGCCATCAGCTCCAGCTTGTGCTGTTCGAACAGGTCGGCGGCACGCTCCAGGCAGGCGGCGCGCTGCGACGGTTCCGTGGTTTGCCAATCCATGGCGTACTGGCTGGCGGCGTCCAGGGCGTGATCGACGTCGGCGGCGCTGGCTTCCGTAACGGAGCCCACAACGTCGTCCTTGCGGGCCGGGTTCACCACGGCTTGCGCAGCCTGGCCGGTGCTCGCATCGACCGCCAGCAGCGGGCCGGCAATCCAGCTGCGCGGCTGCGACAGGGCGTCGGCCACTTCACGCAGGGCGTCTTCATTCGACAAGTCGATACCTGCCGAGTTTTTGCGCTCCGCGCCAAACATATCGAGCGGTAGCGCGATACCGGTGTGCGGCTGGCCATTCAGGCTGTGGGCCACCTCGATCGGGTTCGAAATCAAGGAGTCGACTGGAATGCTTTCGTCCACAATCTGGTTCACGAAGGACGAGTTGGCGCCGTTTTCCAGCAGGCGGCGTACCAGGTAGGCCAGCAGGGTTTCGTGCGAGCCGACCGGGGCGTAAATGCGGCATGGCTTGTCGAGGTTTTCCGCGCCGACCACCTGGTCGTACAGGGTTTCGCCCATGCCATGCAGGCATTGGAATTCGTAACCAGTGACACCGTCGCGCTTGGCCCAGGTGTAAATCGTGGACAGGGTCTGCGCATTATGGGTCGCGAACTGGGGGTAAATCACATCGGTAGCCGCCAGCAGGCGCTGGGCGCAAGCCAGGTAGGAGACGTCGGTGTAAACCTTGCGGGTGTAGACCGGATAGCCAGGCATGCCGTCGACCTGCGCGCGTTTGATCTCGGCATCCCAATACGCGCCCTTCACCAGGCGCACCATGAATTTGCGGCCGCTGCGCTTGGCCAGGTCGACCAGGTAGTCGATCACGAACGGGCAGCGCTTCTGGTAGGCCTGCACCACGAAGCCGATGCCGTCGAAGCCTTCCAGTTCGGGATTGAAGGCCATCGCTTCCATCAGGTCGAGCGACAGTTCCAGGCGATCCGCTTCTTCGGCGTCGATATTCAGGCCGATGTTGTAGCTCTTGGCCAGTTTGACCAGCGCGGTCAATCGCGGCAACAGTTCGGACATCACGCGCTCGCGCTGGGCGCGGCTGTAGCGCGGGTGCAGCGCAGACAGTTTGACGGAGATCCCTGGACCATTGCGGATGCCGCGGCCATTCGATGCCTTGCCGATGGCATGGATCGCTTTCTCGTAGGCGGAGTAGTAGTTGGCGGCGTCGGCTTCGGTCAAGGCGGCTTCGCCCAGCATGTCGTAGGAGTAGCGATAGCCGCGCGCTTCGTTGTCCTTGCCGTTCTTGATCGCCTCTTCGATGGTCTGGCCGGTGACGAACTGGTTGCCCAGCATGCGCATGGCCAGGTCGACGCCTTTGCGGATCAGCGGCTCGCCGCCTTTGGCGATCAGGCTGGTGATGGCGGAGCCCAAGCCTACTTCGCTGGACGAGCTGACCAGCTTTCCGGTGATCAGCAAGCCCCAGGTGGCTGCATTCACGAACAGCGATGGCGATTCGCCCAAATGCTTGCGCCAGTCGCCCTTGGAAATCTTGTCCGCGATCAGCCGGTCGGCGGTAGCGGAATCGGGAATGCGCAACAGTGCCTCGGCCAGGCACATGAGGGCGATGCCCTCTTCGGACGATAAAGAGAATTGATGCATCAGCGCATCCACGCCGGAAGAACGGGTGCGTTTTTCGCGGACAGCCGTCACCAGGCGCTTGGCCAATGATTGCGCTTCGTCCGTGGTTTGAGCCGAACCGACGTTTATTTGCGACAGTAGCCATTGCACAGCAGTTTGTTCGTCGCGGCGATACGCCGCAGTGATGGCGCGGCGCAGCGCGCTGGGATCGCGCAGGATTTCTGCGTGGAGTGCGGCGAACGGAGTGGTGTTCAGATGCATGGATGTCTCTATTGGCTAGTATGTAAAGAATCGTTGGGCACCTACGAAAACACGCCCGGCAAACGTGGTTTGCGAGGGCGTGTTGTGCAGTGCAACTAATGATTCGATTGTACGGCGGAATCGCTCGGATTAATTCTGGTAATACTTTGTACTAGCAATAGATAGTTTTTAGTGCGAGAATTTCACCGAATAAAATTAATCGTGGAGATGTAATGCTGGACAAGATCAGTAAGAAGATTCTGGCTGAGTTGCAAAGCGATGGCCGGATCAGTAACGTTGAACTGGCTGCGCGAGTGAATTTGTCGCCGGCTGCCTGCCTGGAGCGCGTGCGCAAGCTGCACGAAGCCGGCTATATCATGGGTTACACGGCGCAGTTGAATCCCCAGCTTTTGGACGTTTCGCTGCTGGTCTTCATCGAAGTTGTGCTGGACCGTACCACGCCTGAAGTCTTCGATGCCTTCAAGCACAGCGTCCAGCTGATCCCTGAAGTCCTCGAATGCCATATGGTGGCCGGCGGCTTTGACTACCTGGTCAAGGCGCGGGTGAAGGATATGGCAGCCTACCGCGAATTCCTCGGCAAGACTTTGTTGCAGAAAGGTGTGCGGGAGACCCACACTTATGCGGTGATGGAAGAGGTCAAAAACACCACCAAACTGCCGATCAAGTAAGCGATTGGCAGAAATTCCGGATGACGCCGTAGGCGTAGCGTGAGGCGACGGTTTGCACGAACTGCATGAAATCCGTCGCCGCTTCTTCATTGGCGTTGTCCGAAATCGTCCTCATGATGGCAAACGGTACGCCCAGTTCGTGACAGACCTGGGCAACAGCCGCTCCTTCCATTTCCACTGCTAATAAATCAGGCAGTGCGTCCTTCAGGGTCGCCAGATGGGCCCGGTCCTTGATGAATTGATCTCCGCTGCCGATCAGGCCGCGGTGTACTTGCGCATCGTTTTGCAGGAATTCGCGTGTAGCCAGGCTCAGTTTCAGGCTCATTTCGCGGTCTGTCGGCATGCGTGAGAGCCCGGTCAGCGGGATTTCGAAACGGGGAAACAGCGGGCTGGCATCAAAATCGTGTTGAGCCAGTGAATCGGCCACCACCACGTCGCCAACACGTACCCCCAGGTCTGCAGAACCGGCGACGCCGGTAAAGATGATGTGGGTAACGTTGAACTTCTCCACAAGCGTTGCAGCAGTCACAGCAGCAGCAACCTTGCCAATTCGCGATAAAACGGCCACAGAATCGATTTTCCAGAGTTTTCCGGCCGTGTACTCACGCTTACCGTGGATGAGCTTGTAGGGGCTCTCCATGGCTTCCAGCAGACCTTGTTGTTCTTCTGCCAAGGCGGAGATGATTCCGAGACGCATGCGAGTTGTCCTCTATTTATTTAGAGTTGTATACGAAAGGATAGTAGTAGATAGTAAACGCGACGCTGTCTGTGGATAAAGCTGTTAACATCCACAGAATCAGAAGTTTACGAATTGTAGAACCGGCTGGACAAGAACTGCGTTGAATTCGGATGAGTTCTGAACAAATTTTGTGCGTGAACTCAAAACTGGTGTTTACGCACATTCGATCCTGTGGATATTCATTGACTTATCAACAGGTGGTGCAGTTTTTCAGCTGAAATGGGCACTCCGAACAGGAATCCCTGCCCAAAATCGCATCCTGCAGCCATCAAAATCTCCAGTTGGGCTTCGGTTTCGATCTTTTCCGCGATGACTTTGATGTCCAGCTTGTGCGCCATGGCCACAATCGCTTCGCACAAGAGCTGGTTGTCGCTGAAGCTGGTGTCCAGTTTGAGGAAATCGATCTTGAAACGCTTGAGGAAGTTCAGTGACGAGTAGCCATGGCCAAAGTCATCCAGCGAAATCTGCAGGTTCGCCTGCCTGAGCGATTGCATGCGTTCCACGATGTCCCGATTGGCCTCAAGCAGCAGAGACTCCGTCACTTCGATCACCATGGAACGGGGCGGCAATGCCTGTTGGCGCAGCAATTCCAGCCAATGTTCGACGCCAACCGCCTCGTGCCTGAATTGCCAGGCCGATTTGTTGACGCAGACTTTGAAGTCGCTGCCGAAACCTGACGCCAGCGCTGCCGCTTCCTGGAACACCCACTCACCAATGGCAGCGATGACGCCGGTATTTTCAGCAACGCCAATGAATTCAATGGGCTTGAGCAAACCTCGTTGCGGATGCTCCCAGCGGATCAGTGCTTCGGCCATATCGACTTTCCCGGTCACCAGGTTGCGGATCGGCTGGAACAGTAGCCTTAACTCCTTGTTTTTCAAGGCGTTGCGCAGTTCATTGGCAAGTTCAATGCGCATTTGGCTGGCTTCCTGCATGAAGGGCGCGAAGTAGCTGAAACGGTTACGGCCCTGCTGCTTGGCCAGGTACATGGCCTGGTCGGCGTTCTTGATCAGCTGCTCGGCGTCGGTGCCATCGTCCGGGAACAGGGAAATACCGATACTGCCCGAAATATGGGCAACTTCCTGTTTGAGCTGGAAGGGCCTGGCCAGGCAGTTAAGAACGTTCTGTACGATCCTGACCACGTCACCTGGCTCTTTCAGTTCGCTCAGGATGACGGTGAATTCATCGCCTCCGAGGCGGGCCACGGTATCGGTGTTGCGCACACACTCGAGCAAGCGGTCGGCAACTTGTTTGAGCAGGATGTCGCCAAAGTCGTGGCCCAGCGTATCGTTGACTGCCTTGAAACCATCGAGGTCGATGAAAATCAAGGCCATCGGCAACTGGTCACGCGCTGCTTTCTTGATCTCCTGGCGCAGGCGTTCGTTGAACATGCGCCGGTTGGGCAGTCCGGTCAGGGTGTCGAAGTTGGCCTGCTTCCATATCGCTTCTTCGGTGGCCTTTTTCTTCGTAATGTCGGAGAACAGGGCGACGTGGCGCAAGGCATTGCCCTGGCTGTCAAAGACCGTGTTGAAGCGCAGCGAAACCAGGTAATGGTCGCCGTTCTTATGCTGGTGCCAGATTTCACCTTCCCAGTGGCCGGTGTGGGTGATGGTCTGGCGCATTCGGCTATAGAGTTTGCTG
>CAMLRG010000277.1 GCA_946482335.1 uncultured Duganella sp. | reverse complement strand
TCGTTCTGGTGGAACCCGGACAAGTTCGTCGGCCCGGCCGGCCTGCTGCAAGCCTACCGCTTCATCGCCGACTCGCGCGACGAAGCCACCGGCCAGCGCCTGGATAACCTGGAAGACCCGTATCGTCTGTTCCGCTGCCACTCGATCATGAACTGCGTCGACGTGTGCCCGAAGGGCCTGAACCCGAACAAGGCCATCGGCAAGATCAAGGAACTGATGGTCCGCCGTACCATCTAAGGCAATGGCGGAACTGGAGAAGCGAGCGCACCAGGCCGACCCGGCCAACCGTGCGCGCCTACGCTGGCGCGCACGCCGGGGCCTGCTGGAAAACGACATTATCCTGACTCGTTTCCTCGATGCGCACGAGACGGAATTGACCGACGAGGAAGTGGACGCGTTCACGCGGCTCCTCGATTTGTCGGACAATGCACTGATGGATCTGGTCTTGGCCCGCAAGGAGCCGGAAGGCGAACTAGACCTGCCGCATGTACATGCGTTACTGGCACGCCTGCGCCAAGCCTGAGTTAAAGTTTTTTTTATACTGCTGCATCTCTCCTAAAGGAAGAGTCCATGAACATCTCTGAAACCAAAGCAACGCTATCGTTCTCCGACGGCAGCCCATCGGTAGAAATGCCGATCTACAAAGGCACCGTCGGCCCGGACGTCATCGACATCCGCAAGCTGTACGGCACCACCGGCAAGTTCACCTACGACCCGGGCTTCATGTCCACCGCGTCGTGCAACTCGTCGATCACCTACATCGACGGCGACAAGGGCGAGCTGCAATACCGCGGCTACCCGATCGAACAGTTGGCCGTGAACGCCGACTTCATGGAAACCTGCTACCTGCTGCTGAACGGCGAACTGCCGAACGCCGCGGAAAAGGCCAAGTTCGTCGATACCGTGACCAAGCACACCATGGTGCACGAACAGATGCAATTCTTCTTCCGCGGTTTCCGCCGCGATGCGCACCCGATGTCCGTGCTGGTTGGCACCGTCGGCGCGCTGGCATCGTTCTACCACGACTCGCTGGACATCAACGATGCCAAGCAGCGTGAGATTTCGGCCATCCGCCTGATCGCCAAGCTGCCGACCCTGGTTGCCATGGCATACAAGTACTCGATCGGCCAGCCGTTCGTGTACCCACGCAACGACCTGTCGTACTCGGCCAACTTCATGCGCATGATGTTCGGCAATCCTTGCGAAGAATACAAGGTCAACGACGTGCTGGTGCGCGCCCTGGACCGTATCCTGATCCTGCACGCCGACCACGAACAGAACGCTTCGACCTCGACCGTCCGCCTGGCCGGTTCCTCGGGCGCCAACCCGTTCGCCTGTATCGCTGCCGGTATCGCTTGCCTGTGGGGCCCTGCCCACGGCGGCGCGAACGAAGCCGCACTGACCATGCTGAAAGAAATCGGCTCGGTCGACAAGATTCCTGAATTCATCGCCAAGGTGAAAGACAAGAATTCCGGCGTCAAGCTGATGGGCTTTGGTCACCGCGTGTACAAGAACTTCGACCCGCGTGCAAAGCTGATGCGCGAAACCTGCCACGAAGTGCTGAACGAACTGGGCCTGCAAGACGACCCGCTGTTCAAGCTGGCCATGGAACTGGAAAAGATTGCGCTGAACGACGAATACTTCGTTTCCCGCAAGTTGTATCCGAACGTGGACTTCTACTCGGGTATCGTGCAATCGGCACTGGGTATTCCAGTCTCGCTGTTCACTGGTATTTTCGCCATGGCCCGTACCATCGGCTGGATCGCCCAGTGGAACGAAATGATTGCCGACCCGGAGCAAAAGATTGGCCGTCCACGCCAGCTGTTTATCGGCTCCGCAGTGCGCGACGTGCCGCCGCTGAAAGACCGCAAATAATCTTGCCACCTGTTTCGGCGATAAAAAAGCGAGCTTCGGCTCGCTTTTTTTTGCCTGCCACTGCCGGGCCCCTTGGCCAGCTGATGGCGTGAACCAGCCAAGACAACCGGAATTCGGTGTCGAATTCGGTGTCGAATTCGGTGTCAGAATTCGGTGTCAGGTCTGTCATTTGGACACGCAGCCGGAATTCGGTGTCAGGTCTGTCATTTGGACACGCAGCCGCACATTTGATTCATCTCAAAGTGAATGTTTTGTCGGCTTGGATATTGCGATCGTGATCGTGAACCAAGAATATATTGAGATTGATCAAAAGTGCGCACTTGGTGTCTAAATGACAGACCTGACACCGACTTTCTTGGTGTCTAAATGACAGACCTGACACCGACTTTTTGACACCGACTTTTGACACCGACTTTGACCTGACACCGACTGTTGACACACGGCGAATAGAAGAGCGCGCTTCGGCTCGCTTTTTTTAGCGTGTCATGGCCACGCCGTCGTGCCAAGCAATGGCGTGAACGAGCCAATGATTGGCGCGTCAATGCGGCCTGGACAGCCACTGCTCCAGGGCAGTGCGGGTGAGCGGGGCGCTGATGAAACGGCCCTGCATGCTGGGGCAGCGGTTGGCCGCTAAAAAGTCCCGCTGCTGGCTGGTTTCCACTCCCGTGGCGATCACGCCGATATTCAGGTTGTGTCCGATATCGAGGATATTGCGGGCCAATATCCCATGGTCGCCATCCGCACCAATCCGCTGGATCGATTTCGCCACCATTTTCAAATGACGGACGGGAATGGCTTCAAGGCAGCTTAAATTGGTCAAGCCGCCGCCGAATTCATCCAATGCCAGGCCAATGCCGATTTCTTCCATCCCTTGTGCCAGCCGGCGCGCCTGCTCAGGATTGCGCATCAATTGCGATTCGCATAATTCCAAAGTCAGCCGGGCCGGGTCGGCGCCGTAGAAGGCGAGGCGCTGGGCAATATGCGGCAGATAATCACGCTGGCTGAATTCGCGGCTGCTTGCATTCATGGAGATTGGGATGTGCGGAAAACCCAGCTCTTCCAGCCGGATCAAGGTTCCGCAAATATCTTCCAGCACGCGCCGGCCCAAAGCGATGATCAATCCGTTTTCTTCCGCTTCGGGCAGGAAATCAGCTGGGAGCAATTCGCCGCGTTCGGGGTGGTGCCAGCGCAGCAGGGCTTCAAGGCCGTGCAATTGACCGGTCAATACGCACACGTGGGGCTGGTAAACGAGGAAGATGTCATTGTTGGCCAGGGCGTCGCGCAAGGCCGCTTCCGCCCGCTGCCGCGCTTCCAATGAGGCGGCAATCGCTACGGAATAAAAATGCACGGCATCGGGTCCGCCGCATTTGCCGGCGTACATGGCGGCGTCGGCTGCTTTGAGGAGTTCACCCAGGCCATTGCCGTCCTGTGGGAAGAGGGCGACCCCCATGCTCGCGCCAACGGACAGCCGCCGTCCAGCCACCGCCAGCGGCGCGGCCAACGCCAGCCGCACCCGTTCAATCGAACGCAGGATGAAGCGCATGGAAGGCTGCTCGGCCAGCACCAGCACAAACTCGTCGCCGCCCAGCCGTGCCACCGTATCGGTGTCGCGCATGGCGGACTGCAGCCGGGTAGCGATTTGCCGCAGCACCTCGTCGCCCGCGTCGTGGCCCATGGTGTCGTTGATTTCCTTGAACTTGTTCAAATCCATCAACACCACCGCCACCAGTTCGTTTTTGCGCTGGGCGGCGTGGATGGCCTGTTCCAGCCGGTCGCGCAGCAAAGTGCGGTTGGCCACGCCGGTCAGGGTATCGTGCGTGACATGGTATTCCAGCTGCGCTGTGCGTTCCTTGAGGGCGGTAATGTCCTCCATGATGCCAACAAAATGCGTCACCCGGTTGGCACCGTCCCGGACCGGCGTGATGGCGAGCTGGTTCCAGAATTGCTCGCCATTCTTGCGGCAATTGCGGAACACCACCGAAGCCGGCCGTTGCTGGCGGATGGCCTGTTGCAACGCCAGCCGCTGCGGCTGGTCAATGCCTGGCGCGGCCATGAAGCGTGAATCGCGGCCGATCGACTCGGTTGCCGTGTAGCCGGAAATGCGCTCGAAGGCCGGATTGACGTATTCGATCGGATTGTCGCGCCCCGCGCAACGCGTGATGATGATCCCGTTGCTGGCAGCGTGCAGGGCGCGCTTGTACAGGTCCAGATCCTGGCGCTGGCGCTGGCACGCCACCAGGTCCATCCCGATGCCGCACAAATAGGCTTGGCCCTGCGCCAGCATGCGCGAGCCCCACAGGACGTAGGGGACGCATTGGCCCTTCAGCAGCAAGCTGGCCTCGACCTCGACTTTTTCGTGTTGCTGGAAGACCGTGCAGAATGCCGCGGCGACCTTGGGGCGGTCCGCCTGCGCCACCAGTTCCAGCATATGGATGTTATGCAGCTGGTCGGCCGTCAAGCCCGTTGCCGACTCCACCTGCCTGTTCCAGAGGATGAAGTGTCCCGCTTCGTTGATGATGAAGAAAGTGCACGCCAACTGATTGACCACGTCATGCAATGCCGCGGCCCCGACCTGCTTGGCCGGTTCCTCGCCAGTGTCGTCCATCGCTACCCCCGAATTTATTTTTTTATATCGTTAATGCCGGCGCGGTAACTTGCTGTAGCTGCCGGCAAACCTGCCCGCTACGCATGCTGCAATGTCAGAGTTTGCTTCATTTTTGACAGCCGTGCCGCGCTACTCCGGGGGGCAAAATTTATGTCCCAGTAACTTTGTTTATCTTGGGAAACCCAAGCCGCGGCACCTTTGCGGCGCCCTCATTCTTGGCGGGCAGAGCAAGGGCGGAACGCGGCGGGCGCAAAGACCCGTGCCACGGTTTGGCGCCCATCCATTGCATTTTTCTATGCACGCCGAGTTGTGGCTGCCCAGCCACTAAGGCGGGGTCAGCGGCGGGGCGGGGACTCTTCTTCGTCCAGCAGGGCGCGGATTTCAGCGCGCTCCTTGGCGCTCACCGTGCCCCCTTTCAAGGCGGCCAGGACCAGGGCCTTGCCGGAGCCGGCAAAGGCTTTATGGATCAAATCCTTCAGCAGGGAAGTCTGGATCGAATCCTGCTGCTCGATGGGCGAGTAGATGTGGGCGCGCTGGCTTTCGTCGCGCTTCAGCAAACCCTTGGTGTGCATGACTTGCAGCAAGCGCAGGACGGTCGCGTACTGCATGTCCGGCCGCGACTCGACCGCCGCTTCATGCACTTGCCGCGCCGTCGCCGGCCCCAGCGCAAACAAGAGCCGCAGCATTTCCAGTTCGCTTGGGGTAGGTTTCGGCAAAGTCATGGCGGATCCAGGTGAGCGTCGATGGATCTAGAATAAATGATCTAGACAGGAAAGTCTAGAATCGGATGTTGCGCTTGCCGTCTTGGCAATAAGCGGGATGCGGGCCCGCAGGCATAGCCTTTTTAGTTGTTTCAGTTCAATGACAGTGCTATGCTAGGCGACCGTTTTTGGAAAATCTGGAAACAACAGAGCCCTTCCCCCACAACTTGATGTGCAATCCGCTAACCGGTCAGGCCGTGTCGCGGAAGGTT
>CAMLRG010000276.1 GCA_946482335.1 uncultured Duganella sp. | reverse complement strand
ACTTTGACCTGGAAGGCGTGCTGGACGCCGAACGCCAGGCCCTGGCCGCCTGGTGCAAGAATTACGGCCATCACCATGGAGAGCTGACTGTCGAACAATGAAGATCACCGCCACCGGCGCCGGCGGCTTTGCCGGCCTCAGCCAACACTTTGAAGTGGACACCGAGATCAGCCCGGCTGGTCCGGCGCTGGAGGCGGCGCTCGCCTCCAGCGGCTTTTTTGCCGCCGCTTCTGGCGCGGAAGCCCCGCTGGGAGCCGACCTTGGCCACTGGACCATCACCGCCGATGATGGCCGTCGGCGGCATAGCTTGCGCTTTGTCGAGACCGGCGCGCCACCGTGGCAAGACCTGCTCGACCTGATCCGTTCCGCCGCCTGAAACCGCCGTTGTCTCACCCAGAACACGAATTTGCTTATTTACATTGTGTCTAAGCCCGAATTGTGAGAAATAGCGGATTGCCTTAAAATACAGTGCTTTGCTGAGCTTTTTCCAGCGCTCCAATATAGATAGGACTGTTATGACCCACGTTGTCACCGAATCCTGCATCGCCTGCCGCTATACCGATTGCGTCGATGTTTGCCCGGTAGATTGCTTCCGCGAAGGCCCGAACTTCCTGGCCATTGACCCTGACGAATGCATCGACTGCGCCGTGTGCGTGGCCGAGTGCCCGGTCAACGCCATCTTCGCCGAGGAAGACGTGCCGTCCGACCAGCAGCAATTCATCAAGATCAATGCCGACCTGTCGCGCAACTGGCCTTCTATCACCAAGACCAAGCCTGCCCTGCCGGAAGCCGAGCAGTTCAAGGACGTCAAGGAAAAGATCCAGTTGCTGAAGCGCTAAGCGTTTCAACAAGCCTGTTATTTAACGTGCAACACCGCGCCCGACGCGGTGTTCGCTTATTCAGATGGAATGAGAATCATTATGAATGTCGTCAGCACCCCACCAGGCGGTCTCCACGAGACCGATGCAGTCATCATCGGCGCCGGCCCGGTCGGCCTGTTCCAGGTCTTCGAACTCGGCCTGCTGGAGATCAAAGCCCACGTGATCGACTCGCTCAACGCCGTTGGCGGCCAGTGCGTGGAACTGTACCCTGACAAGCCGATCTACGACATTCCCGCCATCCCATCGTGCACCGGCCAGGAATTGACCGACGGCCTGCTGAAGCAGATCGAGCCGTTCGGCGCCACCTACCACCTGGGCCAGGAAGTGACCGTCGTGCAAAAGCGTGAAGACGGCCGCTTCGACGTGGAAACCTCGCTGGGCACCAAGTTCATCACCAAGACCATCTTCATCGCCGCCGGCGTCGGTTCGTTCCAGCCGCGCACCATGAAGGTGGAAGGCATCGAAGCCTTCGAAGGCTCGCAACTGTTCTACCGCGTGAAAGACCCGAGCAAGTTCGAAGGCAAGAACCTGGTCATCTGCGGCGGCGGCGACTCCGCGCTGGACTGGGCCCTGAACTTCGTGGGCAAGGCCGAATCCGTGGTGCTGCTGCACCGCCGTGAAGACTTCCGCGCCGCCCCGGCTTCCGTGGCGAAGATGAAGCAGCTGTGCGACGAGTACGAGATGCAGCTGATCATCGGCCAGGTATCGGGCATCGAAACCAAGGACGACAAGCTGTCCGAGCTGCGCGTGACCGGCGCCGACGGCGTGACCCGCCGCGTGCCGCTGGATATGCTGCTGGTGTTCTACGGCCTGTCGCCAAAGCTGGGCCCGATCGCCGAGTGGGGCCTGGATATCGAGCGCAAGCAGCTGAAAGTGGTGTCGACCGAAAAGTTCGAAACCAATGTGCCGGGCATCTTTGCCGTGGGCGACATCAACACTTATCCAGGCAAGAAGAAGCTCATCCTGTCGGGCTTCCATGAAGCCGCGCTGGCCGCTTTCGGCGCTGCACCATACATCTTCCCGGACAAGAAAATCCACATGCAGTACACCACCACCTCGCCGAAACTGCACAAAGTGCTGGGCGTGGAAACCCCGGTGTTCGACTGATCCGACCGATTCTTCGGAGCGATCCTACAAAAAAGCAGCGGAAACGCTGCTTTTTTTGTTTGCCTGCCCGTATTATGTTGGAACCATGAGGTATTGGCCGTTGTTTATCTACTTTCTGGTGGGTATTGCGGAATGCTGTAGGTCATGTATAAATGGCCTATAATTGAACTAACTTTGCGCATTGCCACAATTTTCGGCGGGACATACTATGCTTTACCAATTGCACGAAATGCAACGCTCGCTCCTGCATCCCCTGATGCAGTGGGCCGAAGCTTCGTCCAAGTTGTTTACCAATCCGGTATCGCCCCTGGCCCATACCCCGTTCTCGCAGCGCATCGCGGCCGGCTATGAGTTGATGTACCGCCTGGGCAAGGAATACGAGAAGCCGGAATTCGGCATCAAGCATGCGACGGTCAATGGCAAGGATGTCCATATCATCGAGCGCGTCATCGAGAGCAAGCCGTTCTGCAAACTGCTCCACTTCCGCAAGGACATGCCGGAAAAGGAGTTCAAGGCGCTCAAGCAACCGACCGTGCTGCTGGTTGCCCCGCTGTCCGGCCACCATGCGACGCTGCTGCGCGATACCGTGCAAGCCTTGCTCTCCGAGCACGACGTCTACATCACCGACTGGATCGACGCGCGCCAGGTGCCGCTGTCGGAAGGCGCCTTCCACCTGAACGACTATGTGAAGTACGTGCAGGAATTCATCCGCCGTCTCGGCCCTGACATGCACGTGATTTCCGTCTGCCAGCCGACCGTGCCGGTCCTGGCCGCCATTTCGCTGATGGCGACCAACAAGGATCCGAAACTGCCGAAGACCATGACCATGATGGGCGGCCCGATCGATCCGCGCAAATCGCCCACCCAGGTCAACAACCTGGCGGTCGAAAAGAAGTTCTCCTGGTTCGAGAACACCGTGATCTATGCGGTGCCGCCCAACTATCCCGGCTTCGGGCGCAAGGTGTATCCAGGCTTCCTGCAGCACGCCGGTTTCATTGCGATGAACCCGGGCCGCCATGCGCAGTCGCACCGCGAGTTCTACATGCACCTGGTGCGCGGCGACGACGAGCCGGCGGAGATCCACCGCAAGTTCTACGACGAATACAACGCAGTGCTGGACATGCCGGCCGAGTACTACCTCGACACGATCAAGACCGTGTTCCAGGAATTCCGCCTGCCGCAGGGCACTTGGGAGGTGGATGGCGTGTTCGTGCGTCCGCAGGACATCAAGGACGTGGCGCTGATGACCGTCGAAGGCGAACTGGATGATATTTCCGGCGCCGGCCAGACCCAGGCGGCGCATGACCTGTGCTCCAACATCCCGGCCGACATGCAGGAAGACTTCGTGGTGCCGGGTGCCGGCCACTACGGCATCTTCTCCGGCCGCCGCTGGCGCGAGACCGTCTGCCCGCGCATCGCCGCCTTCATCAAGAAACACGGCTGAATGGGGGCCGCCTTCGCGCGGCGCCTTTCCCACCGCCAGCCGGGTAAATGCCCGGCTATTAATTGGCCATAAAATATACTTTTTTATATATTATGAAAATCGATCCCGTTGCCTTGCAGGCGGCCGCCGGACGCGCATCCGGGCTGCTCAAGACCCTGTCCAACCAGGATCGCCTGCTGCTGCTTTGCCAACTGGTGCAGGGCGAGCATTCGGTCGGCGCTCTGGAAACTGCGACCGGCATCGCGCAGCCAACGCTGTCGCAACAATTGACCGTGCTGCGCAACGGCGGACTGGTCGCCACGCGGCGCGAAGGCAAGCAGATTTTCTACCGCATCGCCAGCGCCGAGGCGATGGCGGTACTGCAGGTGCTGTACAAACTTTACTGTCCCAAGGAGTGAGGAAATGAGTGCTTACTACGCGCCGCTGGCCGGCGGCCAGGGCGAAACGGCGCAAGCACTAATTGACGGTCGGGCGATCGTTGTCGAGACGGCGCAGGTAGTCGCGTTCGAACCTGCCGAGGTCGATTTCGCGCGCGGCTTCGTTGAAGGCGCGCTGCTGCGCCTGGCCGGCGGGCGTACGCTTGAAGCAAATGTGGACCGTGCGTTCGTGGAACAGATTTTCGGCAAAGGTGATGCGCTCACGTTCGGCACGTGAAAAGCGCTGGTTCGCCAACAAATACCTCAGCACGCGCTTCTCGATGACCATCGCATCGAAGCGTTTGCCGAGCAGCTTGCGTAAGTTGGTCTCGTCGTTGACGCCCTCCTGCACATGCAGGACGCCCCGCCGCACCAGGCTATCGAATTCTTCGCCGTTCGAATAACCGGCGACTGTGCCGATGCTGGCTTCGCGCAGTTCGCGCAAGTTGGACGCCAATACCGGCGACTCTTTCAGGTAAGCCAGCACGGTCATGGTGCTGCCGATCGGCGCGGAAAAGTGGCAATGGCTCTCGCGCTGAGGCGTGCGCCAAACGGCGAGGAAGCCGGCAAAGCGCGGATCGTGCATACCCACTTCCATGGCGCGTTTCCAGGGGTAGTAGTCGATGGCGGCAATGCTGCCGAGACGCGCAAACACCGCCGCGGAATAGGCTCCGGACAACCCGTTATCGGGCAACTCGCTGGACACGAATGGCGGCCATTCATCCGATGCCAGGCGTACTTTCGCGCCGGCGAAGACAGCGCCCTGCCACCCGAGCAGCAGGCAAAACACACCAGCAATCAGCCGCACATCACACATGGATCCCTTCCTCGGAAAGAAGACGCTATGTTCCCATAAAGGTTGACATAAGGCAACTTCCGCACAGGTGGCGCAGATATTGGATAATAACGCTTTACGTTTCGCCCTTGACCGTGACTGATCCGAAGACCCTGGCCGACCGCATCGAAGATGTGCTGCCGCAGACCCAATGCACGAAGTGCAGCTACAAAGGCTGCCGCCCGTATGCTGAAGCCATCGCGTCCGGCGAAGCGAACATCAACCAATGCCCGCCCGGGGGCGCCGAAGGCATCCGCCGCCTGTCCAGCGTGACCGGACGCCCTGTCATCCCGCTGAATCCCGTCAATGGCTTCGAGCGCCCACGCGCGGTGGCCTTCATCGACGAATCGCTGTGCATCGGCTGCACGCTGTGCATCCAGGCCTGCCCCGTCGATGCCATCATTGGCGCGGCCAAGCAGATGCACACCATCATCCCGAAGGATTGCACCGGCTGCGACCTGTGCGTGCCGGCGTGCCCGGTCGACTGCATCGTCATGTATCCAGTGACCGAAACCACCGGCTGGGACGCATGGACGCAAGCGCAAGCGGACGAAGCGCGCGAGCGCCACGACTTCCGCCTGGCACGCCTGATCCGCGAACGCGAAGAGAACGATGCGCGCCTGGCCGCCAAGGCCAAGGCCAAAGCCGAAGCGGTGGAACGGCTGACACCCGAGAATGAAGCCGAATTGGCGGAAAAGGAACGCAAGCGCCAGATCATCGCCGCCGCCATGGAACGCGCCCGCCAGCGCGCTGAAGCCGACAAAAATAAATGAACAACGCCAAA
>CAMLRG010000275.1 GCA_946482335.1 uncultured Duganella sp. | reverse complement strand
TTCATCTTAACGAGTGCCATTATTTAGCCTCCTCGGTGAAATTGATTTCCTGGCCTGGCTTCAGGCACACGAAAGCACGCTTGGTGTGGTTGCGGCGACCGATGAAACGGCCGGAACGCTTGACCTTACCTTCGCGGTTCACGGTCTGCACCGATTCCACTTCAACCTTGAACAGCAGTTCAACGGCGGCCTTGATTTCTGGCTTGGTCGCATCCTTGGACACCAGGAACACGATCTGCTCGTTCTTTTCCGCGACCATGGTGGCCTTCTCGGAAATGACCGGCGCCAGCAGCACCTTCATCAGGCGCTCTTCGCTGTGTTTGATAACTGCGCTCATGCCAGCATCTCCTCAATCTGTGCCAGAGCTGCCTTGGTGACCAGGACCTTCTTGTAGAAGACCAGGGACATTGGGTCAGCGTGACGTGGCTCGACAACCAGCACGTTCGGCAGGTTGCGGGAAGCCAGTTCCAGGTTTTCCTGGATGGTGTCGGTAACGATCAGGACCGAATCCAGACCCATGCCGGTCAGCTTTTGCGACAGCAGCTTGGTCTTCGGGGCTTCGATCGACAGGTCTTCGATCACGACCAGGCGCTCTTCGCGAGCCAGCTGGGACAGGATCGAGCAGATACCTGCGCGATACATCTTCTTGTTGACCTTGTGCGAGAAGTTCTCGTCAGGGGTGTTCGGGAAGATGCGGCCACCACCGCGCCACAGCGGGGAGGACGACATACCAGCACGAGCACGGCCGGTGCCTTTTTGGCGCCATGGCTTCTTGGTCGTGTGGTGGACTTCTTCACGGTCTTTTTGCTTGCGGTTACCCGAGCGTGCGTTAGCAGCGTAGGCAACAACGACCTGGTGGATCAGCGCTTCGTTGTAGTCACGGCCGAAGACGGTGTCAGCGGCGGCTACGTTCGACGCAACTTGACCTTGCGCGTTCAAGAGCTTCAGTTCCATCGATTAAGCTCCCTTCTTTGCTTTAACTTTAACGGCTGGCGACACAACAACCTGGCCGTTTTTCGCGCCTGGTACTGCACCTTTCACCAGCAGCAGCTGGCGGTCAGCGTCGATACGAGCGATTTCCAGGTTCTGGGTGGTGACGGTAACGTCGCCCATGTGACCGGTCATGCGCTTGCCTGGGAAGACTCGGCCCGGATCCTGCGCCATACCGATGGAACCTGGTACGTTGTGCGAACGGGAGTTACCGTGGGTAGCACGGCCGGACGAGAAGTTGTAGCGCTTGATGGTACCGGCGTAGCCCTTACCAATCGAAACACCTTGTACGTCGATCTTTTGACCGACTTCGAACAGGGAAGCGGCGATAACTTCACCGGCTTTCAGTTCTGCAGCTTTAGCAGCGTCAACGCGGAATTCCTTCAGGAAGGTACCAGCTTCAACACCAGCTTTAGCGAAATGACCGGCAGCAGCTTTAGTCACGCGGGATGCGCGACGCTGACCGAAGACAACCTGAACAGCGGAATAACCATCCACTTCAGGAGTTTTGATTTGCGCAACACGGTTGTTCGATACGTCCAACACGGTGACTGGGATCGAATCCCCGTCATCGGTGAAGATGCGCATCATACCAACCTTGCGACCGAGGAGGCCAAGGCTCATTTTTTCTCCATTCCCACCTACGATTGGGCGGGGCTTTGTTTAACTACAAAAAAAGATACGGGCAAAAAAGACGAACCCATACCGAAGCCGGCTAGTGTACCGACAATTTCCTCTTGACGCAACAGGTTTGTACGGGGTATGTGAGTGTTTTCTGCATGGCGCGCCTGGCGCCGGCTTCGCGCAACGTTTGTCCGGTTATCAGGAGGTCAAAATGAACAGGCAGGCAAGTTCTGTGCCTCGCCAGCGCCCTGCCCGCGCATCGTGTGGGGAAAGTCGGTGTCAAAAGTCGGTGTCAGGTCTGTCATTCGGACATCCGCGCCAGTTTTTTGATCTATCTCAAAACCGGAAAGCGGGTGGTTTCCTGTATTGAGGTAGATCAAACGATTGTGCTGACTGTCCGAATGACAGACCTGACACCGACTTCCCACCGACTTCGCTGGTCGGCTGGCGCCGGCCACTTCACATGGCGCGGCAATATTGCTGAATATAGTCCTGGTGGCGCGGCAGCTGGCGCGCGACGGCACTCACGCCATTGCGGATATTGTCGAGGAAACTTAACAATTCGGCATCACCCATCATATCGGCGATCTGGTGGTAACGCTCGGGCACGATGCCCTGCCCCAGCATGACCTGGATCCAGGAGTTCTCGGCAAACAGTTCGTTCGGCACGCGGAACACGCGGCCCGTTTCGCGGAACAGGTCGATGCGGTGGCGCAGGGACTCCGGCAGCTCGAGCGCGCGGCAATCGCGCCAGAACTGGCTGTCCTGGCGGTTGGTGACGTGGTAGTGCAGGATGATGAAGTCGCGGATGTGGGCGATTTCATGCGCGGCCTGCTGGTTGTATTCCTCGATGTCGCTCTGGCAGATGCCGTGGCTGGGGAACATTTGCAGCAGGCGGATCAGGCTGCGCTGGATCAGGTGGATGCTGGTCGACTCGATCGGTTCCAGGAAACCGCTGGAAAGGCCGATGCCGATGCAATTGCCCTTCCATACCTGGCGCCGCTGCCCGGGCGTGAAGCGGATCGGGCGCGGCTGCATCAGCGGGGCGCCGGCCAGGTTGTCCATCAGCAACTGGTGGGCCTGCTCGTCGTCCACATGGCGGCTGGAATACACCAGGCCGTTGCCGACGCGGTGCTGCAGCGGGATGCGCCACTGCCAGCCGGCGGCGTGGGCGATCGAGCGGGTATAAGGCGGCACCACGCCGGTCGCTTCGGTCTGCACCGCGAGCGCGCTGTCGCAGAACAGCCAGTGCGACCAGTCTTCGTATTCCACGCCCAGCGTCTGCCCCAGCAGCAGGCTGCGGAAACCGGAACAGTCGAGGAACAGGTCGCCCTCCACCTGGCGGCCGTCTTCCAGCACCAGGGCGGCGATATGGCCGCTGCCGGGCACCTGCCGCACTTCGGCGATCTTGCCCTCGACCCGCTTGACGCCCAGCGGCTCGCTGAATTTGCGCAGGTAGCGCGCGTAGGCGCCGGCATCGAGGTGGTAGGCGTAATTCATGCCGTTGTCGGGCAAATGGGCGAAGCGGTCCATCTGCGCCGCTTTCAGCTCGCGGCAATAGTCGCCGTAATCGCCTGCCAGCCCGCGGGCGCGGCCCTTGAGCCAGAAATGCTGGAAGCCGGCGGTCCAGTGGTCGGTGCCGGTGGTGCCGAAGGAGTGGATATAGTTCTCGCCGACGTTGCGCCAGTTTTCGAAACTGATGCCCAGCTTGAAGGTGGCGCTGGTGGCGGCCATGAATTCCGCTTCGTTCAGTTCCAGCAGGTCGTGGAAGGTAATCATGGTCGGGATGGTGGCTTCGCCCACGCCGACGGTGCCGATCTCCTCCGATTCGACCAGGGTGATGTCGAGGATCCTGCCCATGGTCTTGGACAGCATGGCGGCCGCCATCCAGCCGGCCGTGCCGCCGCCGGCAATGACGACGCGGCGGATCGCTTGGTGAGGTGCTTGCATCGGTAATCCTTAGCGGTTGATTCGGTTGATGATTTCGCCGCGCAGGCCGCGCGCCGTGGCGTCGTCCAGCGGCGCCAGCACGCGGCGCGCGGCCGGCGGGATGTGGGCCGCTTCGCTGCCGTCGCTGTCGAACACGTAATGGCGGAAGATTTCCTGCCATGCCTTGCGCTGGGCCGGCGGCAGGTCGCGCAGGGTCAGCAGCGCCAGCATCAGGGCGCTGGTCGGCGTGTCCATATAGGGCGGCGACTGGCGCCACCAGTAATTGACCAGGATGTTGAAGGCATCGAGCGCTTCCACGTGGTGCCACCACATGCTGGGGATGAAGATGGCGTCGCCCGCTTCCAGCTCGGCCGCCTGCGCCTGCGCCAGCGCGTCGGCGAAGCGCGGGAAGCGCGCCAGGTCGGGCCGGTGCAGATCCACCATGCTGATCGGCTGGCCGGCCGGGGTGAAGTCGAGCGGGCCGACGTACAGGTTGGCCAGTTGCTCCGGCGGGAACAGCGTGAAGCGGCGCCGTCCGGCCGCCACGCATGCGATATTGTCCGGCAGGTCGTAGTGCGGCGCGATGCGCGTGCGGTTGCCCAGCCAGATGCTGACGTAGGGCTGGCGCGCATCCAGGCCCAGGTCGTTCTCGGCGCGCAGCCCGGGCAGGCAGGCATCGATTTCCGTGGAGCCGACATAGATGGCGGGCGGCACGGCGGCGCTGCGCTGGACTTCCAGTTCGTCCAGCACCCCGCCCAGGTCGGCCCGCACCGAAGAGAAGTTGAAGCCGTCGACGGCGTCGTTGTAGAAGAAGCGGCCGTGGATCTCCGGTGCGCCCAGCAGGGCGATGACTTGCTCGCCGCGGTAATAGCGGCGCAGGTAGTCGCTGGCGGCGCGCTGCGAGCTGCGCCCGGCCTGCACCAGCGGCCAGTGCGACGCCAGGCCGCGCAGCACCAGCGGTTCGGTGCAGGTCAGCAGGGCATCGTCCAGGTCGGCCGGCCGCAAGCCGGCCAGTTCGCGGATCGGCTTAGCCATGGGCGTTGACGGCGCGCTGCTTGCGGTCGATCAGGGCGCGGAAATTCGACATCGAGGCCAGCACCATATAGATCGACAACAGGTGGCCAGCGCGGTTCAGGCGCTCCAGCGCCGCACCGGGCAGCTGGAACAGCTTGTCCTCGTTGATGGTGTGGAAGCCGAACAGGCGGTTTTGCGAGCCATCTTCCAGCTCGATGTCGGCGACGAAGGATTCCAGCAAATCGTGCTCGCGCAGCGCGGCAATGAAGGACGGCACTTGCTGCAAGCCCTGGTGGATCGTCAGCAGCATGGAATTGATGCGTTCCAGGTAAGGCGTGACGCCGCCATAGGCCAGGAACAAGGCCTCGCCCCGCTCGCGGCTGACGCGCGGGTGGTCGATGTCAATGTGCACGTGCAACTGCTCGCCCGAGCGGCCGATCAGGAAGGGCATGCGTTCGATCGCCAGCGGCACATAATTGGCATCCCAGCCCTGCGGGCCGAGGAACAGGTTTTCGCCTTCCTGGAAGCCAAGCAGCACCAGCGGTTCGAAGCTGCCCTCGCCGTCCTGGCGGAACACGATGGGGTAGTTGGCTTGCACGTCGCGGAATTCGGCCGGGAAGGTGGCGCACGTCATCACATTGTCGCCATAGCGGGCGTGGCGGTCC
Organism: uncultured Duganella sp.; assembly: GCA_946482335.1. The sequence continues at coordinate 383 of CAMLRG010000275.1, read as the reverse complement.
GTCACCACGCGCAGCGCCTGGTGGTCGACGTTATTGAGCATTACGATCTGGGTCATGGTGCATCCGGTGGTGTCAGCGCCGCGGCAAGCCGTGGCGCTTGATGTGGTTGATCAATTCGCGGTTGCTGGGCAGGCCGGCCAGCATGCGGCGCGTCAATTCCTGCGCCTCGGCGAAACAGGCGTCGGCCACGCCCGGCAGGTCGGAACCGCGCCGCGCATGGCCGTAATCGGTCTCGAAGCCCATGCCGTACAGGATGTACTGGTAGCTGGCGGACGGGAACACTTCTTCGATGCGCGGGAAATCGTAGCGCGACGGCGGCTGGTGGCGCCACAGCGCCAGCAATTCCTGCAGCCGCGGCGGCACGCTGGCGCCGGCCCGGTTGT
>CAMLRG010000274.1 GCA_946482335.1 uncultured Duganella sp. | reverse complement strand
GCCGCGCCCGCGCCCTTGCACAAGGCCCGCAGCAACGTCGCCGGGCCAAGGGCGGGAAGAGATTGAACTTCTATCATGCGCACCATTGTGCCCGACGCCAGCGGAAGTGCAAGCCCGGTCCCGCGATATTGCCTAATATTTGAGCATGCCGCCGAGAGCGGCTATAATGTCGGCTGTTCCGGTTTTAACCCCATTCCAACCCCATGCAAGCAAACATTGAAAGCGCGCCTGCAACGCCCGGCGCGGCACCAGCCGTTTACGTCAACATCGCGGCCTACAAGTTCATCACCCTGGACAAGCTGGACGAGCTGCGCCCGCAGTACCAGGAAACCTGCGCCCGCCTGGGCCTGAAGGGCACCATCCTGCTGACCCCGGAAGGCATCAATATGTTCCTGTCCGGCACCCGCGCCAATATCGACGAGTACCTGGCCTGGGTACGCAGCGACGCACGCCTGGCGGATCTGGAAGTGAAGGAAAGCCTGTCGGCCGAGCAATCGCACCGCCGCATGCTGGTGCGCATCAAGAAAGAAATCATCACCATGCGCATGCCGCTGATCAAGCCTGAGGAAGGCCGCGCACCGCATGTGGAAGCCAAGACCCTGAAGCGCTGGCTGGACCAGGGCCACGACGACAATGGCAAGCCGGTAGTGATGGTGGAGACCCGCAACGATTACGAAGTCGATGTCGGCACCTTCAACAACACGGTCGATTACCGCCTGAAGAAGTTCACCGAGTTCCCGGAACTCATCGAAAAGCACAAAGCCGATTTCGAAGGTAAGACCGTGGTGACTTTCTGCACCGGCGGCATCCGCTGCGAAAAGGCCGCGATCCACATGCAGAACATTGGCTACGACAATGTGTACCAGCTGGAAGGCGGCATCCTGAAATATTTCGAAGAAGTGGGCGGCGCGCACTACACGGGCGACTGCTTCGTATTCGATTACCGCACCGCGCTGAACCCGCAGCTCGAGCCGACGGAAACGACGCAATGCTTCGCCTGCCGCGCCGTAGTCACCCCGCGCCAGCAGCTCGCCCCGGAATACGTGCCCGGCAAGTCGTGCCCAGCCTGCTTCGGCAAACATTAGCCCACCGGACTTTTTGTCCACCTCGGGGTCAGGAACCCAAGTGGACAAAAATTAACCTGCTGAGTTAAATGTCCACTTTGGTTCCTGACCCCAGGGTGGACATTTTTCGCTGCTTTGCTAATGCAGGGCGGCGTTCAGGTCGAAGTCGAGCAGGCTGTCGCCGGTCAGCCAGGCAGGCCATTGCGGTAATTGCCAGTTGCCGTTGCAATCGGCTTGGTAAAGGATGTGCATCCACTGGCGCAAGGCTTCTCCGCGCAGGGGGAGCCGATAACTTGTCTCCGCTTCGTTGCGGAATGTCAGCAAGGTCCCCTGCTCCATCTGTCCCACATCGACGGATGTGACCAGCAGTGTCTCCGCTTGTGCATCGGCAGCAACCCTTTCGGTGCGCTCCAGGGTATCGCGCGCTGCTTGCTGGGCGAACTCCTGCAGCGCATCGCGATGCTCGCGCAATTCCGACGCGAACTGCGCATCCAGTTGCTGCAGTAGTACGGGGAGCAGCAAGCCCAGCATGCGGCGGGTCAGCCACAGCACCACCTTTTGGCCATCTTCCGTCAATCCCGCCACGCGGATGCGGTCTTCGGATGCAACAAATTCCGTTGTGACCCGTTTCAATACCGTAGACATAATCTCCCCGCTTACGACCGCGCCCGCGTCCCGGAGGGCCTGCCGCCATGGGACACCAGCTCGGCCGGGGCGGCGGCGCCGTAGCGGCGGCGCAGGCGCAGGAAGGGTTCTTCGATGGCGCTGTAGCTCAGCGACGATATCGCCCACGTGGCGCCATACGCCAGCAGCAGTGCCAACGCGACGTCAAGCTTGTAGATGCCGGTGAAAGCGGGCAGCTGGAAGTACGTCACCAACAGGTGCAGCATCGCCATGTGCAGCAGGTAGAAGGAGAAGCTGATCTTGCCGCCATACGTCAGCACCTTCTCCAGCACGGCCGGCAGCTTGCGCTCGAACGATACCCAAGCGAGGATGAAGCCGCTCCAGGCGGCCGCTTCCATCAGCGACCAGTAAATCCAGAATGGGTTGTGCGTGTCGGCGATGAACTTGCCGTGGCGCGACTGGAGCCAGGCATTGCACAGCACGACGAACGCGGCGATCGGCACCAGCCATGGCGCATGCTGGCGCAGCGCGCCGGCGTGGCGGGCATACAGCAGTGCAGCCAGCATACCGATCAGGAATTGGTCGAAACGACCGACCAGGGTGCTGAAGTACATCAGCGTGCTCTTTTCATTCACCGTGAATGCGGCGAGCTTGAAGAACACCATCAGCGCCAGCAGCTTCCACAGGTACCTGGCGCCCTGCTCCATCGTGAAGCGGGCCAGGAAGGGGAATACCATGTAGAACGCGAATTCCACCGAGATGGTCCAGGCGGCGCCGGTGATCGGAGTGTACGAAGTCGGTGCCAGGCCCAGGTTGGTGGTCAGCACGTACAACACGTCCTGCGGCACGAATTTGTCGCGGCCAATCGAGATCGCCACCACGAAAATCGTCAGGAACAGCGGCAGGATGCGCAGGCAGCGGTTGCGCAGGAAGGGGCCATAGTGGATCTCCTTCTGCACCAGCGCAATCTGCATGAACAGGAAGCCGGACAGGGTAAAGAAAAGCCCGACACCGGTATGCCCTTCGGTCACCAGCCCAAGCCAGTGGCTTTGCAGCTGCGGCAAGCCTTGCCCGCGCGCCTCCAGGTAGAAGTGGAAGACAAAGACCAGCGTGGCGGCCAGCCAGCGTAACTGGTCGATGCGCGGGTTGTAGGCAATGTTGAGCGATTTCATGGGGCACAATTATACGGTGCCCGCCCGGCCATTCCCACGGCCGCCGTCACAAGGTCTTGAGGGCCCGGAGTATCGGCAGTTTCTTGTCCACGAACTCCCGTGCATAATTTTCCATCTCGGCCAGGCAGGCGGCGGGATCGGCAATCGTTTCGCCATTCCTGACCAGGCGCTGGCCTTGGGAATCGAGGATCTTCCAGGCATAGCTTGCCAGGGCCTCGATGCCCTCGTGCCCTTCGGCGACAGCCTTCAGGAACAGCTCGGAGAAGCGGTCCACCATGATGGCGCCGCCCGTGACAGGGCTGGCCAGATAGGGAATCTCCGCGGTCGAGCGAGCCCTGGTTTCGATAAACGTATTGAGCTTGCGCGTGGTCTCCTGGCATTGGTCGGCAATCGCATCGTCCTGGGCAAAGGCCAGGTTGCCGAGTCCGCTCAGGAACATGATCGCCTCCGATACCATGTTGAGCGTGATGCCCCTTGGTGCGAGCGCCTGTGCGATCTCCCCCAGCGCGTGCGGCCGGTGATCCGACAGCAATTCGATGACGGGCTTGTAGATCGACTCGGTGAGGGAAAACTCATTGCCATTGATGGTGGATTTGAGGGCAATGCTCTGCGGATGCTTGACCAGCACTACACGCACCTGCGCCTTGCGTTCATTGATCTCCAATGGCGCCAGCTTGCGCAAGCCCTTCACCCAGTAATCGCGGCGGAACTGCTGGTTGACCATGAAGTCGCGCACCGTTTCGCGGAACATCCGGTCCGGAATCGATGCCAGGAAATTCTTTTGCTCGGTACTCAGGTTGATCGGGTCAAAGTGGTCCAGGTAGTGGGCGGAGCAGGCAAACTGCAATTTGGCAGCCTCCAGCCATTCGCCCATCGTGCTGAAGTGCATCGGCATCCAGTCGCGGTTGAAGTACTCGTGCGCCAGGTAGTTGCGGTTTTGCGTCTGCAAGGTTTCCAGCCGGTGGGCTATCGACGGGTTGGCGCGGGCGAAGGCGGGCTTGGTGTCCAGCAGGGCCTTGGCGAACTCCAGCGAGTCGTTGATTTGCTTGACGATGCCGCCGCCCTCGGCGGCCTGGCTGCGCGCATGGGTGGCCAGCAGATGCCGCATGGGGGCGAAGGTGGCCCAGCCTGGCAAGGTGTTGTAGCTGATGTAGAGGACTCCGCCGACCTTCAGCTTCCGGCGCAGGAACTCGACGATGACCTGGCGGTTCGCATCGGACACCCAGCTCCAGATGCCGTGCAAGCCGATAAAGTCGAAATCGGGCAGGTCGGTGCGCTGCAGGAATTCGTCGAACGCTTCGTCAAACAGCTGCGCCCTGCCCCCGGCCTGGCCGGACATCTCGCGCGCGAACGCGGCCTGGCTGGGATTGAAATCCGTACCATACCAGCGGGTGACCGATGTGGCCGCATGCATATTGGTGCTGATGCCCTGGCCGAAGCCCAGTTCGCACGCCACCCCAACTTCCGGACTGGCAAGGCCGGCGTTCAGGAATGCCATCCTGATCCGCAATGGGTTCAGCTCTTCATAGTACCCGTGGGTGTAGTCGATATCCGCCACATAACCCGCACTCCAATCTGCCATACGCTGACCTCCTGGATCGTCGACCAAATTCGCAAAATATTATCGTATTCCTAATTTTTTGAGATTGGGACCACTTTCAATCGTGCGGCGAGTCAGTTGGTCGCCCTGCAATGTCAGCCGAAGTGGTGCACGAACTGCTGGAATTGCTCCTCGACGAAGGCTGCATATTTGGCCAGTTCGGCCGGGCCGTCCGGGGTTTGCCAGTCATTCTTCCAAGTGACGCTTTCCCCTTGGGGCAAAGTCATTTGCGCCATCACTGCGCCTTGCTGTTCGTAGGGCTGCGCCAAGCCCCAGTAGAAGTCACGGCGGTAATTGCGCCGGACATTGCCGAGGCCAAAGTCGACCAGCAAAGCTTCGTCGATGATGCACACGGCATGTCCCTCGATCTGGCCGGGCTTCGCATACCCGGGACTGCCGAGGTTGAAGTTGACCCCGTTGCCCTTGATCTCGACATGGCAGGACTCGACGCGGGCCTTGAAGCCATAGGCTTGCGCCACCCGGCACACCAGGGACGACATGAGGAAGCAGGCACCGCCATAGTTATGCAGGTAGAGCCAGCCGATATCGTAAAAATGGTCGTACATGGTGACGGCCAGGTGCTTCAGGCGGGCGTCCGGCGTGGTGACCAGCAGCTGTTGCTCGCGCAGGTCCTTGCGCGGGATGAACTGGCTTTCGAACTGGATCTGGAACTGTTTGAGCAGCTCGACGAATTTCGCCGTCAACTTGATGTGGACTGCATCGGCCGGGCCGCCTGGCAGCACATTCAGCAGGCCGGCTTGCGCCATGGCGGCCACATGCTCGCTGATCGCGGCTTCACTGTGCGGCAATGCACCATAAGGCACCGACAGCTCGGCCTGTCCGCCTTCGATGAAATCGTTACTGATCTTGAGGAACAGGTCGTAACCCGCCAGTGAACCCGATAACGGGATGTGCTGAACGATCCAGTTGCGGACGACAGCTTCCCCCTGCAACAGGGAGGACACGCGCTGAATTTGCATGGGGCGCCTCCTTTACAATTCAAACGTAAGAGTTTCACTTATTTCCGTGGTGAAACTCAAGCGTGCGCTAGGTCACGAATCGTTAAATACGTAAGAAGATGTAACAGATGTCCATACAACTGTAGCAGGCGTTTACATCTCGTCAATACTTTTTAGCCGAGCCCACGCTCATCGCCCCCGTAGGCATTCTTTGCCAAAGATCAACGTCGGCATTTCTTACGCATGCAACCATAGGCTCTCGCGTCAACCAGACGAACGGAGCCCG
>CAMLRG010000273.1 GCA_946482335.1 uncultured Duganella sp. | reverse complement strand
TATGGGGAAGAACGGTTTGCTTTTCAGATTGCAAAGGCGATTGTTGCTCGCCGGGCAGTCGAGCCAATTTCAAGCACACGACAGCTTGCCGGTATCGTGGCAGGCGCGGTCAAGACTCGCGAAAAGGGCAAAGATCCGGCCACCCGCACCTTTCAGGCTATCCGGATTTTCGTCAATAAGGAGCTTGAGGACCTCGAATCGGCCCTGAGCCAGGCGTTCGGCGCCCTGAAACCGGGCGGCATCCTGGCCATCATCAGCTTCCATTCGCTGGAAGACCGCATGGTCAAGCAATTCCTGGCATCGAAGGCCAAGGTGGAACAGCCGGACCGGCGCCTGCCGATCAAGGCCGCCGACCTGCCGCAGCCGGAACTCAAGCTGCTGGGCCGCATCAAGCCCTCCGACCGCGAGGTCGATGACAACCCGCGCGCACGCTCGGCCGTGATGCGCGTGGCCATGCGCCTGCCGGCGGGAGGCGTGCCATGAGCAACAAGCTCAATATCGTGTTGACGGTACTGCTGGTCGCTTGCGGCCTGTCGGCCGTTAACGCGCAATACCAGGCGCGCCACCTGTTCGTCGACCTGGAGCGGGCGCATAGCCAGGCGCGCCACCTGGATACCGAATGGTCGCAGCTGCAGCTGGACCAGTCCACGCTGGGCAAGCACGCCCGCATCGAGGAAATCGCACGCCGTGAGCTGGGCATGACGCAGCTGACGCCGAACCGCACGCAGTACCTGACGGAGGGCGAGCGATGATGCGCGCCAGCGGCGGTAGCGGAGCGGCCCGCGTGGCACGCTCGCAGGGCGTGTCCTTCTCGCGCAGCCCGGTGCTGGCGGTGCGCCTGCCGACCTGGCGCTCGCGCGTCGTGCTGTTCGTGATGTTCATCGCCTTCGCGGCGCTGGCGGCGCGCGCCGTCTGGCTGCAGGGCATGTCGAGCCAGTCGCAATTCCTGCAGGAGCAGGGTGCCAACCGCTACCAGCGCACCCAGGAGCTGCCGGCCATCCGCGGCAAGATCACCGACCGCAACGGCCAGGTGCTGGCCTCGTCCATCCCGGTGCGTGCCATCTGGGCTTCGCCGGAAGACTTGAAGGCCGCGCCGAAGGAAAAATTCCGCGCCCTGGCGGGCTTGCTGGAAATGAGCGAGTCCGAGCTGCGCAAGAAGCTCGATTCCGACCGCAACCTGGTCTACCTGAAACGCCAGGTCGAGGTGGAAACGGCCGACAAGATCAAGGCGCTGGACCTGGACGGCATGGATATCCGCCCCGAATACAAGCGCTTCTACCCGCAAGGCGAAGTGATGACCCACCTGGTCGGCTTCACCAACGTCGACGACAAGGGCCAGGAATCGATGGAGCTGGCGCAGCAGGCCAACCTGGTCGGCAAGCCCGGCTCGCGCCGCGTGATCAAGGACGGCCGCGGCCGGATCGTCGAGGATATCGGCGGCAAGGTGGCGCCGCACGACGGCAAGGACGTGGTGCTGTCGGTCGACAGCAAGATCCAGTACATCGCCTACACCCAGCTGAAACAGGCGGTCGAGCATTTCGGCGCCAAGGCCGGCGGCGCGGTGGTGCTGGACGTGCACACTGGCGAAGTGCTGGCGCTGGCCAACTACCCGAGCTACGACCCGAACGACCGCCGCAACCTGACCGGCGCCCAGCTGCGCAACCGCGTGATGACCGACTCCTTCGAGCCCGGTTCCACGCTGAAGCCGATCACCGTGGCGCTGGCGCTGGATACCGGCCGCGTCAAGCCCTCGACCCTGATCGACACCGGCAACGGCCGCCTGACCATCGCCGACCGCACCATCAGCGATACCAAGCCGCACGGCGTGATCGACGTGGCCAAGGTGATCGAGACTTCCTCCAATATCGGTACCTCGAAGATTGCGCTGAGCATGCCGCCGCAGGAGATGTGGGAGATGTTTACCAAGGTCGGCTTCGGCCAGCAGCCCAAGTGGGGCTTCCCGGGCGCGGTGGCGGGACGGGTGCGGCCCTACAAGTCGTGGCGGCCGATCGAACAGGCCACCATGAGTTACGGTAACGGTATTTCGGTGTCCGTGATCCAGCTGGCCCGCTCCTACATGATGTTTGCCCGGAATGGTGACACCATTCCTTTGTCGTTTGAGAAGGTCGACAGGGAGCCGCAGGGGCAGCAGATCATCAAGCCGCAGACCGCCGCCCAGATGCGTGAAATGCTGGAGGCGGTGGTGTCGGGCAAGGAAGGCACGGCCAAGAAAGCCCAGATCCCGGGCTACCGCGTGGGCGGCAAGACCGGCACTGCCTACAAGGTGGAGAACGGCCGCTATGCCATCCCGCGCAAATACATCGGTACCTTCGTCGGCATGGTGCCGATGTCGGCGCCGCGCTTCGTCATTGCCGTCATGATCGACGAACCGACCCAGAACGGCCACTTCGGCGGCTCGGTCGCGGCCCCCACTTTCGCGGCTGTCGCAATCAATGCCTTGCGCGCCTCCAATGTGCCTCCCGACTCCAACGTCACCGAAATCGTGGTGCCGGCGGATACCGGACCGGAGGCCATGTAAATGACGACCATGACCCACCAAGAAATCACCAACTGGATGCGCTCGATCGCGCCCAACGCGCAACTGGCATCGGACTCGCGCCGCATCAAGCCGGGCGACGTGTTCTTCGCTTATCCGGGCGACGCCAAGGATGGCCGCACGTTCATCGCCGCCGCGGTGGCAGCCGGCGCTGCCGCCGTGGTGTACGACGACACGGATCATGCGTGGGACGCGGCGCACGACGTGCCGCACCTTGCCGTGCCCGGCCTGAAAAAGCAGGCCGGCCCGATCGCGCACGCCTGGTACGGCCAGCCCGATGCCGCCATGTTTACCGTCGCCGTCACCGGCACCAACGGCAAGACATCCTGCGCTGTATGGACCGGCCAGGCGCTGGCCAAGGTGGGCGAGACGACCGCCGTCATCGGCACGCTGGGCGTGGGCATGTTCCGCGCGCGCGGCGAAGTGGAGTTCGACGAGACCGGCTATACCACGCCGGACGCGGTGCTGCTGGCCCGCAAGCTGCAGGAAGTGCGCGCCGACGGCGCCGCGGCGCTGGCGATCGAGGCGTCCTCCATCGGCCTGCACCAGGGCCGCACGGATGGCATGCATTTCGACGTCGCAGTCTTCACCAACCTGACCCGCGACCACCTGGACTACCACGGCGACGAAGCCAATTACGAGGCTGCCAAGACCATCCTGTTCGACTGGCCCGGCCTGAAGCATGCCGTGTTGAACCTGGATGACCCGATGGGCCACCGCCTGGTTGCCCACATCAAGGCGAAGAAGGGCCCGCGTCCGGCGATGATCGGCTACACCCTGAAGGACAAGAAGGCGCAGCCCGACGTGCAGGGCATTTCCATGCTGCGCGCCAGCGCGCTGCGCAGCCGCAACCTGGGCACGGAATTCAACCTGGATTCGACGTTCGGGCATGCGCATGTGCGCACCCAACTGGTGGGACCGTTCAACGTCAGCAATGCGCTGGCCGTGCTGGCGGCGCTGCTGGCCAAGGGCATCGCCTTCCGCACCGCGATCGATGGTATCGAATCGCTGCAGCCGGCCCCGGGCCGCATGCAGCAGATCGGCGGCCAGGATGCGCCGATGGTGGTGATCGATTACGCGCACACGCCCGATGCGCTGGAAAAGACGCTGGAAGCCTTGCGCAGCGTGGCCAACGACCGTGGCGGCCACCTTTGGTGCGTGTTCGGCTGCGGCGGCGACCGCGATCCGGGCAAGCGCCCGCAGATGGGACGCATTTCGCAGATGGCCGAGCACGTACTGGTCACCAGCGACAATCCGCGCAGCGAGGATCCGGCCGAGATCATCCGCCAGATCGTGGCCGGCATGGATCCCGAACATCCGCACTCCGAATTCCTGACGGTGGAAGACCGCGCCGCCGCGATCCTGTCCGCCGTGCGCCATGCCGGCAAGGCGGACGTGATCCTGCTGGCAGGGAAGGGGCATGAACCCTACCAGGAAATCAAGGGCCGCAAGATGCCGTTCTCGGATGCCGAGCACGCGCAACTGGCATTGTCCGCACGCCTGACCATGATGAGGCCGCACTGATGCGCAGCACGCTCGCCCATATCCTGCCCGCCCTGACCGGCGCCCACCTGCATCACGGGCTGCTGACCAATGACGCCGCGCTGGGGCTGGAATTCGACGGCGTGTCGACCGACACCCGCACGGTGGGCGCCGGCCAACTGTTCGTCGCACTGCGCGGCGAAGTGTTCGATGCGCACGACTTCCTGCCGCAGGTGGTGGACAAGGGCGTGGTCGCCGTCGTGGTCGACAAGCTGCCGGAAGGCTGGACCTTGCCGGCCATCGTGGTGCCCGACACCCTGGTGGCGCTGGGCCAGATCGCCAACTATTGGCGCAGTCAATTCGCGCTGCCGCTGATTGCCGTCACCGGCTCCAACGGCAAGACCACCGTCAAGGAAATGATCGCCTCCATCCTGGCGGCGGCCCATGGCGAAGAGGGCCGGCTGGCCACGCGCGGCAACCTCAATAACGAGATCGGCGTGCCGCTGACGCTGTTCCGGCTCGACGCATCGCACCGCTCCGGCGTGGTCGAGCTGGGCATGAACCATGCGGGGGAAATCGGCCGCCTGAGCGCGATCGCCGCGCCGACCATCGGCATGGTCAATAATGCGCAGCGCGAACACCAGGAATTCATGCACACCGTGGAAGCGGTGGCGCGCGAGAATGGCAGCGTGCTGTCCGCGCTGCCGGCCGACGGCGTGGCCGTTTTCCCGCACGGCGACGAGTTCACCCCGGTGTGGCAGGAGTTGTCAGAGGGCCGGCGCGTGCTGACCTTCGGACTGGACCCGGCCGCCAACGTGAGCTGCACCTACAGCGCCGGTGACTTCGGCGCCGAGCTGGCGGTCACCATCCGCCCCGCGGCCGCTACGCACGGCGCGGCGGTGCCGCAGGCCGGTGCCGCGCCGGGCACCGCTGGCGCGACTGGCACCGCCGCCAGTTTCGCCGCGCCGGATGCCGTGCCGCGCCACTTCACCGTTGCGCTGCAGGCCGCCGGCGAACACAATGTGCGCAACGCGCTGGCAGCGATTGCCTGCGCCTATGCCGCCGGCATCGATACCTCCACCATCCGCACCGGGCTCGAAGCATTCGCCCCGGTGAGCGGCCGCCTGCAGAAGAAGCAGGCCGCCAACGGCGCACTGCTGATCGACGACACCTACAACGCCAACCCCGACTCGGTACGCGCCGCCATCGACGTGCTGGCGAAGGCGAAAGCGCCGCGCGTGCTGGTGCTGGGCGACATGGGCGAAGTCGGCACCCAAGGCAAGGAATTCCACGAAGAAGTCGCCGCCTACGCCGCATCGAAGGGCATCGAGCGCTTCTTCGCCACCGGCGCGCTGGCCGCACACATGGCGCCGCACGCCGAGCATTATCCAGAATTCGACGCGCTGCTGCGGGCCGTTGGCGCCGCAGTCACGCCGGATGCAACCGTATTGATCAAGGGCTCCCGCTTCATGAAGATGGAACGGGTCGTGCAGCATTTGATTGGACCGCAACAAGCTACAAAGGAAACACACTAATCATGCTGCTCTGGCTTGCACAACTCCTGCAGGACGACATCGGGGCTTTCCGCCTCTTCAACTACATCACCTTCCGCGCCGTGATGGCCACCATCACGGCCCTGCTGATCGGCCTGATCGCCGGCCCCGCCGTGATCCACAAGCTGACCGTCATGAAGTACGG
>CAMLRG010000272.1 GCA_946482335.1 uncultured Duganella sp. | reverse complement strand
CCAGCTTGAAGTCGGCGATGAACTTGTCCTGCGCCGCCTTCTGCTCGCGCGTGAAATTCGGCAGCGCATCGCTGCCGGCCACGAAGACGTAAGGCAAGCCCTCGTCGCCATGCACGTCCAGGAACAGGTCGCAGCCGGTTTCCTTCATCTTCTCCTTGACCAGGAACACTTCCGGCGAACGCTCCATGGTGGGCTCGTTCCACTCGCGGTTCAGGTTCGCGCCGGCAGCGTTGGTGCGCAGGTTGCCGCGCACGGAACCGTCCGGATTCATGTTCGGCACGATGTAGAAGCAGGCATCCTGCAGGCACTGGCGCGCGTAAGGGTTGGCCGCATCCAGCAGGGCCTCGACCATGCCTTCCACGAACCACTCGGCCATGGTCTCGCCCGGGTGCTGGCGCGCGATGACCCATACCTTCTTCTGCGCTTGCTGGTCGCCGATCACCAGCAGGTTCATGTCGCGGCCCTCCACGGTGCTGCCCAGGTCCACCAGTTCGGCGTAAGGGTGCAGCTGGGCCGAGTCCAGCAGCGACAAGTGGCGCTCCCACGAATAGGGCTCAAAGTAAGCGTAATAGACCGAATCGTGTTCCGGCGCGTGCTCGATGGTCATCACTTCGCCGTCGAAGGACGTCGGGACGCGGAACCAGGTATCGCGGTCATAGGAAGCGACGGCGTGATAGCCCTTCCAGCCTTCCGCATAGGCCGCCTTGCCGGCGTTCAGGAAACGGATGGTCAGCGGCACCGCCTGCGCGCCCTGCACGCGGAAGTAGAACCACTGGACGATGTCCGCATGGGAATCCTTGCGGATATTGACATCGATATCGCCAGCGGAGGTAACGCTGACCACATCGATGGCGCCAGCATCGAACTGGCTGCTGATCTTGATAGACATTGTGTGTCCTGTCGGAAAATGAAGCGCCGTCGCGCGAAGCCCGACATGATACACCACTCAACTTTTGTCCACCCCGGGGTCAGGAACCAAAGTGGACATTTCCTGCCCGGAAATTTGTCCACCTTGGTTCCTGACCCCGGGGTGGACAATTATGGCTGGCCGCCAAAGCGCTGGTAGAAGCTGGGCTCGGGCTGGGGGGCGCTGGGGTCTTCGCGCCGCAGGACGGCGAGGATGTGCTGCTCGGCGGGGGCCTGCAGCACGCGGTACAGCTGGCTGGCGAGCGCGTAGGCGCGGGCGCCGGGCCAGGGATCGGGCAGCAGCTCGATCGGCAGTTGCGGGTCGTGCAGCTGCACCCGGCGGTAGGCGTGGATCAGCAGGGTGCGCAGCACGAATGCTTGTTCCGGGTCGAGGCTGCCGGCGCCGGCATCGGCCAGCAGCGCGGGCAAGCCGTCGAACTGGGCGACGAATTGTTGGTAACCGGCGACCACGTCGCTCAGGTCCCAGCCGGCGGCCACCATGTCGCCCAGCGGCCGCGCGCGCAGGCCGGGCACTTCGCTGGCCTGCACCACATACACCTTCTGCAGCAGGCCAAGGCGCGACAGCAGGGCTTCCAGCGCTTCCATGTCACCGGCAGGATGGCCGGCGATGCCGGGCGCGATCACACTGTAACCTTCCCACAACAGCTCCTTGCGCAACTGGCCGCGCGCCGGCGCCTCCAGGCCATCGGCCGCCAGCACCAGGGTCCACTGCCCGTTCCAGTGCACGTTGAGCGGGGCGTAAATGCGGCGGAAGGCGCGGCTGAAACGGCGCATGGCGTCGGGCGTGATGGCATAGCTGCTGCGCCGGCCGTCGCGTTGCGCGCCCAGCCAGCCTTCCTGCGCCAGCCGGAACACCGAAGTGCGCAGCAGGCGGTCGTTGACGCCGAACGGCGCCAGCAGCTCGATCAGGCTGCCCAGCCACACCATGCCGCCATGCGGCACGATGGTGTCGCCAAATATCGTCATCACCAGCGATTTGGAGCGGGGCGGGTCGCTGGCCAGGAAACCCTCGATCCAGCCATTGATTTTCTGGTTTTTTTGCATAGAACCGATTTTATACACTGTCATTGATCTGGATACAGAATTTTTAAATGACACATAAAATTCGTTTGCAAAGTCGTTTTTGTATCGTATTATGAAGCGATCCCGAACAAGGAGGCCCCCCTCATGTATGCACAAATGGTGGAAACCGGCCTGAAGAAGGTCCAGACCGCGGAAGATATGGACGCCCAGGAGCGCGAATTCCAAGCGCGCATCGATGCCGGTATCAAGATTGAACCCAAGGATTGGATGCCGGAGGCTTACCGCAAGACCCTGATCCGCCAGATCTCCCAGCATGCGCATTCCGAAATCGTCGGTCAGTTGCCGGAGGGTAACTGGGTAACCCGTGCGCCGACCCTGAAGCGCAAGTCCATCCTGCTGGCCAAGATCCAGGACGAGGCGGGCCATGGCCTCTACCTGTACAGCGCCGCCGAAACCCTGGGCGTGTCGCGCGACGAATTGCTGGCGGCCCTGCACAGCGGCAAGGCCAAGTATTCTTCGATCTTCAATTACCCGACCCTGAGCTGGGCCGACATGGGTGCCATCGGCTGGCTGGTCGACGGCTCGGCCATCATCAACCAGATCCCGCTGTGCCGCTGCTCCTACGGTCCGTATTCGCGCGCCATGATCCGCGTCTGCAAGGAGGAATCCTTCCATGCGCGCCAGGGCTACGACATCATGATGTCGCTCGCCAAGGGCACGCCGGAGCAGAAGGCGATGGCGCAGGATGCTTTGAACCGCTGGTGGTGGCCGTCGCTGATGATGTTCGGCCCGTCCGACGCGGCATCGGTCAACAGCGCGCAGTCGGCGCAGTGGCGCATCAAACTGTTCTCGAACGATGAACTGCGCCAGCGCATGGTCGACCAGACCGTGCCGCAAGCCGAATTCCTGGGCCTGACCATCCCCGACCCTGACTTGAAGTGGAACGAAAAGCGCGGCTCCTACGATTTCGGCGAAATCGACTGGGAAGAATTCCACCAGGTCCTGAAGGGCAACGGACCATGCAACCGCGAGCGCCTGCGCACCCGCGTCAAAGCCTACGAGGATGGCGCCTGGTTCCGCGATGCGCTGGTAGCCTACGCCGACAAACACAATAAGGAGCAGGCTGCGGCCTGAGAGGAGACAAGATGAGCAAAGAATGGCCACTGTGGGAAGTGTTCATCCGCAGCCAGCACGGCCTGGCGCACAAGCATGTGGGCAGCCTGCATGCACCGGACGCCGAAATGGCGATCAACAATGCGCGCGACGTCTACACGCGCCGCAATGAAGGCGTCAGCATCTGGGTGGTGCGCGCGGCCGATATCGTCGCCAGCGCGCCGGCCGACAAGGGGCCGCTGTTCGAGCCTTCCAACAGCAAGGTGTATCGCCATCCGACCTTCTTCCCAATGCCGGAAGAAGTGAAGAACCTGTAAGGCGGCGCCATGGACAACAAGGTCAATTACCTGCTGCGCCTGGGCGACAATGCCATGGTGCTGAGCCAGCGCCTGTGCGAGTTGTGCGGCAAGGGCCCGGCATTGGAAGAGGATATGGCGCTGTCCAACGTGTCGCTGGACCTGCTGGGCCAGACGCGCATGTGGTACAGCTACGCCGCCGAACTGGAAGGCGCGGGCCGCGACGAGGACAAGCTGGCCTACCTGCGCGATGCGCACGATTACAAGAACGTGCTGCTGGTGGAGCAGCCGAACGGCAATTACGCCCAAACGCTGGTGCGGCAATTCTTCTTCGATACCTGGCACTACTTCCTGATCGGCGCCTTGACGCGTTCGGCCGATCCGCGCATTGCGGAAATCGCGGAGAAATCGCTGAAGGAAGTGACTTACCACCTGCGCCGCAGCGGCGACCTGGTCGTGCGCCTGGGCGACGGCACCGATGTCTCGCACCAGTACACGCAGACTGCGGTCGATGAGCTGTGGATGTACACGGGCGAAGTGTTCAACTACGACGCCGTGGACGAGGCCATGGTGGCCGAGGGTATCGCCCCGCCGGCCGCCATGCTGCGCGAGCAGTGGCTGGCGCATGTGTCGGATATCCTCGGCGAGGCGACGCTCACCATGCCGCCGGCCGATGCGTGGATGCAGAAGGGCGGCAAGCAAGGCCGTCACACCGAGCACCTGGGCTACCTGCTGGCCGAGATGCAGTTCCTGCAGCGCGCTTACCCGGGCGCGGAGTGGTGATGGACGCGCCGCAGCTCGACGCGGGCCGCGTCTGGGGCTTGCTCGAACAGGTTTCCGACCCGGAGATCCCGGTGATTTCCGTGGTGGACCTGGGCATCGTGCGCGACGTGCAGGTCACCGGCCTGTCTTCCTGCGCAGTCACCATCACGCCGACTTATTCGGGCTGTCCGGCCATGCAGGTGATTGCCGATGCGGTGCAGGGCGCCTTGCGCGATGCCGGCATCAAGCAGGTCGACATCATCACCCGCCTGTCGCCGGCCTGGACCACCGACTGGATGAGCGATGCCGGCAAGGCCAAGCTGAAAGGCTATGGCATCGCGCCGCCTGCGCAGCGCGTGGTCGACATCAGCGGCCTGCGCGGGGGCTTGCGCCGTGCCGACGCGTCCCAGCCCGTCGCGCCGCAGCCGGCGGCAGGGTCGCCGGATGCGCTGAAGGCCGGCGTGGCGCGGGGCGCGGTGCCGGCGCCGAAGGTGGTCTGTCCGCACTGCGGTTCCGCCCATACCGAAATCACCAGCCAGTTCGGCTCGACGCCGTGCAAGGCGCTGTACAAGTGCCTCGATTGCCGCGAGCCCTTCGACTATTTCAAGTGCCACTGACACCATGAGCAAATTCTATCCACTGTCCGTCGCCAAGGTGCAGCAGGAAACCCGCGACTGCATCGCCGTCACCTTCGCCGTGCCTGAAGAACTGCGGGACAACTTCAAGTACCAGCAAGGCCAGCACCTGACACTGCGCACCAGCATCAACAATGAAGACGTGCGCCGCTCCTATTCGATCTGCTCCGCCGTGCAGGACGGGGACTTGCGCGTCGCGATCAAACGCACGCCCGGCGGCATGTTTTCGACCTGGGCCAACGATACCCTGAAGCCCGGCGCCACCATCGAGGTGATGCCGCCCATGGGCCACTTCAACGTGCCGCTCGATTCGGCCCAGCGCAGGAATTACCTGGCTTTCGCGGCGGGCAGCGGCATTACGCCCATCCTGTCGATCATCAAGACCACGCTGCTGGCGGAACCGGGCAGCCGCTTTACGCTGTTCTACGGCAACCGGGCTTCGTCGTCGGTGATCTTCAAGACGGAATTGATGGAGCTGAAGGATGCCTACCTGGAGCGCTTGAACATCGTCTACGTGATGTCGCGCGAGCAGCAGGATATCGAACTGTTCAACGGGCGCATCACCAAGGAAAAGACGGAGCAATTCCTGCAGCACTGGATCGATATCAAGGATTACGATACGGCCTTCATCTGCGGGCCGGAGGACATGATGCATGGCGTGTCCGCGGCATTGCAGGAGGCAGGCATGCCGAAGGCGTCGATCAAGATCGAGCTGTTCGCGGCCAGCATTCCCAAGCACCAGCATAAGCCGCGCGCGAATGCCGATGCGGCGCCGCACCTGACCGAAGTGACCGTGATCATGGATGGCAATGCAGCTTCCTTCACCATGGAGAAGGATAAGGAGTCGATCCTGGATGCGGGACTGCGGGCGGGGCTGGATATGCGCTACTCCTGCAAGGGAGGCGTATGCTCGACTTGCCGATGCAAGATGGTGGAGGGGAAGGTGGATATGGACGTCAACTATGCGCTGGAAGACTACGAGATAGCGCGC
>CAMLRG010000271.1 GCA_946482335.1 uncultured Duganella sp. | reverse complement strand
GCCGTCCGCGGGCACGATAGCCAGCGACCATACGCCATCCGGCTTGGGGCAGGGCAGGCGGCAGCGGCGGCCGTCGGCGGGAATCTGGTATTGCCATTGCTGCGTTTCGTCCGATAGCAGCAGGGTGGCCTGCGGCGTGGCGCCCGGCGGGGCGAAGGCGACCAGCTCAATGTGTTCGCCATTTTTCCAACAGGCGCCCAGCCAGCCCAGGCCGGCCTGGCGCAGCGTGGCGACCAGGTTGGCGTGTCGTTCATTGCGGCAGCGGCCAGGCAGGAAAGCCGGGCCGAGTTCTGCGATCTTTTCTACCTGGCCGGCATCCAGCAATACTTTCAGCAGCTGGCCTTGCAGGGCAGGGTCTTCAGGAGCCCGGCGCCAGGCGTGCAGCCACGCGTCGGTAGTCAATCCCGGTTGCAGCGCTTGCACGATATGGGCGCGCAGGATGGCCGGAATCTTGTTCATTGGGTAGGCTCGGCACACGTACTCGGCAGCCACCAGGGCGTCAGCATGACGGCCTTCTTTCAGGGCTGTGAGGGCGTGTTCAAGCAGGGCATCCGCCCGGGTGCGGGGCGTGCCAATAGAGAGGAAAAAGGGGGCAGGGCCCCCTTTTTGGCTGAAGGGGGCGAGGCCCCCTTGCTTTTGCTGCATACGTCGTCTACTTAGCCTACGATGCCTTCAACCACGGTGATGCCACCGACGATCTTGGTCTCGGTACCGGTGCCGGTATCGAGCTGCTTGCCTGCGATGTCAGCAAACGCCGCTGCAACGTCAGCACGCGAGGTGCCGGCGGTCAGCAGGTCGCCGTAGTACTTCAGGCCAGCTGCGTCGCCAGTGCGACCCAGGATGTTCTGGTACAGCGAGGCCAGGAAGGCGTCGTTGGTCACAGCGGTTGGGTGCGCAGCGGTGTACTCGGCGGACTTCAGCATCGCGTCGGCGATACCCTTCAGGTTCGCGCCACGGTCAACGGCGTTGAAGTAGAACTCCAGGCCGTAAGCGTCGCCAGTGCGGCCGAAGATGCCGTGGTACAGGGTTGCGATCGAAGCTTCGGTAGCGTTGTTCGCGAACACCAGTGCGGCGTTGTTATCCAGTTGTACGTACTGGATCTTCGACACGGCTACGTCCACGCCGGTCACGCTGCTGTGGATCTTCGCGGTGCTGCCGTCAACAACAACGGTGTAGTCGGCAACTGCGCCAGCGGCCTTCAGGATGGTGTGGCCGGTGCTGCCGCCGGTCACGGTGCTGTCGCCCTGGGCTGCGGTCACGGTGTCGTAGCCATTGCCGGCTACCACGGTGTCCTTGTCGCCAACGATGATGTTGGTGTTGATGCCGTCGGCGATGGTGATCTTGTCGCCTTGTGCGCTGTGAACGACGATACGCTCAACGCCTGCGTCAGCCACGCCGCCTTGTGCGCCTTGCACAACGCCGCCTGCGGAAGCTTGCTTCGGTGCGAAGGTGATGTTCGCGCCAGCGGTGCCGCCCAGGACGATGGTTGCGCCTTCGCCGCCGACAACGGTGTCGGTGCCGGTAGGGGCAACGGTTGCGTTCAGCATCACGATGCCGGAAGTGGTGGTGGTCAGGTCGATCTGGGTAGCTGCAGCGTCATTGGTCTGCTGCGTTACGGTCACGGTGCCGCCGTTGGCGTTGGACAGTGCCAGGATTTGCGAAATCGTCGCATCGGTGAACACTTCGGAGGACGAAGTTTTCAGCGCGTTTGTGACGACGGTCTGATCTGATTCATAAGCCATTAAAAGCTCCTTTTAAATGGGACAAAAGCCCAACCGCATCAGGCTGCAGCCGGGCCGTTACTACTACTCTTCTTTTTCTTACTTTTTGCCCGCTTTCCGCTTCGGGGCGGCTTGTGCTGCCTTGAAGACGGTGGTGCGTGCGGAGGCGTCCCACGCGCTGGCCGCTTTGCCTGGAGTGGCAGACGGTATGGCACGCAGGTTCAACGCGGTCAGGTGCTCGCAGCCACTTGGGCCACTGAGCGCCATGCCCGGCACCAGCGGCATTTGATAGCCGCCGGAGAAATGGGCGCTGCCTTCCAGGCGCCATGCCTTTGCCTGAGGTCCCACCAGGTCAAAGCGCACTTCAGTAATACGGCGCGCCTCATTGCGCGTGCCGCAGAATTTTCCGCTCAATACGTTGGCTGTCGGGGCCATGCCTTCCAGCGTTACGCCGTAGCTCAGGTCTACACCTTCGGGGCGGTCCGGCCATGCAGCCTGGAAGCCTTCCAGGCGGAGGTTGGCATTTGGGTCGCCGAGGAATTCGCCCATGGCGGCAACCTTGTCGCCCACGGCCTGGATATGGCCGATCAGGGAAATGCCGTGCGGGCCGATGGTGATCGGGCGGGATGGCGTAACTGGCGCTGGCTGCGGCGCGGCTGCGCCTGCCGGAGCTGCAGCGGGTGCCGCCGGTGCAAGCGGCAGGGCCTCGAGCGCAATGCGGTCGAGGCGCAGTTTCGGCATCGGGCTGTCGGGGCGCTCGAGGTAGGCGCTCACCAGCAGTTCCACAGGTCCACGCGAGACCAGCAGCATCACGCAATCGCTGGCGTCGCGCAGCAGCAGCCCGAGATCACCAGCGGTGGCGATGGTTTGCAGAATGCCAATGTTATTCGCGGTTGCGGGCGAGCGCGCCAGGGCCAGCGGGGCCAGTCCGTTGCCGGGGTGGCGCAGAACATAGGCGCCAGGAGTCAGGCTGATTGAGGAGCTGCTGATGTGAGGCATATGATTGAGAAAGTTACACAAAGGCTATTTTTCTAACTACGCGATATTACATGAGCATAGCAAGATAAGCAAATCCCTTAATACCATACTTATTAAGTTGGATTAAGAAAAATTCGCTTTAAATTCAGCATGTTAGCATTAAGGCGGTTGCCATTAAATTAATTCTCACCAAATGTCACGCCGAATATTTTTCATTAATTCCTATTAATTGAAATGTAACTTGCCTATTTAATGTGCAGTGCACCATGATTGCAAGCTAGTGGCGGAAACCAGTCCTGTTCCCGGCTTTGGCTGCTCCGTTGGGCTGAGATAATTCCCTGAAGTAAAGGAGCAGAAATGGCTGAAGACAGCGAAGCCGAAAAGACAGAACCCGCGTCACAGAGGCGCCTCGAGCAGGCGCGTGAAGAAGGGGACGTACCCAGGTCGCGGGAAGTTGCGACCTTTACCGTCCTCATGGCGGCGGGTGCCGGCCTGTGGATGACCGGTTCTAGCCTGGTGCGCGAATTGAGCCGCGCTTTGGCTTCCGGGCTGTCGCTGACGCGCGAGCAAGTCTTCAATCCGGACGTGCTGGTCACGCGCATCCTGGTGGATGTGGTGCACGTCATGCTGGCTTGCCTGCCGGTGGGCGTGGCTGTCATGGTGGTCGCCCTGGCGTCGCCGCTGCTGGTCGGCGGCTGGTTGTTTTCGACCAAGGCTTTCACCCCGAATTTCATGAAGCTGAATCCCATCACGGGCTTCGGCAATATGTTTTCCACCAACTCGCTGGTGGAGCTGGTCAAGGCCATCATCAAATCCATCATCGTCGGCGTGGTGGCCTGGATGGTCATTTCGCGCCAGCTGCAGGAGGCGATCGGGCTGATGAACGAGCCGCTGCACATGGGCAGCGTGCACGTGATGGACATGCTGGGCTTCAGCTTTATCGTGATCGTCGGCGCGCTGGGCTTCATCGCGCTGATCGATGCGCCGTACCAGATGTGGCATTACGCGAACAAGCTGAAGATGACGCGCCAGGAGCTGATCCAGGAATCCAAGGAGTCGGACGGTAATCCGCAAATCAAGGGCAAGATCCGCCAGCTGCAGCAGCAGATGGCGAAGAAACGCATGATGCAGGAAGTGCCGACCGCGGACGTGGTGGTGACCAACCCGACCCACTATGCGGTGGCGCTGAAGTACGCGGATGGTTCGAAAGGCGCGCCGCGCGTGGTGGCCAAGGGTACCGACGAAGTGGCGGCCAAGATCCGCGAGCTCGCGAAAGAGCACCGGGTGGCGATCCTGGAAGCGCCGCCACTGGCGCGTGCCCTGCACAAGCATACCGACATCGGCGACGAAATCCCGCCGCGCCTGTACGCCGCTGTGGCGGAGGTGCTGGCGTATGTGTACCAGATCAAGGCCTATCGTCCAGGCCTGCGTTATCCGGACCGTCCGACCAAGCTGGATGTGCCGGACGATATGGACCCTTTGAACAAAAAACAGTAACGGAGTAGAGAATGAACGCGCTGAACATGCCGCCATGGATGAAGGGTATTGCCGGTAACGGGCAGGCCCTGGCTGCACCGATCCTGATCGTCATGCTGCTGGCAATGATGATCCTGCCCCTGCCGGCGTTCGTGCTCGACCTGTTCTTCAGCTTCAATATTGCGTTGTCGATCATTGTGCTGCTCACCAGCCTGTACACGGTCAAGCCGCTGGATTTCATGGCTTTCCCGACCGTGCTGCTGGTGTCCACCATGCTGCGCCTTTCGCTGAACGTGGCCTCGACCCGCGTCGTGCTGACCGAAGGCCATACCGGGCCGGATGCGGCGGGCAAGGTGATCGAAGCGTTCGGCCACTTCCTGATCGGCGGTAATTACACGGTCGGTATCGTGGTGTTCGTGATCCTGACCATCATCAACTTCGTGGTGGTCACCAAAGGTGCGGGCCGTATCGCTGAAGTGGGTGCGCGCTTCGCCCTGGACGCAATGCCGGGCAAGCAGATGGCAATCGACGCCGACCTGAACGCGGGCCTGATCGGTGAGCCGGAAGCGCGCCGCCGCCGTAATGAAGTGGCGCAGGAGGCGGAATTCTACGGCGCGATGGACGGTGCGTCGAAATACGTGCGCGGCGATGCGATCGCGGGCATCCTGGTGACCGTCATCAACGTGGTGGGCGGCCTGCTGGTGGGCATGATCCAGCACGATATGGCCTTTGCCGATGCGCTGAAAAACTATGTGCTGCTGGCGATTGGTGACGGACTGGTGGCGCAGATCCCTTCGCTGGTGATCTCGGTCGCAGCCGGTATCGTGGTGTCGCGCGTGGCGGCCGATACCGACATCGGCACCCAGGTGATCAGCCAGTTGTTCGCCAAGCCGCAGGTGCTGTACATCACCGCTGTCATCATCGGTGGACTGGGGCTGATCCCGGGCATGCCGAACCTGGTGTTCATCCTGCTGGCGTCGGCGCTGGCGGGCTCCGGCTATCTGCTGCAGAAAAAGGAGAAGGAGCGGGTGGCGGCGGCTGCCGACCAGGCGGCGGGGGCGGGTGCTGCGGGTACGCCTGGCGCTGCCGGTGGCGCGCAGGCGGCGCCGGAGCAGGAAGAGGCGACCTGGGGCGATGTGCTGGCGGTCGATACGCTTGGCCTGGAAGTGGGCTATCGCTTGATTCCGCTGGTGGATAAGACGCAGGGCGGGGAGCTGCTGAAGCGCATCAAGGGTATCCGCAAGAAGTTTGCGCAGGAAGTGGGCTTCCTGGCGCCGCCGGTGCATATCCGCGATAACCTGGAACTCAAGCCTTCGGCTTACCGTATCACGCTGAAGGGCGTGGAAGTGGGGACGGGGGAAGCGTTCAATGGGCAGTATCTGGCGATCAATCCGGGTATGGCGAGCGGTACGCTGCCTGGGCTGGTGACGACCGACCCGGCGTTCGGGCTGCCGGCGATCTGGATCGATGCTTCCTTGCGCGACCAGGCTACGGGCATGGGGTATACGGTGGTGGATGCGGGGACTGTGGTGGCGACCCATTTGAACCATTTGATTACTTCGCATGCTTCGGAATTGCTGGGGCGCGGCGAGGTGCAGGCGCTGCTGGATCACTTGGGCAAGGAGTCGCCTAAGCTGGTGGAGGATCTGGTGCCG
>CAMLRG010000270.1 GCA_946482335.1 uncultured Duganella sp. | reverse complement strand
ATCCACCAGGTGGCATAGGTCGAAAAGCGGAAACCGCGCTCCGGCTCGAATTTGTCGATGGCGCGCATCAAGCCGATATTGCCCTCCTCGATCATGTCGAGCAGGACCACGCCGCGGTTGATGTAATGTTTGGCGATCGACACCACCAGCCGCAGGTTATGCTCGATCATGGTCTGGCGGGCCGAAAAGTCGCCCTGTTTGGCCAGGGTGGCGAAATGCACTTCCTGCTGCGCCGTCAGCAAGGGCCGGGTGCCGATCTGGTTCAGGTAGTGCTGGGTGGTGTCGGTGGAGAGCTCCGCCGCCAGCACTTTTTTCAGCTCGTCGACGCTTTCCAGGACGGCGCCGCCGCCCTCGACCGCAACTTCGCCGTCCGGTTCCATGGAATCGATCGCGACTTCGTCGATCGGCTCGTCCGGAAATTCCTCCGGAATCGAATCGTCTTCCAGTTGGTCATTCGGCGAGCGTGTCATGGGTGCTTATCTAGCGGTTAGGCAGGAATTTCGATGGATCCACCGGCTTGCCCTGCTGCCTTATCTCAAAGTGCAGCTTGACGGTGTCGGTATCGGAGTCCCCCATTTCAGCAATTGCCTGCCCCCTGCGCACTTCCTGGCCTTCCTTTACCAGGATGGCGCGGTTGTGGGCGTAGGCTGACAACAGGCTGTTACTGTGCTTCACAATGACGAGATTACCATATCCGCGGATGCCGCTGCCGGCATACATCACTTTTCCTCGTTCCGCAGCCAACACTTGTTGTCCGGCGCGGCCGGCGATGTCGATGCCCTTGTTCTTGCCCTCGTCGAACTGGGCCACCACGCGGCCGTCGGAAGGCCAGGTCCAGACCAGGTCGCGGTCTTCCGCGCTGACGGCCGGGGCGGGCGCCGGTGGCGGCGCCGGGGCCGGCGTCAGGCTGGCCACCTGGGCCGGTTTTTCGGCCCGTTCGTCGGCTTTTTGCAGCTCTGCGACGGCGGTCTCGGAATACGGACGTTTTTCGCCCTTCGGCGTGGACTTGCGCGGCGGCGGCGGCGTCTTCTCGATCTGTGGCGGGGTTGGCACGGCGGCAGTCTGCACGCCTTCCGGCGGCGTCAGGCGCAATACCTGGTCGACCTTGATGTCGTCCGGGTTGGCCAGGTTGTTCCAGGCCGCCAGGTCACGGTAATTCAGGCCGCGGTCGAAAGCGATGCGGATCAGGGTGTCGCCCTTGCGGACGGTATGGAAGCCTTCCTTGTCTTTCACCTCTTCCACCGGTGCCGCTTTCGGCGGGGTGGTCGGTTGCGGTATCGAGCGGTCTTCGACCGGCGCCGGCGTCGGCGGGGTCGAACATGCGGTCAGCACGGCCAGCGAGGCCGCCGTCAGGAAAAGGGAGTATTTCTTCGTCATTCTCTTGGTCAGTGTGTTATACGGTGCCAGGACGCAGCGGCACAAAATGGCAGTGTTCCAGTGTCTGGCGCACCCATTCGTGCTTCCCGACGCGGGTGACCAGTTCGAGATGCTGGGTGCGGGCTCCGACTGGCGCGACCAGGCGGCCGCCGATGTTCAATTGTTCCAGCAGGGCCTGGGGTACTTCCAGTCCCGCGGCGGCAAGGATGATGCCATCGAATGGCGCCGCCTGCGGCAAGCCTAGCATACCATCTCCGTAGTGCAAACGGAGGTTTGGCACCCGCAGGGGACGCAGGTTGGCCTTGGCCAGTTCGTGCAAAGGCTTGATGCGTTCGATGGAATAGACCTCGCGCGCCACGCAGGCCAGCACCGCCGCCTGGTAGCCGCAGCCGGTGCCGATTTCCAGCACGCGGTGCAGGTCCTGCCCGGCGCGCATCACCTCGATCATGCGCGCCACGATATAGGGCTGGGAAATGGTCTGGTGGTGGCCGATCGGCAGCGAAGCGTCGATATAGGCTTGCGGCGCCAAGCCTTCGTCCATGAACTGGTGGCGCGGCACGCTGTCCAGCGCCCCCAGCACCACCGGGTCGCTCACGCCTTGCTTGGCCACGCGCTGCACCATGGCGCGCCGCACGCCTTCCGATACCAGGGCGTGCTGGCGCGGCGCCGCCAGCGGGGCAAGCTGCACCTGGGCCCGTTCCTGGGCGTAGGAATGGGCGCGCGAGGGCGAGGCCACCGGCTGCGGCGGGCGCCAGCCGCCCGGGCTGGCCGCCGCCGTCCTGGCGGCGTTCTGTGTCGCGGTTTGTGGCGTCGCCACGGCGCTATAGACCGGCTTTTTCACCGGGCTCTTGTCGGTGATGGATGACAGGGGCAGCGGGAAAGTGCGGGTCTTGTCGCTCATGCGATGGCCTTTGCCAGGGTAGCGAGTTGTTGGCGGTGGGTCAGGTCGATCTGCAGCGGCGTCAGCGACACGCGGCCATTGGCGACGGCGTGGAAGTCGGTGCCCTCGCCGGCATCCTTGCAGGCGCCGGGCGGGCCGATCCAGTAGATTTCCCGGCCGCGCGGGTCGAGCGCCTTGACCACGGGTTCGGCCTGGTGGCGGCGCCCGAGACGGGTCGGGGTCAGGGGACCCAGCTGCGCATAGGGCAAGGTCGGTATGTTCACGTTCAACAGGTAGGGCCGGTCCAGCAATTCCAGGTAGCGCTGCACCAGCTCGCGCGCCACGCGCGCCGCGGCATCGACGTGGGCCCAGCCATATGCCGCTTGCGAGAAGGCCATGGCCGGGATACCAAACAGATAACCTTCGGTGGCGGCCGCCACGGTGCCGGAATACAGGGTGTCGTCGCCCATATTGGGGCCGTTGTTAATGCCGGACACCACCAGGTCGGGCGCGTGATCGAGCAAGCCGGTCAGGGCCACGTGCACGCAATCGGTAGGTGTGCCATTGACAAAATAGAAACCATTGGCCGCCTGCTGCACTGACAGCGGTCGGTCCAGCGTCAAGGAATTGGACGCGCCGGAGCGGTTGCTGTCAGGGGCCACCACTACGATGTCGGCAATGGGCTGCAAGGCTTCGGCCAGCGCATTGATACCGGGCGCCAGGTAGCCGTCGTCGTTACTGATCAGGATTCTCATACCGGGAATTTTACCTGAAGCAACGACGGCCGCGCCGCGACGGGCCCGACATATTTACATCGCCGCGGGCAGCGGCCAGTAGCCGGTGCGTGCCTCTTCCAGCGGCCAGGGATGGTGGCTGTTCATCGCCGTGGCGGGGGCGGCGGGCAAGCGTTGCCAGGGACACAAGCCGTCGCGGAACCAGTGCAGGAAAGCCTCATAGCCGTCCTGCAGCGCACTCGCCGGCAGTGGCTCGCCTGCCGCCAGGCTGGCGCAATGGGGCAGCTGCACCGCATCGAACCAGGCTTCCAGCGACAGCCAGGGCAAGCCATACGCCTGGGCCAGCGCGCGCTCGAACAGCGGCTGGTAGCCGCCATCGCCGCGCCGCCACAACGCGCACAGTGCCGGGTCCGCCGCATCGATGCGCGAGGGCAACGGGTAGACCAGCAACTGGCGCTGTTCCTCCTCATGGCAGCTGCGGTAGCCGGTGGCGCGCGCCACCAGTTGCTCCAGCCCGTCGAGGTTCTGCCGGTTGGGGGCGAACACCAGCACCAGCCGCGTCGGCAGCAGCGTGGTGCAGATGGCGGCGCAATCGGCGCGCCCGCTGCGGGCGTCGACCAGCACGTGGCCGAAATGGCGGGCCAGGCGCGCGGCAAAGTTGCGGAACAGCGCGGGGCAGGCGTCGAACATGGCTTGCCAGTCCAGCAGGGCCGCGCGTTCCGCATGGCTGCCATCGCACCGCCCAGCGCGCAGCAGCCAGAGGGGCCGGTCGTCGCATGCCCTGACCAGGTATTGCTCCCAATGCACCGCGTCGAGCACCGCTTCGGCCAGCGCATGGTCGCTGGCGTAGCGGCCGGCGCGTTCCTGCAGCTGGTCGCGGCAAGCTTCGAACAGATCGAGCACGCCGGGGGCTTCCGGCGCGCCGGGAAAGTAATAGTGCAGGCCCGGCGCCTCCAGGTCCCAGTCCACCAGCAGGACCGGCGCCATCCGCCGTTGCGCCAGCAGATATCCCAGGTTGGCCAGCGCCATCGTGCGGCCCACGCCGCCCTGGTAGGAATAGAAAGTGGTAACTTCGCCGGCTGATGGCAGCTGCGGCAGGTGCAGGCGTAGGAGTTCCATGGCGCTCTTTCAGGTGTTTATCAGCGTGGGAAATGGGGCGGTGCCGGTGGCCGCCATTCCGGCGGAACCGGCGGCAGCACGAAATCCCTGCAGTCGTGCTGGGGCGGGATGCTCGCCTTCAGGCAGTGGTAGTGCATGGTGATGCGGTCGACGATGCGCCGGATGTCGGGCAGGAAGTCGGGATTGGTCTTCAAGTCGCCGCTCGCCAGCGTGTAGCGCGAAAAGTCCACGTACATGCCCGGCTCCGCGATCTGGCGCGGCAGGCTCAGCGGATGGCGGGTCATGATGACGGGAATGATCAGGTGGCTGGGCAACTCATACCAGCCGCTGCGTTCGGCCTCGATCAGCTGCATGGCGGCGAATTCGCGCCGGGTATATGGGTGGGCTTCGAATTTCGGCGTGTAGATCATGATCATCGACACGCTCTGGCACATGGCCAGCGCAATGCGGCGGTCGATATCGTCGCCGCCACCCAGTTGCTCGCTATCGACGAACAGTTCGGTCTCGTTGTCGAAATGGGGCTCGAGATAGCATTTCAGGGCATCGACCAGGTCGTCCTTGAAATGGCTCATATATGCGTGCTGGCCATGCGCGTAACTGAAAAAGCAGCCGTACCGGATACTCATGGCAATCGCCTCCCCTGCCAGCCCAATTTATTCCCGCGCCAGATGCCACGCTTTGTGCCCGCGCAAACTGTTCTGGGGCATAATCGTACGATCGTTCGATAAATAGGGAGATCAAATGAAGGCTATCGTTTGCAAGGACTGGGGCTTGCCCGACACGCTGGTGCTGGAGGAATTGCCCGATCCGCAGCCGGGACCGGGCCAGGTGGTGCTGCAGGTGAAGGCGGCCGCAGTCAACTTCCCCGACGTGCTGATCATCCAGGGCAAGTACCAGTACCGGCCGTCGTTGCCTTTCACGCCGGGTAATGAAGTGTCCGGCGTGGTGCTGGCGGTGGGCGAAGGCGTACAAGGCTTCAAGCCGGGCGACAAGGCGATCGCCTTCGCCGCGCATGGCGGTTTTGCCGAACAGTTGCTGGCGCCGGCGTCCGCGTTGATGCCGATGCCGCCGGGGATGGATTTCGATACCGCCGCCGCCATCACCCTCACCTATGGCACCTCCCATCATGCGGTGGTGGACCGCGCCCAACTGAAGGCCGGCGAAACCATGCTGGTACTGGGCGCTGCGGGCGGCGTCGGCCTGGCCGCCATCGAGATCGGCAAGGCACTCGGGGCGCGCGTGATCGCCGCCGCTTCCAGCGAAGAAAAGCTGGCGGTGTGCCGGGAGCATGGCGCCGACGTCCTGATCAACTACAGCAGCGGCGACCTGCGCGAAGCCATCAAGGCTGCCACCGAGGGCAAGGGCCCGGACGTGATTTACGACCCGGTGGGCGGCCAGTATGCCGAACCGGCTTTCCGCTCCATCGGCTGGCGCGGGCGCTACCTGGTGGTGGGTTTCGCCAACGGCGAGATCCCCAAGCTGCCGTTGAACCTCACGCTGCTGAAAGGGGCTTCGCTGGTGGGCGTGTTCTGGGGCGAGTTCGCCAAGCGCGAGCCGAAGGCCAACCTGGCCGGCATGATGCAGCTACTGGGCTGGCTGGCCGAAGGCAAGATCCGTCCGCACATCTCGGCACGCTACGCACTGGCTGACACGCCGCGCGCGCTGGAAGCGATGGCGGCACGCAAGGTGACCGGCAAGGTGATCGTCAAGCCCTGAGCACGCGCGCGGCGGCGGCGCGCAGCAGGATGCGCGAATACAGCT
>CAMLRG010000269.1 GCA_946482335.1 uncultured Duganella sp. | reverse complement strand
TTCCGACCTCTATGTCATCGACAAGCCAGGCGCCGCGCCGCGTAACCTGACCCGCATCTTTCATCGCTTCCCCTTATGCATGTTGTTGATACAAGCCCATTACATCACAGCTTGACGCAGGCTTTGTAGCGTTTGCACGGGCTCGCGGCGCAGAAATGGCGGTTTTCGGGCGGCCGGCCAGCATAGTTTGCGCCGCCGAAGAATATGCTGAGCAGCGCCGATTTTTGGGCGCGCGGCGTTGCGCGGAAGGGTCAACAAAGCAGAAAAAAATATTATGCATCCATACAATGGATTTGCGCGTATATCCATATAAACCCCGCAGCTATCAGAGAAAGTGCACAATGGACCGAACCAGCATCCATAATACGGCCGTCTGGGCCCAACCGCCGGCGGGGCCGACCGCCATCGTCAATCCCACCGAACAGGCGATCCGCAACCGGATCGCCATCATCGATGTCCTGCGCGGACTGGTGATGCTGATCATGCTGTTCGACCACGTGCGCGAAACGATCTACCTGCACATGCAGGTGACCGACCCGATGACGGTGTCGCAGACCGAGCCCGCGCTGTTCTTTACACGCATGGCCGCGCACTTCTGCGCGCCGATGTTCGTGTTCCTGACCGGCCTGTCGGCCTGGCTGTATGCGCATCCCGCGGCGGGGCCGCGTGACGCAACCGGCTTCCTGGTCAAGCGCGGCTTGCTGCTGGTCGTGCTGGAGATCTTCGCCGTCAATTTCGCCTGGGCCGGCAAATTCCCGCCTGCCACCCTGTACCTGCAAGTGATCTGGGTGATCGGCCTGGCCATGATTTTCCTCGGCCTGGTGCATAAGCTGCCGCTCAAGCTGATCGGTGCGACGGGACTGCTGATCGTGTTCGGCCACAACGCGCTCACCTGGATGAGTTTCGAACCCGGCACTTTCGCCTATTACGTGTGGACCGTCCTGCTGCACCGCGGCTACCTGATCGCCGACGGTGCCGTCAAGCTGAAGGTGACGTATCCGCTGCTGCCCTGGATCGGCGTGATCCTGGTCGGCTATGCGGCGGGCCCGCTGTATGCACGCGGCATCGCGCCGGAACGGCGCCGCGCGCTGCTGCGCCTGTTCGGTTCCGGCGCCTTGCTGCTGCTGGCGGTGCTGCGCGGCTTCAATATCTATGGCGAAGAACTGCCGTGGGTGCATGGCGAAACCACGGTGCAGACGGTGATGTCCTTCTTCAACTTCACCAAATACCCGCCATCGCTGGACTTCCTGCTGATGACACTGGGTGTGGGGGCGCTGGTGGCGGCCTGGCTGGAACCGATTGAGAACTGGTTCACCCGTGCCTGCGCCACCTTCGGCGGTGCGCCAATGTTCTATTACCTGCTGCACCTGTACTTCCTGCTGGCGATGCAGCACGTCCTGGTGGCGCTGTTCGGGGCCAACCATGGCGAGCGCTGGGGTGTGGATGCGGTCTGGCCGGTGTGGGTGGTCACGCCGTTGCTGATGCCGATCCTGTACGTGCCTTGCCGGGCTTTTGCCAACTTCAAACGAACTTCGAAACAGAAATGGGTACGCTACTTCTGAAACATTGCGCCGGCTGCGTGCTGCTGGCGGCACTGGCCGCGCCGGCCGCCGCCACCGAGGACACCGATACGCCAGGTGCCGGCCGCTGGGAAAACAATCTTGGCATCAGCGCCGAGCGCTCCGTCGGCAGCTGGCGGCTGGCCTTGCCGGAAGCCGAGATCAATTACGGCTACGGCGATACGGTGCAGCTGCTGCTGGGATTGCCCTATGTGCGCGTGCGGGACCAGGCCGGTGCCTGGACCGGCGGTGCCGGCAATTTCACGACCGGCGCCAAATGGCGCTTTTACGAGAATGCCGAGCGCGGCACGGCGCTGGCGGTGTTCCCCCAGGTTTCCTGGAATGCGAAATCGAGCACCGCCTCGCGCGGGCTCGAATCGCGCGGCTACTCGGTCCTGTTGCCGCTGGTGATGGGCTACCGCCGCGGCGACACCGGCTGGTATGCGGAGGTGGGCCGCAACCTGGTGCAGGACGGGCCGCACGAATGGCAGGCGGGCGTGAAGGTGCTGCACCAGTGCCTGCCGCGCCTGGAATGCCGCCTCGAGCTGGAACACAGCCGCGTGCCGCGCGACGGCGGGCAGACGACCGCAAGCGTCGGCGGCAAATGGAAGCTCGACGAGGGGCTGATCCTGAATGTGAGTGCCGGCAAGGATCTCGGCCGGCCCAAGGAAGGCCGCCGCGACCGGGTGCTGTACATCGGCCTGCAGTTCCTGCGCTGAGCAGGAAGGATCCGATAAAAAATGGCGGCCTGTGGGCCGCCATTTTTTGTTACTGCCCCTGGAGCTGGCCGAGGCGAACCACGGTCACGCCGGGCCGCAGCTGGCGCAGCGATGGCATCACCAGCACGCAATTAGGGTAAGGGGTGCGCACTTCGCGCCCGCCATTCCAGCCGATCAGGGTGCCGGTATCGGGGAAGGTTTCGAGCCCGGTGTAGGTGTCGGCAAAACGGAAATCCATGCTTTCGGCGACCACGGCATCGGTGACGCGCACGACATGGGTCTGCGCGGCCTGGGGTTTCAGCCAGCCGGCCGGGATATTGCTGAAGTCCATGTTTCCGCACAGCAGCAGGAAACGCGCGCAGCAGTTGCGCGCCACGTCGACGGCGCTGGCTTCCCAGTGCTGGCCGCATTCGATCAGCAGGGCGTTGCGCGGGGCATCGGCGCGGCCGAAGTCGCCATAGTCGCGCAGGCGGCGGCCTTCCGCGTGGCCTTCATCGCTGACGATGTGCTCCGGCGCGCCCAGGCGCCGCGCCAGTTCGATGCCTTTTTGCAGGGGGCCGCACACATTCAGCGGCGCGCTCCGCTCGTGCATGGAGTGCAGGTCGAGCAGGAAGTCCACCGTGTCGACGATGGGGCGCATGGCGCGCGCACGGCGCAATTCGGCC
This sequence comes from uncultured Duganella sp., assembly GCA_946482335.1. Next base: position 2,960 of record CAMLRG010000269.1, on the reverse strand, counting down.
GAGTCGCGCGACAGGTCGTCCAGCACTTCCGGCTGCCAGACCCGGTTGAAGTCCTGGTCGACGAAGCGCGACGCGTCGGGCCGTTCGGGATCCCAGCGGCGGTAGGCGTCGACGTTGGCGAACGAGAAGGTGACGCGGCCGCGGCGCGGACGCCACTTCCCGTCCAGCATCGCCTTCACCGCGATGGCGCCGCATACCTCGTTGCCATGGGTGAGCGCGTTGATCATGGTGTGGCTGCCAGGCACGCCGCTGTCGAAGCTGTACACATAGGGCACGCCGGTATTGCCTTCGGCGTAGTCGTCCAGGTTGGGGAAAGCGACTTCGATCGGGTAGCGTTCAAAGCTCATTTGTTCAACCCTCCGATGCACAGGTATTTGGTGTGCATATAGTCCTCCAGGCCATAGCGCGAGCCTTCGCGGCCATAGCCCGATTCCTTGATGCCGCCGAAAGGCGCGGCTTCCGCCGCCAGGGCGCCTTCGTTGATGCCGACGATGCCGGTTTCCAGGCGTTCGGCCATGCGCCACAGGCGGGCAATATCCTGGGTGAAGAAATAGGCGGCCAGGCCGAACGGGGTGTCATTGGCGAAGCCTGCCACTTCATCTTCGTTCTCGAAGCGGAACAGCGGCACGACCGGACCGAAGGTTTCCTCATGCGCCAGCAGCATGTCGTGGCTGGCGTTGCCCAGCACCGTGGGGGCGAAGTAGTTCGGGCCCAAGCCGGCCAGGCGCTCGCCGCCGCACAGCACGACGGCGCCTTTGGAGCGCGCGTCGGCCACATGGGCGGCGATCTTGTCGACGGCGCGCTGGTTGATCATGGGGCCGATCTGCGATGCCGGGTCGGTGGCCGGACCGACCGCCAGGGCGCTGACGCGGGCCGCCAGTTTTTCCGCGAAGCGGTCGTAGACGCTGGCATGCACATAGATGCGGTTGGGCGACACGCAAGTCTGGCCGCCGTTGCGGAACTTGGCCGCCATCAGGCCGTTGACGGCCACCTCCAGGTCGGCGTCTTCGAACACCAGGAAGGGGGCATTGCCGCCCAGTTCCAGCGACAGCTTCTTCAGGGTGTCGGCGCCGCCGCGCGCCAGCAGCTTGCCGACGGCGGTGGAACCGGTGAAGGTGATCTTGCGCACGCGGCCATCCTGCTGCCAGGCGGCAGCGACGGACGGCGTGCGTTCGCGCGAAGCCGTCACGATGTTCAGCACGCCGGGCGGAATGCCCGCTTCGCCGGCCAGCGCGGCCAATGCCAGCGCGGTAAGCGGCGTATCCTCCGCCGGCTTGGCCACCACGGTGCAGCCGGCAGCCAGTGCCGGCGCGATCTTGCGGGCGATCATGGCCAGCGGGAAGTTCCATGGCGTGATGGCGGCCACCACGCCGACCGGTTCCTTCAGCACCAGCATCTTCTTGCCGCGCACCGGTTCCGGAATGATGTCGCCATAGGCCCGCACGGCTTCTTCGGCGAACCATTCGACATACGAGGCACCATAGGCCACCTCGCCGCGCGCTTCGGCCAGCGGCTTGCCCTGTTCGCTGGAAATGGTTTGCGCCAGGTCGTCCGCGTTGGCGACGATCAGGGCGTGCCAGCGCTTGATCAGCTGGGCGCGTTCGCGGGCGCTGCGCGCCTTCCAGGCCGGCAGGGCCGCCGCCGCGGCGTCGACGGCGGCGCGCGCATCCTCGGTGGAACTATCGGGTACCGAGGCGATCAGGCTGCCGTCGGCGGGATTGGTGACTTGGTAGCTGGCGTTGTCCTGCGCGTGCTGCCAGCAACCGTTGATGTAGTTGGACGTGGTCATGAGTTTCCCTTTGGGTGAAAGTCATGACCATGGTAGGCCGGAAGCGGGAGGGGAGGAGGCCGTTCTGCTTGCTGCAGAGCGGCGGAAATTGCGAATTTGGGGCGGCGGCGGCATATTCTGCGCCGCCACTCGGGAAGGGACGGTCAGGCCGACTGGGTGAACAGCTTTTCGACCGGATAGTAGCCTTTGGTGAAAGGCGATTTGATCACGATATAGCTGAAATACTTTTCGATGCCGATGTGCTGGTCCAGCAAGCCTTCGATGATGGTCTGATAATGCACCACGCCGGTGGTCACGAACTTGAGCAGATAATCGAAACCGCCGCTGACCAGGTGACACTCCACGATCTCGTCGATCTTGCGGATGGCCGCCTCGAACTTGGCAAAGTCTTCGCGGCGGTGGTCGGTCAGCGTTACCTGGGTGAACACCAGTTGCACGTTGCCGATCTTTTCCAGTTCGATGTGGGCGCCATAGCCGGTCACGTAGCCCGCTTTTTCCAGCCGCTTGACGCGGATCAGGCAGGGGCTGGGCGACAGGCCGACCGCATCGGCCAGGTCCACGTTGGCAATCCGCCCGCTTTGCTGCAGATGGGACAGGATGCGGATGTCGATCCTGTCCAGTTTGAATGCACCTTCAAGCATAGAATCCCTCGGCAATTGGAGCGCCGGGGAGCGCTCCGAATTGATTGTAGCACGCAGGAAATACGAATCGGAAGCCTTGTTCAGGCCAGCGCGCTGCGCACTTCTTTCTGTTCCAGCACCTGGTCCAGCGTGGCACGCAAGCGTTGGAACAGCAGGTCGAATTCCTGCTCCGTGTAGCACAGGGCCGGGGCGAAGCCCAGGTTGCCGTCGGTGAAGGCGCGGAAGATCACCCCCTGTTCGCCGGCCGCCTGGGCGATCCGGTCGTAAATGCGCAGGGCCGGATCGAACGGCGTGCGCGCCGCCTTGTCGCTCACCAGTTCCAGCGCGCCGAGCAGGCCGCGGCTGCGCGCGTCGCCCACCAGCGGATGGCCCAGCAAGTCCTGCAAGCCCTGGGCGAAGCGCGGCGCCTGCGCCTGTGCGTTGGCCAGCAGGCCGCCGTCCAGGTACAGGCGCAGCACTTCCAGGCCGATGGCGGCACTGACCGGGTGGGCGGAGTAGGTCTGGCCGTGGCCCACCGGGATGTCCGGGCC
>CAMLRG010000268.1 GCA_946482335.1 uncultured Duganella sp. | reverse complement strand
GCTTCCACGGCGGCGTTCAGCGCCAGGATGTTGGTCTGGAAGGCGATGCCGTCGATGACCGCAATGATCTCCGCGATCTGGCGCGACGAGGCCTGGATGGTTGCCATCGTACCGACCACCTGCGCCACCACCGCACCGCCATGTGCGGCCACGCTGGACGCCGACTGGGCCAGCGTGTTGCCCTGGCGTGCACTGTCGGCATTTTGCCGTACCGTCGAGGTGAGACGCCCCATCGACGCGGCAGTTTCCTGCAGGGCGGCAGCCTGCTGTTCCGTGCGCGAGGAAAGGTCCAGGTTGCTGCCCGCAATTTCGGCGGAAGAGGCGGCGATGGCATCCGTGCCCGCGCGCACCTGGCGCACGATCTGCAACAGGCTGTCGCGCATGGCCTTCATGGCGAACAGCAGGCTGGCCTGGTCGCCGTCCCTGGTCTGCACAGGCTTGCTCAGGTCGCCGGTGGCGATGCGTTGCGCGATGTCGACGGCCTGCTCCGGCTCGCCGCCGATCGAGCGTTCGATATGGCGGATCACCAGGGCGATGATGGCGGTCAGCGCGACGCCGATCACGGCCAGCAGGATGCCCGCGCGCCAGAGGTCCTGGCGGAACGCTTGCTCCAGGTCGTCGAGGTAGACCCCGGTCATGAACGTCCAGTCCCACGGTTTATAGGTCAGGATGTAAGAGCCCTTGGGGAATGCCAGCTTCTGGTCGGGGTGGCCTGGCTTGGGCCACACGTATTCGAGCCAGCCTTCGCCGGCGCCTTTGGCAATGGCCGCCACGTTGACGAAGAGGTGCTGTCCCGCCAGGTCCTGGAAGCCGGACATGTCCCTGCCCGACAGCTCGGACTTAATGGGGTGCATCAGCATGGTCGGGTGCGAGTCCAGCACCGTGATATAGCCGTCTGCCCCATAGCGCATGGCTTTCACCCGGGCCAGCGCTTGCTGCTTCGCTTCGGCCAGGGGCATGGCACCCGCGCTCGCCAGGGCGGCGTATTCCTTCACGGTGGACATGCCAACGTCGGCGGCAAACTTCAATGCGATCCGGCGTTCTTCGAACCGGCGCGCCTTGGTCTGGAAAATGTTGACGGTGGTGACGCTTAGCAGGCAGAGCCAACTGATGATCAATGGGATAAGAAGCTTGCGGCGCAAAGTCAATTTCAATTTTATATTCCCTGTATCGTTATTTTGCGGCAGCGAGTCTACGAATTTTTGGCCGCTGCCGAAATCAGGAAATTCCGAAATCGTCCAATAGGGAATGTCTTACCTCATTTCAAGGAAACCCTGATAGCGCGCGCTCCAGCGCGCTGCTACCTTCGCCCATTTTGGTTGGCCGCCGGCCAATCGCATCCATGAAATGGGGAGCCAACGATGCGGAGCAATTTGCCAGTGACGAATGTCGAATACATCCTGAACGACCATGAAACCGTCGTCTCCGAGACGGATTTGCAGGGCAACATCACGTATGTCAACCAGGACTTCATCAACATCAGCGGATTCTCGGCAGATGAATTGCTGGGAGCGCCGCAGAATATCGTGCGCCATCCGGACATGCCGGCGGAAGCGTTTGCCGATTTCTGGCGCACCATCAAAAGTGGCAAAGCCTGGACTGGACTGGTCAAGAACCGCTGCAAGAACGGCGACCATTATTGGGTCGAAGCAAACGCTGCACCGATGCTGGAGAACGGCAAAGTGGTCGGCTATACCTCAGTGCGGGTCAAGCCGAGCCGGGAGCAGGTGGCCGCGGCCGAGCAGGCTTACCGCGAAATCCGCCGTGGCAGCACACGGCTGGAGGTGCGCGAGGGCGCCGTGGTGGGCCGTTCGCTGGCCCAGCGCGTGCGGGCGGCGGCCCGCATCTCGATCCGCAGCCGCATCGTGCTCTTTTCCAGCGTGCCGGTACTGCTGTTCGCGGCGCTGCTGGCCTGCCTGGCGCGCGGGGCTGCGCCCATCGATGCCTGGGCGGGTGCGGCATGCGTGGCCGGGATATTGTCGGCTGGGATATTCGGCTACGCGCTCGACCGCGCCACCGTGGCGCCGCTGGAACGCGTCCGGCAGGACATCGAACGCATGAGCGCCGGCGACCTGTCCGGCAAGATCGCGGCGGAGGGCAATGACGAGCATACCCGGCTGGTGCAGTCGCTGCGCGTCCTGCAAACCAATGTGAAGCTGCTGGTCGGGAAGATCAAGGAGTCGACGGGCGTGGTCAACCATGGTGCGCGCGAGATCGCAGCCGGTAATACCGACCTGTCAGCGCGCACCGAATCACAGGCCAGTTCGCTGCAGGAAACGGCCGCTTCGATGGAAGAATTGACTGGCACCGTGAAACAGAACGCGGACAATGCGCGCGAGGCCGACCGTCTGGTCGCCGGCGCTTCCGCCCTCGCAGCCCGGGGCGGCGCGGCGGTAGACCAGGTGGTGGGCACCATGGCCTCGATCCGCGAAAGCTCGCACAAGATCGTCGACATCATCGGCGTCATCGATGGCATCGCGTTCCAGACCAATATCCTGGCACTGAACGCAGCCGTGGAAGCGGCGCGCGCGGGCGAGCAGGGCCGCGGCTTTGCCGTCGTGGCCAGTGAAGTGCGCAGCCTGGCGCAGCGCTCGGCCGAGGCGGCGAAAGAAATCAAGGCGCTGATCGGCAATGCGGTGGACAAGGTGGAAGCCGGCAGCGGACTGGTCGGCACCGCGGGCCGGACGATGGAAGAAATCGTCGCCTCGGTGCAGCAGGTGGCCGGCTATATGGCCGACATCTCAGCGGCCAGTGAGGAGCAGCGGCATGGGATCGAACTGGTCAGCCGGGCCGTCAGCCGGATGGATGACGTCACGCAGGAAAATGCGGCGCTGGTCGAGCAGTCGGCCGCCGCCGCGCAGGCCATGCAGAACCAGGCGCTGCATCTGGCGCAACTGGTCGATTCCTTCAAACTGACCGCGGAGGGGGCTGCGCCGGCAGTGCGGCGCCAGGCGACACGCCTGTCCGCCTGACCCGGCGACCCGCTGGGCCGGGGTCGGATCAGAAGATTTCGAACTCTTCGCTAGCGGCTGCTTGCCGGGCCAGCATCTTCACCGGCGCCGCCTGTGGCGCGGGCGGCGCGGCGTGGCCATAGCGCTGCTGCAGCGTCGCACTGCCGCCAGGGCGGTCGCCGTCGGCCAGCTTGAAGCGGCCCACCGCTTGCATCAGCTGGCCGGCCTGGTCCTGCAGCGAGGCGGCGGCGGCGGCCGCTTCCTCCACCAGCGCGGCATTTTGCTGCGTCACCTGGTCCATCTGGCCGATGGCCTGGTTGACTTGCTCGATGCCGGCGCTCTGCTCCGCGCTGGCCGCCGTGATCTCGGCCATGATGTCGGTCACGCGCGCGATGCCGGCGACGATGTCGCCCATCGTGGCGCCGGCCTGGTCGACCAGCTTGCTGCCGGCTTCGACCTTGTCCACCGAGTCGCCGATCAGGAGCTTGATTTCCTTGGCGGCGGCGGCACTGCGCTGCGCCAGGTTGCGCACTTCCGACGCCACGACGGCAAAGCCGCGTCCCTGCTCGCCGGCGCGCGCCGCTTCCACGGCCGCGTTCAGCGCCAGGATATTGGTCTGGAAGGCGATGCCGTCGATGACGCCGATGATGTCGGAAATCTTGTTGGCCGACGCGTTGATCGAACCCATGGTGTCCACCACTTGCGCCACCACGTCGCCACCCTTGCGCGCCACTTCCGACGCCGCCGCCGCCAGGTGGTTGGCCTGGCGCGCATTGTCCGCATTCTGGCGCACCGTGGCGGTCAGTTCCTCCATCGAGGAGGCGGTTTCCTCCAGCGAGCCGGCCTGCTGTTCGGTGCGCGAGGACAAGTCCTGATTGCCGGACGCGATCTGCCCCGCAGCCGCTGCAATGGTCGAGGTGCCCTGGTGCACCTGGCCGACGATGCCGAGCAGGTTGTCGTTCATGTTCTTCAGGGCTTGCAGCAGTTGGCCGGTTTCATCCCGGCTGCTGACTTCGATGCGGCTGGTCAGGTCGCCGGAGGCCACGGTCTGGGCCACCTCGAGTGCGGTCGCGATCGGGCGGGTGATGGAGCGGGTGACGTAGTAGGCGTAGCCGATCCCGATCAGCAGGGCGCCGGCCAGCAGGCCGGCCATCAGGTCGCGGCCCGTATGGTAGTCTGCCTGCGCCGCGATCGACGCTTGTTTGGCCTGGTCCATTTGATAGGCGACCAGCTTGTACAGCGCATCGATGTAGGCCAGCTGTGTCGGGCGGGCCTGCTCCAGCAGCACGACCTTGGCCTCTGCCAACTTGCCTTCGCCCACCAGTTCCAGGTACTTGTCCTCGAACGGGGTATAGATGGCGCGGGTATCGAGGACTTTTTGCAGCACGGCCTTGCCCTCCGGGCTGGTGATGCTCATTTGCAGCGCTTCCATGTATTCCTTGCGCTGCTGCTTCAGCTTCATGGCGCCCTTGATCTCGGCCTTGACCTTTTCCGGGTCGTCCAGGATCAGCATATTGCGGGTGTGGCGCGCGGTTTGCAGCATGGCGATGATCCAATCGCTGGACATCTGCACTTTCGGCAGGCGCTCGTCCGCGAACTCGACCACGTTGTCGTTCAGGGCGGACAGGCGGCCCATGCCGATGCCGACCACCGCGGCCAACAGGAGGAGGATGGCGGCAAAGCCGATGCCGAGGCGGGTGCCGATGTTCAGGTTTGCAAATTTCATGTCTTCTTCTTGTCCGATATGGGAGGAACGCGTCAAGCCGCCGCGTCGAGCAGCCCGATGTCCGGGCTGGCCATCAGTTGGTCGATATCGACCAGGATCAGCATGCGGTCGTCGACCGTGCCCAGGCCGGTCACATAATCGATGTCCAGCGCGCTGCCCATGGGTGGGGCGGGCTTGATCTGTTCCGGCGCCAGGGTGGTCACGTCCGACACGCTGTCGACCACCATGCCCATGGTGCGGCCGGCCACGTTGAGGATGATGACCACCGTGAACTGGTCGTAGGCCGGGGTGCCGAGTTTGAGCTTGAGCCGCATATCGAGGATGGGCACGATGGTGCCGCGCAGGTTGACCACGCCCTTGATATAGTCCGGCGCATTGGCGATGCGGGTCACCGCATCGTAGCCGCGCAACTCCTGCACCTGCTGGATATCGATGCCGTATTCCTCCCGGCCGAGGGTGAAGGCCAGGAACTCGAGCGGTTTCGATGGCGTCCCGGCGCTTGCGCCCGGTGCGGCGTTGTCCGCCGTGGTTGATGGGATGGTCACGTCATGTCCTTTCGCATGTGCATAGTTCGCGAAAGTTAACAATCTTTTCCAATTCGCAATATCAGCCAATCTTGATTTGCTGGTAGGGATTTCCTGATCCACCGTCGACGCGCGAATCCTTACTGGATTATCAGGAATGCCTGATATGCCACAGTGGCGGATTTGGCGAAGATGGCGATCGTGAGAAATCCTTCCGTATGCTGCTGAATCCACCGTCCAATTTCCCCAGGCTGCGCCGGCCGCTGGCGGGCGTGCTCGCCTTCGGCCTGTTCAGCGCCGCCGGCGCCGCCGGCCATGGCGATCTCGCGGCCTGGCAGCGCCAGGTCGCGCAGACCCGCCAGCTGGCCGAGAACGATGTGCCCCTGTCGTTCGCGCGCGCGCAGCGTTTGCTGGACGCACTGCCGGCCGCTGCCACCCCCGCCGACCAGATCCTGGCTTTAAACCTGTTGGCGCGCACTGAGGCGAACATGGCGCGCACGGTTGACGCGGAACGGCATGCGCGGCAAGCCCTGCAACTGGCAGCGCGCAGCGGCGACCGCGTCGGCCAGGCGGAGGCGGAATTGACGCTGTTTTTCACGTCGGTCTATTCGGCCCGCATCGGCGACATGCTGACGGCGGCCAAACACAGTGTGGAATTGCTGAAGGGCGTCAACCGTCCCGACCTGCTCGGGGAAGCCTTGCTGCGCATGGCGATGATGTACCACCGCTATGACATGATGCAGCAATCGATGGAAATGGCGATGCAGACGATGGACATCGCACGCAGCAGCCGCGACCCGCGCGCGCTGATGTATGCCAACCAGGGCCTGGCCTTCGCTTACCGCGCCGGCGGCCACTACAAGCTGGCCGCGGAGCATTATGCCGCCATGCGCGTACAGGCCGGGCTGGCCGGCTCCAGGCTGCTGGAAGCGGAGGCGATGCTGGGGCTGGCGGTCGAGCAGGCACGCCAGGGCGACCTGGCGGGCGCCGAGCAGCAGTCGCGTGCGGCGCTCGGCCTGGTGCGGCGCGTCG
>CAMLRG010000267.1 GCA_946482335.1 uncultured Duganella sp. | reverse complement strand
CTTCCATGCGCTCGATCAGGGCCGTGTCGGAGGTGGCGGCGAAGAAGGGGTTGGACGGCACGTGCTCGAAGCTCTCGAACGGCACTTCGATCTCGCCCAGCTGGCTCATGCAGCCGGCAAATTCGGTGCCGTACTTCTCCTTCAGCCATTTCTTGGCAATGGCCGCGGCGCCTACCACCGGGGCCGTCAGGCGCGCCGAGGAGCGGCCGCCGCCGCGCGGGTCGCGCACGCCGTATTTGTGCCAATAGGTGTAGTCGGCATGGCCGGGACGGAAGCTCTCCGCGATATTGCCGTAATCCTTGCTGCGCTGGTCTTCATTCTTGATCAGCAGCGCGATCGGGGTGCCGGTCGTCACGCCCTGGTACACGCCGGACAGGATCTGCACCGTGTCGGGTTCCTGGCGCTGCGTCACGTGGCGCGAAGTGCCTGGCTTGCGGCGGTCCAGTTCCGGCTGGATGTCCGCTTCCGACAGCACCAGGCCCGGCGGGCAGCCATCGATCACGCAACCGATTGCGGGACCGTGGGATTCGCCAAAGGTGGTAACGGTGAACAGCTTGCCAAAGGAATTGCCGGACATGATGGGGATAATGAAAAATAGCGTGGATGGTAGCGGGACAACTCCCCATTCTAACCCGAGATGGCTTTTTCCGCAGTAAGTGGCTTTTTCGACCACCGCTATGGCAAAACTAGCACACTGCTATTCGTTAACTTCCATGAAAGTGCTTTAATGGTCGTTCTCAGGAACAATTCGCTATATACTAAGTTGTAAGGATACCGAGACCCCTTGGAGAAGCGACTCATGCCCCCTTCGATCACGGCGCCCGATGGCGGCCACGACGATCAGGACGATCTGGTGTTCCTGGAAGAGCATACGGCTCAGCCAGCGCCCCTGGCACCGCGCAATGTCTGGCGCGTGATGATCATCGATGACGACGAAGACGTCCATTCGACGACCACGTTCGCCCTCGGCAACCTCGACATGCAGCAGCGCCCCCTGGAATTCGTGCACGCCTATTCCGCCGCGCAGGCGCGCGAAATGCTCAAGCACGAGCAGGAAATCGCCGTGATCCTCCTTGACGTGGTGATGGAGCAGGATGACGCCGGGTTGCACCTGGTGCGCTATATCCGGGAAACCCTGAAACTGACCGACGTGCGCATCATCCTGCGCACCGGCCAGCCGGGCTACGCGCCCGAAATCGACGCCATCCGCGATTTCGACATCAACGATTACAAGACCAAGTCGGAGCTGACCAGGATCAAGCTGTTCACCACGGTGACCGCGGCCATCCGCTCCTACGAACAAATCCGCAATATCAACGAAAGCCGGCGTGGCCTGGCGCGCATCGTGAAGGCCAGCACCGAACTGATGGCGCTGCACGGCGTGCAGAATTTCGCATCCGGCGTGCTGTCGCAGATTGCCGAATTGCTTGGGCAGGAGGCGCACGGCGTACTGTGCGTGCAGGAATGCCCGGACGCGGGTTGCCACGAACTGGTGGTGATGGCCGCCACCGGCAGCCACCACAACCTGTCCAATAGCCAGCTGACGGCGCGCGAAGACCCGCGCGTGCACAAGGCGATGGAAGAGTGCCTGGCCGCGCGCCGCAACATCTACTGCGCCGACACCATCGTGCTCTACTTCGCGGGCAAGGCCAGCCGCACATTTGTCGCCTTCATGGAGGTGACCCACGCCCCGACCCAGCTCGAAGAAAGCCTGCTGGAAGTCTTCTGCAGCAATGTGGCGGTCGGCCTGGACAATGTGGAACTGGTGTCGCACCTGCACACCGCGGCCTTCTACGACAACCTGTCCAAGCTGCCGAACCGCACGCGCCTGATCGAAATCCTCGACGCCACCCTGGCCGGCCCGGCCAAGGAAGACGCCACGCTGTGCCTGGTGGACCTGGACCATTTTGCCGAGACCAACGACGCGCTGGGCCACGAATTCGGCGACCTGCTGCTGTCGGCCGTGGCGGCCCGCCTGCAGAACAGCCTCGGCAAGCAATTGACGGTGGCACGCATCGGCGGCGACATTTTCTGTGTGCTGGGCGACGCCGGCCAGGTCAACCCCAACAATATCGTGGGCCTGTTTGCCACGCCGTTCAGCATCGATGGCCAGGACGTGCAATTGTCGGCCACACTGGGCCTGGTGCGCCTGCTGGAGCATGACGGCAGCGGCGCCGATGCCTTGAAGGATGCCGATATCGCCCTCAAGCGCGCCAAGACGCAGCAGCGCGCCGGGCATTTCTACTTCTCGCGCAGCATGGGCGTGGAAATCCGCGAACGGGTGCGCATGATGCACGCCCTGCGCACCGGTTTCAGCCAAAACCAACTGTTCGTCGTCTACCAACCGCAAGTCGACCTGGAAAGCCGGCGGCCGACCGGTGCCGAGGCCCTGCTGCGCTGGCAGACGCCGGACGGCAAGTTCGTCTCGCCCGACCGCTTCATCCCGATTGCCGAATATTCTGGCCTCATCATCGACCTGGGCGAGTGGGTGATGCGCACTTCGATGCAGGAACTGGTGGCGCTGCGCGCCGCCGGCCATACGGAATTCACTATGTCGATCAACGTGTCGCAGGTGCAGTTCCGCCATCCGCATTTCATGGAAACGCTGCGCCAGGCGCTGCACGACACCGGTGCGCCGCCCGAATACGTCGAGCTGGAAATCACCGAATCGATGGCGATGGAAGAGCCGGACATGCTGATCAAGATGCTGGCCCAGATCAAGCAGACCGGCGTGACCATCGCGATCGACGATTTCGGCACAGGCTTCTCGTCGCTGTCCTATCTGCAGCGGCTGCAGGTCGACCGCCTCAAGATCGACCGCGCCTTCGTCACCGAGATCACCAATTCCGCACGCGGCAGCAGCATCGCCGAGATGGTGGTGCAACTGGGGCGCAACCTGGAGCTGGCCGTGATCGCGGAAGGCGTGGAGGACGAACGCCAGGCGCAAATCCTGCAAAACCTCGGCTGCCCGCTAGGCCAGGGTTTCCTGTTCGCGCGACCGATGACGGGCCAGGCGCTGGTGGGTTGGCTCAGCGACGACGCCCTGGCGGGCGTCGCATAAAGCAAAAGCCGCCTTGGCGGGCGGCTTTGTCGATGGCGCCGTCGGCTTCAGCTTTCCGACTTTTCCTCTTCCTCCGCCGGCCAGTCGCGGATATAGGCCTTGAGCATGCGGTTCTCGAAGCTTTGCGCTTCCAGCACGGCGCGTGCCACGTCGTAGAACGAAATCACCCCCAGCAGGGTCTTGGCGTTCATGACGGGCAGGTAGCGCGCATGCTTTTCCAGCATGATGCGGCGCACCTCGTTGACTTCCGTATCCGGCGTCACGGTGATGGGGTGGTCATCCATGTGCTTGCGCACGGTGCCGCCGCCGACCGAGCCTTGGTTGGCGTGCAGCGCCTTCAGCACTTCGCGGAAGGTCAGCATGCCGACCAGATCGCCGTATTCCATCACCACCAGCGAGCCGATGTCTTTTTCGGCCATGGTGTTTGCCGCCTCGACCAGCGGCTGGTCCGGAGTGATCGTGTAGAGGATGTTCCCTTTGACTTGGAGAATTTCAGATACTTTCATTTTGGGCCGTCCTGTCCGGTGGTGATTATGGTTTTATTGTAAGCCTTACCATCGAATTTAGCGTATGCCAAGCGAAAAATCCAGAGTTGGATTAATCAAAACGCAACAGTATTCACAAGCTAAATAACACGATAGCATGGCGGACATGACCAAGCCAAATTATCCCGGGTTCGATACCCTCGCCCTGCATGCGGGCGCCGTGCCAGACCAGGCCACCGGCAGCCGCGCTACCCCGATCCATTTCACCTCCTCCTTCGCCTTCCGCGATTCGGACCATGCGGCCGCCCTGTTCAATATGGAGCGCGCCGGCCACGTCTACTCGCGCATCTCCAACCCGACCAATGCGGTCCTGGAGGAGCGCATCGCGGCACTGGAAGGCGGCGTGGCCGCCATCGCCACCGCCAGCGGCCAGGCGGCCATGCACCTCGGCCTGGCCACGATTGCCGGAGCCGGCTCGCATATCGTGGCCTCGCGCGCGCTGTATGGCGGTTCGCACAACTTGCTCGGCTACACGCTGAAACGCTTCGGGATCGACACCACCTTCGTCGATCCGCGCGACCTGGACGCCTGGCGCGCGGCAATCCGCCCCAATACCAAGGTACTGTTCGGTGAAACGCTGGGCAACCCGGGCCTGGACGTGCTGGACATCCCGCGCGTGGCAGCCCTGGCGCACGAAGCCCACCTGCCGCTGATGGTGGATGCGACCTTCACCACCCCTTACTTGCTGCGTCCTTTCGAGCATGGCGCTGACCTGGTGTTCCATTCCGCGACCAAATTCCTGTGCGGCCATGGCACCGCGATCGGCGGTGTGCTGGTCGATGGCGGCACCTTCGACTGGCAGGCCGCCTATGACGCCACCGGGCGCTTTGCCGAGTTGTGCGAACCATATGACGGCTTCCATGGCATGGTGTTCGCCGAGGAGTCGACCGTGGCACCGTTTGCGCTGCGCGCCCGGCGCGAGGGTTTGCGCGACTTTGGCGCCGCCATGAGCCCGCATAATGCCTTTGCCATCCTGCAGGGCGTGGAAACGCTGGCGGTGCGCATGGACCGGCACGTGGCCAATACCCGGCGCGTGGCGGAATTCCTGCTCGCCAGCCCGGCCGTGGAAGCGGTCGTCTACCCCGAGCTGGACAGCCACCCCGACCGTGCGCTGGCCGCCAGGCTGCTGCCCAAGGGCGCCGGCGCCGTGCTGTCGTTCACGCTCAAGGGCGACCGCGCCGCGGGCAAGCGCTTCGTCGACAGCCTGAAGGTGTTTTCCCACCTGGCCAACGTCGGCGACGCGCGTTCACTGGTGATCCATCCCGCCTCCACCACCCATTTCCGCGTGCCGGCCGACCAGCTGGCGGCGTCGGGGATTGCGGAAGGCACGATGCGCCTGTCGGTGGGACTGGAAGATGCCGACGATCTGCTGGAAGACCTGGCGCGCGGGCTCAAGGCTTCGCAGAAAGGGGCTTGAGCATGATGGTCGGCGATACTTATTGCTACACCGGCGGCAAAGCCTTTGACCCTGCCCTGCCCACGGTCGTGATGATCCATGGCGCCCAGAACGACCACTCGGTCTGGGCTTTGCAGTCGCGCTACCTGGCGCACCATGGCTTCGGCGTGCTGGCGGTGGACTTGCCGGGCCACGGCCGCAGCCGCGGCCCGGCACTGCGCAGCGTCGAGGAGATGGCGGCGTGGCTGCTGTCTGTGCTGGATGCAGCCGGCGCAGGCAGCGCAGCCCTGGTTGGGCACAGCATGGGCTCATTGATCGCATTGGAGGCCGCCTACCGGGCGCCGGAGCGGATCACGCGCCTGTCGCTGCTGGGCGCCACTTATCCGATGAAGGTGTCGGATGCCCTGCTCGACGCGGCCTTGCACGCCGAGGCCGATGCCATCGACATGGTCAACATCTGGTCGCATTCCTCGTACGCGCAAAAGCCGTCCTGCCCTGGGCCGGGCTTTTACGTGAGCGGCATGTCGAAACGGCTGATGGAGCGCATTGCCGCGCAGGGCGAGGAACACTTGTTCCATACCGACTTCACAGCCTGCAATGGCTACGCCAATGGTGATGTGGCCGCGGCCGGCGTGCGCTGCCCGGTGCAATTCATCTTCGGCAGCAAGGATATGATGACGCCTCCGCGCAGCACCAGGGCGCTGCTGGCGGCGTTGCCGGGGGCGCGCAGCGTGACGGTCGACGCCGGCCACCAGATGATGGCCGAGCAGCCGGACGCGGTGCTGGACGCTCTGCTGGCCTTCCTGCGCTGAGCCGCCGCGCTCAGGCGGCGGCGAAGTGTTCGGCCAGGCTGACGCCCAGGCCCGACTCGACTGCCGTCTCGACCTGGCGCGCCAGGATGGCGGCGTCGCGGCTGGCCTGGCGGTCCGCCTCGTCGTCGGAATCGGCCAGCACGCCGGCATTCAAGGACATGCCGCCGAACACGAACAGGCGGTACACATCGGCCACGCTGACCTTGTTGACGTTGGCCAGCAGCACCCAATTGTCCGCCCCCTCGCTGACACGCTTGCCGAACTGCACGCGCGGTGGCGGCGCGATCTTCACCTTCGCCACCCAGCCGGGAACCAGCATTTTCTCGAGCAGCGCATCCATTTCATCGAAACCCAGGCGCGTGCGGCCCCGTATTTCGGCCGAACTGACCGCCGCGTTGTCGCCCCGCTCGCGCGCTTCGTGCAAAACCTTCAGTACGGCCATGGCATCGACGAA
>CAMLRG010000266.1 GCA_946482335.1 uncultured Duganella sp. | reverse complement strand
TCCTGGGCGACAAGATCATGGGTTCGGACTTCAGCTTCCAGCTGCACGCCCACCATGGCTACGGCGCCTACATCTGCGGCGAAGAAACCGCGCTGCTCGAATCGCTGGAAGGCAAGAAGGGCCAGCCGCGCTTCAAGCCGCCGTTCCCGGCCTCGTTCGGCCTGTACGGCAAGCCGACCACCATCAACAACACCGAGACGTTCGCGGCCGTGCCGTTCATCCTGAACATCGGCGCCGAAAACTACCTCGGCCTGGGCAAGCCTAACAACGGCGGCACCAAGATCTTCTCGATCTCGGGTGACGTTGAGCGTCCGGGCAACTACGAAGTCCCGCTGGGCACCCCGTTCGCCAAGCTGATGGAGCTGGCCGGCGGCATGCGCGGCGGCAAGAAGATCAAGGCCGTGATCCCTGGCGGTTCGTCCGCCCCGGTGATCCGCGGCGAGATCATGATGCAGACCGACCTCGATTACGACTCGATCGCCAAAGCCGGCTCCATGCTCGGTTCGGGCGCCGTGATCGTGATGGACGAGACGCGCTGCATGGTTAAGGCCCTGGAACGCCTGGCTTACTTCTATTACGAAGAGTCCTGCGGCCAGTGCACCCCATGCCGTGAAGGCACCGGCTGGATGTACCGCATGGTCCACCGCATCGAGAACGGCCAGGGCCGCGCTTCGGACCTGGACATGCTGAACTCCATCGCCGACAACATCCAGGGCCGCACCATCTGCGCGCTGGGCGATGCTGCCGCCATGCCGGTACGCGCCTTCGTCAAGCAGTTCCGCGAAGAATTTGAATATCACGTCGAACACAAGCACTGCCTGGTGCCTGTTTCGGCTTACTAAGCTGCGATTATCATGGTTGAAATCGAAATTGACGGCAAAAAGGTAGAAGTCCCTGCGGGTAGCATGGTGATGGACGCCGCCAACAAGCTGGGTACCTACATCCCGCACTTCTGCTATCACAAGAAATTGTCGATCGCCGCGAACTGCCGTATGTGCCTGGTCGAAGTGGAGAAGGCGCCCAAGCCTTTGCCAGCATGCGCCACGCCGGTATCGGCTGGCATGGTTGTGAAATCCGCCTCCGACAAGGCCGTACAGGCACAGAAGTCGGTGATGGAATTCCTGCTGATTAACCACCCGCTGGATTGCCCGATCTGCGACCAAGGCGGCGAGTGCCAGCTGCAGGACTTGGCCGTAGGTTACGGCAAGATGGAGTCCCGCTACGAGGAAGAGAAGCGCGTGGTGCCGCCGAAGGCCGGCAGCGCGCTGGTGGCGATGGAGGAAATGTCGCGCTGCATCCACTGCACCCGTTGCGTGCGCTTCGGCCAGGAAGTGGCCGGCGTGATGGAACTGGGCATGCTGGGCCGCGGCGAGCATTCCGAGATCACCACCTTCGTGGGCGAAGCGGTGAGCTCCGAAATGTCGGGCAATATGATCGACCTGTGCCCGGTCGGCGCGCTGACCTCGCGCCCATTCCGCTACAGCGCCCGTACCTGGGAACTGTCGCGCCGCAAATCGGTCTCCCCGCACGACTCCACCGGCGCCAACCTGATCGTGCAAGTGAAGCAGGGCTCCGTGAAGCGCGTGCTGCCGCTGGAAAACGAAGCGGTCAACGAGTGCTGGATTTCCGACAAGGACCGCTACTCCTACGAAGCGCTGGACAGCGCCGAGCGCCTGACCAAGCCGATGCTGAAGCAGGGCGGCGAGTGGAAGGAAGTCGAATGGCAAGTGGCGCTGGAATACGTGGCGCACGGCCTGAAGAACATCAAGCATGAACACGGCGCCGACGCGCTGGCCGCTTACGCGACCGCGCACTCCACCGTGGAAGAACTGGCCCTGCTGAAGAAGGTGATGCACGGCGTCGGTTCCGAGAACGTCGACTTCCGCCTGCGCCAGAGCGACTTCGCGCTGGACGGCGAAGTCAAGCCATGGCTGGGCATGCCGATCACCGAACTGTCGCAGCTGCAGCGCGTGTTCGTGATCGGTTCCTTCCTGCGCAAGGACCATCCGCTGTTCGCGACCCGCATCCGCGCGGCCGTGAAAGCCGGCGGCAAGCTGTCCGTGCTGCACGCAGCCGACACCGAAAACCTGATCAACACCGCCCACAAGATCATCGCCGCGCCGTCTGACTGGCTGGCCGCGCTGTCCGGCGTGGTGGCTGCCGTGGCCAAGGCGAAGGGCGTGGCCGCTCCTGCCGGCTTTGAAGGCGTGGTGGCCTCGGCCGAAGCAGAAGCCATCGCTGAATCCCTGCTGGGCGGCGAGCGCAAGGCGGTCTTCCTGGGCAACGCCGCCGTGGCGCACCCGGAAGCGTCCAAGCTGCACGCTGCCGCACAGTGGATCGCCGAACAGACCGGCGCCAAGCTGGGCTACCTGACCGAAGCCGCCAACACCGTGGGCGGCTACCTGGTGGGCGCCACCGCGAAGAATGCCGCTCCGGCGTTCTCCGTGCAGAAGAAAGCCTACCTGCTGCTGAACGCCGAGCCTGAGCTGGACGCGGCCAACCCGCAAGCTGCCAAGACCGCGCTGAACGGCGCCGACATGGTGGTGGTGATGTCGGCCTTCAAGCATGGCATGGACTACGCCGACGTGCTGCTGCCGGTCGCGCCGTTCGCCGAGACTTCCGGCTCCTTCGTCAACGCCGAAGGCCGCCTGCAGTCCTTCAACGGCACCGTCAAGCCGATGGGCGACGCCCGTCCGGCCTGGAAGGTGCTGCGCGTACTGGGCAACATCCTGGGCCTGGGCGGCTTCGACTACGAAACCTCCGAAGCCATCCGCGACGAGCTGTTCGAAAAGGGCGCGTCCGACCTGTCGGCCAAGCTGTCGAACGTATCGCGCAAGGCCGCCGTTGCCGGCGCCGCCTTCACCGTGCAAGGGCTGCAGCGCCTGGCCGACGTGCCGATCTACTTCGCCGACGCCCTGGCGCGCCGTTCCGGCCCGCTGCAGGCGACCACCGATGCCGCCGCACCGAAAGCGCACCTGTCCGCCGCCACCGCGCAGCAGATCGGCGTGCAGTCCGGCGACAAGGTCGAAGTGAAGCAGGGCTCCGGCTTTGCGATCCTGGAAGCCACCATCGACGCCGGCCTGCCGGCCAACGTGGTGCGCGTGTCCGCCGCACACGCATCGACCGCGATGCTGGGCGCGATGTTCGGTGAGGTCACCGTTGCCAAAGCAGGGGAGGGCAAATAATGGCTCTGCCAGAAATGATTGATTCGATTAAAGCCGTTGGCGAAGCCAACCTCGGCACCTTCTGGCCGTTCGTCTGGACCATGGCCAAGATCCTGTGCGTGACGCTGCCGCTGATGGGCCTGGTGGCCTACCTGACGCTGTGGGAGCGCAAGCTGCTGGGCTGGATCCAGATCCGTATCGGCCCGAACCGCGTGGGCCCGAACGGCCTGCTGCAGCCGATCGCCGACGCGCTGAAACTGCTCTTCAAAGAGATCATCGTCCCGACCAAGTCGAACAAGTCGCTGTTCTTCATCGGTCCCGTGATGACCATCATGCCGGCGCTGGCTTGCTGGGCGGTGATGCCGTTCGCACCGGGCGCCGCCCTGGCCGACGTCAACGCCGGCCTGCTGCTGATCATGGCGATCGCCTCGATGGAGGTGTACGGCATCATCATCGCCGGCTGGTCCGCCAACTCGAAATACTCCTTCATGGGCGCCATGCGCGCCTCGGCACAGATGGTGTCGTACGAGATCGCCATGGGCTTCGTGCTGGTGATCGTGCTGATGGTGGCCGGTTCGCTGAACCTGTCCGAGATCGTGCTGGGCCAGCAGAAGGGCATGATGGCCGACATGGGCATCAACTTCCTGTCCTGGAACTGGCTGCCGCTGCTGCCGGTGTTCGTGGTCTACCTGGTGTCCGGCCTGGCCGAATGCAACCGTCACCCGTTCGACGTGGTGGAAGGCGAGTCGGAAATCGTGGGCGGCCACATGGTCGAATACGGCGGTATGGCTTACGCCATGTTCTTCCTGGCGGAATACGCCAACATGATCCTGATCTCCATGCTGGCGTCGATCATGTTCCTGGGCGGCTGGTCCGCTCCGATCGCGGCGCTGGAATTCGGCGGCGTGTTCGGCGGCTTCTTCTGGCTGTTCATCAAGACCTTCTTCATCGTATCGCTGTTCATCTGGACGCGCGGCACCTTCCCGCGTTACCGCTATGACCAGATCATGCGTTTGGGCTGGAAAGTGTTCATCCCGCTGACCCTGGTGTACCTGGTGTTCGTGGCGACCTGGATGCAGACCTCCTGGAATATTTGGAAGTAAGAGAGCGAATACAGAATGGACCGATTGAAAGACTTCTTCGGCAGCTTCATGCTGACCGAACTGTTCAAGGGGATGGCGCTGACCGGCAAATACATGTTTGCCAAGAAGATCACCGTCCAGTTCCCTGAAGAGAAAACCCCGATCTCGCCGCGCTTCCGCGGCCTGCATGCCCTGCGCCGTTATCCGAACGGCGAAGAGCGCTGCATCGCCTGCAAACTGTGCGAAGCCGTTTGCCCGGCGATGGCGATCACCATCGAGTCGGAGCAGCGTGACGACGGTTCGCGCCGCACCACCCGCTACGACATCGACCTGACCAAGTGCATCTTCTGCGGCTTCTGCGAAGAATCCTGCCCGGTGGACTCGATCGTCGAGACCCACGTACTGGAATACCACGGCGAAAAGCGCGGTGACCTGTACTACACCAAGGAAATGCTGCTGGCCGTGGGCGACCGCTACGAAGCGGAAATCGCGGCCAACCGCGCGGCCGATGCCAAGTACCGCTGATCGCCGAGGTTAAACATAATGAACTTCACTTCTATCTTGTTCTACGTGTTCGCTGCCATCCTGGTGCTGGCATCGCTGCGCGTGATTACCGCACGTAACCCCGTGCAAGCTGCACTGTTCCTGGTGCTGGCCTTCTTCCAGGCGGCCGGCATCTGGATGCTGCTGAAAGCCGAATTCCTGTCCATCGTGCTGGTGCTGGTGTACGTCGGCGCCGTCATGGTCCTGTTCCTGTTCGTCGTGATGATGATCGACATCGACATGGACAAGCTGCGTGCCGGCTTCTGGAATTACCTGCCGGTGGCTGCCGTCGTTGGCGGCGTGATCGTGCTGGAAATGGCGGCCGTGATCTGGCGCGCCTTCCCGTCGACCGGCGGCGTGGTCGTGCCTGAAGCGGCCAACACCATCGGCCAGACCAAGGCGCTGGGCCTGCTGATCTACACCGACTACATCCTTGCGTTCGAAATCGCCGCCGTGGTCCTGCTGGTGGCCATCGTGGCCGCCGTGGCCCTGACCCTGCGCAAGCGTAAGGACACCAAGTTCTTCGACCCGGCAGAAGCTGTCCGCGTCAAGCGTAACGACCGCCTGAAGATCGTGAAGATGGACGCTGTCGTCCACGCGCCGGTCGCAGCTGCGGAAACGAAGGAGGCACCATGACTTTATCCCTGGCTCACTACCTGGTCCTGGGCGCGATCCTGTTCGCGATCTCGATCGTCGGTATTTTCCTGAACCGCAAGAACGTCATCGTCCTGCTGATGGCCATCGAACTGATGCTGCTGGCGGTGAACATGAACTTCATCGCGTTCTCGCACTACCTGGGCGACGCGGCCGGGCAGATCTTCGTCTTCTTCATCCTGACCGTGGCGGCTGCCGAATCGGCAATCGGCCTCGCGATCCTGGTGGTGATGTTCCGTAACCTGGACACCATCAACGTGGAAGACCTGGACAGCCTCAAAGGCTAAGTTAAATCCTCGAAAAATAGATAAGGTAAATCATGACGGGGCAACTTAACCCAACCCTCCTTCTGGCCGTTCCGCTGGCGCCGCTGGCAGGTTCCGCAATCGCGGGCCTGCTGGGCACCAAGTTCTTCGGCAACGTCGTCGGCCGCAAGGTGTCGCACAGCGCGACCATCCTGGGCGTGCTGATCGCTTTCCTGATCTCGTTCCAGACCCTGCTGCAGGTAATGGATGGCGCCACCTTCAACGGTGACGTCTACCGCTGGATGACCGTGGCCGGCGTCAAGCTGGCGGTCGGCTTCCAGATCGACACGCTGACCGCGATGATGATGAACGTGGTGACGTTCGTCTCCCTGATGGTGCACATCTACACCATCGGCTATATGGAAGAAGACGAAGGCTACAACCGCTTCTTCTCCTACATTTCGCTGTTCACCTTCTCCATGCTGATGCTGGTGATGTCGAACAACTTCCTGCAGCTGTTCTTCGGCTGGGAAGCGGTGGGCCTGGTGTCCTACCTGCTGATCGGTTTCTGGTACACCCGCCCGACCGCCATCTTCGCCAACATGAAGGCCTTCCTGGTCAACCGCGTGGGCGACTTCGGCTTCA
>CAMLRG010000265.1 GCA_946482335.1 uncultured Duganella sp. | reverse complement strand
GGTGGGCCAGGCACCACTTGGCCATGATCGAGCCGCCGCGCGACACGATGCCGGTCATGCGGTTGGCCGTCAGCGGCACGTAGCGCAGCAGCACGCCGGCGTGGATGGTGAAGTAGTCGACGCCCTGCTCCGCCTGCTCGACCAGGGTGTCGCGGAAGATTTCCCAGGTGAGGTCTTCGGCCTTGCCGTTGACCTTTTCCAGCGCCTGGTAGATCGGCACCGTGCCGATCGGCACCGGCGAATTACGCACGATCCATTCGCGCGTTTCGTGGATATGCTTGCCGGTCGACAGGTCCATCACGGTGTCGCCGCCCCAGCGGATGGCCCAGGTCATCTTCTCGACTTCCTCGCCGATGGAGGAAGTGACGGCGGAGTTGCCGATATTGGCGTTGACCTTGACCAGGAAATTGCGGCCGATGATCATCGGCTCCAGCTCCGGGTGGTTGATATTGGCCGGGATGATGGCGCGCCCGCGCGCAATCTCGTCGCGCACGAATTCCGGCGTGATCTCTGGCGGGATGGCGGCCCCGAACGACTCGCCGCGGTGCTGGCGGCCCAGCAGCTCGGCCATGCGCCGGCCCTGCTCGCCCTGGGCGCGCAAGCCGGCCAGGTATTGCTGGCGGCGCAGGTTTTCGCGGATCGCCACGTATTCCATTTCCGGCGTAACGATGCCCTGGCGCGCGTAATGCATCTGCGTCACGTTGCGGCCGGCGCGCGCGCGGCGCGGCTGGCGCTGCAATTCGAAGCGCAGCGCGTCGAGCTTGTCGTCGGCCAGGCGCTGGCGGCCATAGTCGGAGCTGGGGCCGTCCAGCAGGTCGGTGTCGGCGCGCTCGGCGATCCAGGCCGCACGCGGGGTGGCCAGGCCGGCCCGGATGTCGATCTTCGCCGCCGGGTCGGTGTACGGGCCGGAGGTGTCGTACACGGTGACCGGCGCATTGCCGCCGGACAGGCTGATTTCGCGCATCGGCACGCGCACGTCGGCGCGGCTGCCGGTCACGTAGATTTTGCGGGAATTGGGCAGCGGGGCGACGGCTGCCGAGTCGACCTCGGCCTGGGCGGCGAGGAAGGTTGGGTTGGCGTTCATTTTGGCTCCTTGGTTGGCACAGGAGCCAGCAAAGGAGGTTAGGCCGCACCCGCCGCGCGCGGCGTGGCGCGTGCGGCGGACGTATCCTGAAGCTTCCCTTCGCTGGCATTATCCAGATCAGGTTCGGAGGGTATTTCTCACCCGCGCCGCCGGTTTGGAAACCGGCCGCACAGGACCCCTAGCGTTTGCCGCCTTTCGGCAGCGAGCGGATTATATCTATAATCGGTGCGCATTGAAAGGAGGCAGGATGCGATGTGTGGTATGGATGGCGGCCGCGATGCAGGCGGCCGCGCTGGCGACAGCGGCAGCGGCAGCGGCGCTGGAAACGCGCGCGCCCACGCCGGCCGAGCAGAAATCGTTTACCCAGTTCTGGCAGCGCAGCGTGCCGGGCCAGCCGCCGCCGCCCTTGCGCGTGGAACGCAGGCGCGGCATGCGCGCCTGGCAGGTGGGCGCCACCGCCGACGCACCGCCGCTGCGGCTGGTGCTGCCGCTGTGCCGCGTCACGCGCATGCACTATGCGCAGCAGCCCGATGACAGTTGGCGCAGCACGGCCAGCACCCACGTCTGGATCCATCACACCACCGCCTGCGGCACGCCGCCGGCCGGCATGGTCGAAGTGCGGGCGCCGCTGGCCGAAATCGACATGCTCAAGCTGATCCAGGCGCAAGGCGAATTGCTGCAGCGCGCGCGCTTGCTGATGGCCGGCAACACCAGTTGCGCCCCGACGCGTTCACGCCATTTCCAGTTGCGCAGCCTGGGGCGCGGCGCCGACGGCATGTTCCTGCTCGGCTATGAAAGCGATATCGGCAGCCGGCTCGACATCACGGTGCGCCCGTCGCGCGCCGAGCTTACTGCATGGAATGTAAACTGCCCCTAAAAACAACAGCGCAAAAGAAAGTCGCGCACGGTTGCAAAATCCATTTGCGGTGCACCCGGACGGCGCATAGGCTCAGCTAGGTCAGCACTGACCCAAATGGAGAGCCAACATCATGAAGCTGAGCAACAACCTGCGCACCCCAGCCATCCTCGCTGCCGCCTGCAGCGCCGCCTTCGCTGCATCCGCCCCGTCCGCCGTCGCCGCCGCCCCGGAAAAAATCCGCGTGATCGTGGCCTTCGACGCCAAGATGTCGGCGCAGGCCCAAGCGGCCATTGCCGCCGCGCAAGGGGAAAACGTGCGCCCTATTTTCGGCATGAATGCGGTCGCACTCACGGTCCCGGCCAAAGCCTTGCCGGGCTTGCAGCACAACCCGCACTTCCAATATGTGGAAGAAGACGTCAAGCGCTACCCGCTGGCCATGGCCGCGGCCAAGCCTGGCAGCGGCCAGGTGGTGCCTTACGGCATCCCCATGGTGCAAGCCGACTTGGTGGCGGCGCTCGGCAAGGGCGCAGCGCCGCGCAAGGTGTGCATCATCGATTCGGGCATCGATGCGGTGCACGAAGACTTGGCCGGCAATGATTTGAGCGGCGACAACGATGCCGGCACCGGCAATTGGTCAGACGACCAGAACCACCACGGCACCCACGTGGCCGGCACCATCGCCGCGCTCGGCAACGCGGTCGGCGTGGTGGGCGTCGCTCCCGCCAAGCAATTCCCGCTGCATATCATCAAAGTCTTTGGCGCCGACGGCTGGGCCTATTCGTCCACGCTGGCGGCCGCCGCCAACCTGTGCGGGGCGGCCAAGGCCAGCGTGATCAGCATGTCGCTGGGCGGCAGCGTACCCAGCCGCACTGAAAATGTGGCCTTCGCCAACCTGCAAAAGTCCGGCGTGCTGTCGATCGCCGCCGCCGGCAACGACGGCAACCGCACCCAATCCTATCCGGCCGGCTACGCGTCGGTGGTGTCGGTCGGGGCGCTGGACGCCAACAAGGCGTGGGCCACCTTCTCACAGTACAACAAGAAGGTCGAACTGTCGGCGCCCGGCGTCGGCGTGCTGTCCACCGTACCGATGGGCACCGGCGCGCAATCGTCGCTGACGGTGGGCGGCACCGCGTTCAGCGCGGGGGATATGGAAGGCTCGCCCAAAAAGTCGGCCAGCGCACCGCTGGCCAACTTCGGCATCGGCGACACCATCAACACCGCCGTGGCCGGCAAGGTGTGCCTGATCCAGCGCGGATCGATCGACTTTGCCACCAAGGTGTCGAATTGCCAGAACAGCGGCGGCGTCGGGGCCGTGATCTACAACAACGTGGCGGGCAACTTCTCCGGCACGCTGGGCAGCACGGTCACCACCATCCCTTCGGTGTCGGTGTCCGACAGCGACGGCACCGTGCTGCTCGGCAAGCTGGGGCAGACCGCCGTGATCGACGTCAAGCCCTACAGCTACGCCTACTATGACGGCACCTCGATGGCGACGCCGCACGTGTCGGCGGTGGCGGCCCTGGTGTGGAGCCACTTCCCGCACTGCACCCAGGCCGACGTGCGCAGCGCGCTGACCGCCAGCGCGCAAGACCTGGGCGCGCCCGGCCGCGACGATAAATTCGGCTATGGCCTGGTGCAGGCGCAAGCGGCATACAACCTGCTGAAAACTTATACTTGTGGCAAGTAAGGCTTTCCCATAGCAAGATGGAGGCGCCCCCACAGGGCGCCTTTTTTCTATGTGTAACAGTTCGTTACTATGTGCGAAAGCGCACATAGTATTTTTCCTCCCGGAACCGATAATGGAAGAGCACTAATAACTTCGAGAGGCACACCATGAACCCGAAAGTCTCCCTGCTCCCGCTGGCCGTTTCTTCCCTGCTGCTTGCCGCCTGTGGCGGTGGCGGCGGCGACGGCGGCAGCTCGCCGCCGCCCCAGACCCTGGGCACCCTGGGCGTTTCCATCACCGACGCCCCGGCTTGCGGCTACGACGCAGTGAATGTCACCGTCACCAAGGTGCGCGTCAACCAGAGCGCGTCCGCCGGCGAAAACGATAGCGGCTGGACCGACATCACGCTGTCGCCGGCCAAGAAAATCAACCTGCTGAACCTGACCAATGGTGTGCTGGAAGCGCTGGGCACGACCTCGCTGGCGGCCGGCCACTACAGCCAGGTGCGCCTGGTGCTCGACCCGAACACCGGCCCTGCCGCGCCGGCCGGCCCGGCCAACTCGGTCGTGCTGAGCGGCACCACCACCGAAGTGTCGCTCGACACCCCGAGCGCGGTGCAAAGCGGGATCAAGATGAATGCCGACTTCACGGTGGAGGGCGGGCAGCGCTATGACTTGGTGCTGGACTTCGACGCCTGCAAATCCATCGTCACCAAGGGGAATGGCAAATACGCGCTGAAGCCGGTCGTGAAGGTGGTGCCGACCGCCCTGAACGGCATCAGCGGCTTCGTCAGCGTGCCGCTGCTGTCCGATGGCATCACCGTCACCGCCCAACAGAACGGCGCCGTGGTGGCCGCCACGGTGCCCAGCAGCACCGGCGAATTCACCCTGAGCCGCCTGCCGGTCGGGAATTACGATGTGGTGATCACGTCCAACACCCGTGCCGCCTATGTGGTGGGCGGGGTGCCGGTGACCTCCACCACCGCCATGGTGCCGATCAGCACGGTGGGCGCGCCGTTCACGCTGGCCACCGCCAGCACCATGGGCAGCATCGGCGGTACCGCCACCCTGAGCCCGGCCAGCGCCACCGAGACGGCCCTGGTCTCGGCCAAGCAAGCCATTTCCGGCGGCCCGACCGTGACGATCCGCTATGCCAACGCCGACATGTCGACCGGCGCCTACAGCATCACCAAGCTGCCGCTGGCGGCGCCGCAATTCGCCACGTATAGCGCCACCCTGCCGCAAGTGTTTACCTCGGCCACCACCGTGCCGGGCACCGGCAAGTACAAGGTCGATGCATCGGCGACCGGCTATACCACGCTGTCGAATGCGGCCGTCGACATCAGCGCCGCCAACGCCACCGGCGTCAACTTCAACCTGATACCGTAATCCCTCCCCCAGCCTGCGCGCCGCGGCGCGCAGGCCCCATCCTCCCCCCGACGGCAATCCGCTCCAAAGCGGGCGACACCCCACTACGCGGGGGCCAGGGCTGCGGAATCTCCCTTATAATGGAAGTTTTCGCCAAATTTACAGCCCATATCATGGAATTAGCCAAGTCTTTCGAGCCTGCCGACATTGAACAGTTCTGGCGCAGCGAGTGGGAGAAGCGCGGTTACTACGCAGCCTCCCTCGACCTCTCCAAGCCGTCCTTCAGCATCCAGCTGCCGCCGCCGAACGTCACCGGCACGCTGCACATGGGCCATGCCTTCAACCAGACCATCATGGATGGACTGACCCGCTATCACCGCATGCTGGGCCACAACACCGCCTGGATCCCGGGCACCGACCACGCCGGCATCGCCACCCAGATCGTGGTGGAGCGCCAGCTGGACGCGCAAAAGGTGTCGCGCCATGACCTGGGCCGCGAAAAATTTGTCGAAAAAGTGTGGGAGTGGAAGGAAAAGTCCGGCTCCACCATCACCGGCCAGATGCGCCGCATGGGCACCTCGCCCGACTGGGGCCGCGAATACTTCACCATGGACGCCGAGCGCTCCAAGGTGGTGGCCGAAGTGTTCGTGCGCCTGTACGAGCAAGGCTTGATCTACCGCGGCAAGCGCCTGGTCAACTGGGACCCGGTGCTGGGCACCGCCGTGTCCGACCTGGAAGTGGTGTCGGAAGAAGAAGATGGCTCGATGTGGCACATCCAGTACCCGCTGGCCGACGGCAGCGGCCACCTGGTGGTGGCCACCACCCGTCCTGAAACCATGCTGGGCGACGTCGCCGTGGCGGTCGACCCGACCGACGAGCGCTATACCCACCTGGTCGGCAAGATGCTCAAGCTGCCGCTGGTCGGCCGCGAGATCCCGGTGATCGCCGACGAATACGTCGACAAGGAATTCGGCACCGGCTGCGTGAAGATCACCCCGGCCCACGACTTCAACGACTACGCCGTCGGCCAGCGCCACAACCTGGCCATGCCGTCGATCCTGACGCTGGATGCCAAGATCAACGAAAACGCCCCGGCCGCCTACCAGGGCATGGACCGTTTCGCCGCGCGCAAGCAAATCGTGGCCGACCTGGACGCGCAAGGCTTCCTGGTCGAAGTCAAGCCGCACAAGCTGATGGTGCCGCGCGGCGACCGCACCGGCGTGGTGATCGAGCCGATGCTGACAGACCAATGGTTCGTCGCCATGAGCAAGCCCGCGCCGGAAGGCACTTTCAACCCGGGCAAGTCGATTGCCGACGTGGCGCTGGAAAAGGTCGCCAGCGGCGAGATCAAGTTCGTGCCCGAAAACTGGAGCACCACCTACAACCAGTGGCTCAACAACATCCAGGACTGGTGCATCTCGCGCCAGCTGTGGTGGGGCCACCAGATCC
>CAMLRG010000264.1 GCA_946482335.1 uncultured Duganella sp. | reverse complement strand
GGTGCCAACGTTCACGTGCGGCTTAGTCCGCTCGAACTTTTCTTTTGCCATTTTAGACTCCTAACAAATGTTGAGTTGCTGGGCACGCGCCCGACTATCAGATGGATACTGCAGAATTCTGGTGCCCTTGACGTGGATTGAACACGTGGCCTCTCCCTTACCAAGGGAGTGCTCTACCACTGAGCTACAAGGGCACTGAGATACAACAAAAACAACTACTGGAGCGGGTGAAGGGAATCGAACCCTCGTCTTAAGCTTGGAAGGCTTCAGCTCTACCATTGAGCTACACCCGCGAGGTCCAATGTCTTCTACTTACTTCACTCAGCTTCCTGCAAACTTTGGTGGAGGGGACTGGATTCGAACCAGTGTACTCATAAGAGGGCAGATTTACAGTCTGCTGCCTTTAACCACTCGGCCACCCCTCCGCGAAGGAACCGCAGAGTATGAAGCATCTATTCAAGCCTGTCAATGCTTCGATTGCAATCTTCAGCATTGCGTGACAGACCGTGCGCTTCGGGGCGAGATTGTAATGGCTAGTCCTGCAAATTTGCAAGTGTTGTTTTTACGTTGCACATTCTGCTTTAAAATCCATCAACTCTTCCCGTGCACCGGAGCCCCCTTTCCGTGATCAAACCGTTCCCCGGCTGGCAGCGCATGCTGGCCGCCAACCTGCTGCTGCTGGCGGTGTACGCCATCGTTGGCCGCTTCTGCCTCTATTTATCGCTGGCGCCCGGCTACGCCAGCCCGCTGTTCCTGCCGGCCGGCATCGCCCTGGCCAGCGTCGTCACGTTCGGCCCGCGCCTGCTGCCGGGCGTGGCGGTCGGCGCCTTGCTGATCAATTTCCTGCCCCTGCCGGGTGCGCCCAATCCCCTGTCGCTGCCGGCTTGGCCGCAAGGATTGGCCGCGCTGGCCGCCGCCGGCGGTTCGGCCATGCAAGCCTGGCTCGGCATGCTGTACTTCCGCCGCGCGATCCGGCCCGACATCGGTTCCGGGCGCGACGTGCTGCGCTTCCTGCTGCTGTCCGTGTCCGTCACCATGGTCAGCTGCACGATCTCGGTCGGCATCGCCGGCGCGGTCGGTGCGGTGGCGCGCCCCGATGTGCTGACCAGCTGGATCACGTGGTGGATCGGCGATGCCATCGGCGTGCTGCTGGCCGCCCCCTTGTGCTGGGTACTGTTCGGCCAGCCGCGCGCCTTGTGGCTGCGGCGCCGCCTGCTGGTGGGCTTGCCGCAACTGTTCCTGGTCAGCTTGTGCGTGATGCTGTACGTGCTGGTGGCCCGCTGGGAAACGCGGCAGCACCTGGAAGGCTTCCGCCTCAAGGCGCAGCAGGTGGGCGACTTGCTGCAGGCGCGCTTCAGCGAGCACGAGCGTTATGCCTTTGCCATGGCGCGCGCCATCAACCGTTATGGCCGCGTGATGTCGGCGCAAGGCTTCGACAAGATTGCGCACGGCTACCTGGACCAGCGCTCCGAATTGCTGTCGATGGCTTGGCTGCGCCCGGTTTCGGCCGAAGAGCGCCCTGCATTCGATGCCTGGGCGCGCGACAAGATCCATCCCGATTTCCGTGTCATCGCGCCGTCGGCCGGCCCCGGCCATACGCATCGCCATGACGCGCGCCAGCAGCCCGCCATGCCGCCCGGCGAACACATGGTGACCCTGTTCATCGAACCGGCTGCGCGCCGGCATTACGAAGGGCTCGACTGGCTGGCCGAGCCGGTGCGCGCACAGGCCGTGCGCGAGGCGCTGCGGCGCGGCAAGCCGGTCGCCAGCGCGCCGGTCCTGCTGTCGCTGCCGGGCGAAGGCAGCGGCGTGGTGCTGCTGCAAGCGGTCGATCCCGGCGACGGGCAGCCTGCCGTCGGCATGCTGATGCTGGCGATGCAGATCGATTCCTATGTGCACGGCGCCCTGGCTGACGCCGAATTCCCGCATATGCGGGCACGCCTGGTGGACCGGGGCACGCCGGGCCCGACCACCCTGGTCGACCAGCTGTCGCGTGCGCCGCACCAGGATGACTATTGGCGCACGCTGACTTTCGGCGGCCGCGAATACGAACTGGTGCTGGCGCCTTCCGCCGCCTACATGGTGCACCAGCACGGCTGGCAAAGCTGGCTGGTGCTGAGCGCGGGCCTGATGCTGACCGGCTTGCTGGGCGCGCTGATGCTGCTGACCAGCGGCGAACGGGCCCAGATCCAGCAGCAGGTGAAGGAAAGCACGGCGCGCCTGCGCGAACGCGAGGCGCGGCTGCAAGCCATCCTCGACAAGGCAGCCGATGCCATCCTGACCATTGGCGCCGACGGCTTGCTGGTGTCGGCCAATGCCGCGGCCGGCCGCCTGTTCGGCTATGCGCCCGAAGCGCTGGCCGGCATGCCGCTGGCCACCCTGTTGCCGGAAGCGGAAAGCGATAGCGCAGCGCGCCTGCTGCGCAATATCGCCGGCGGCGCCACCCACGAATACGAGTCGAGCGGCCGCCGCCATGACCGCAGTATCTTCCCGATCGCCATTTCGGTCAGCGAAGTCGAACTCCCCGACGGCAACGTCTTCGTCGCCATCCTGCACGACTTGACCGAGCAGCAGCGCGCCCAGGAACGCATCTACAAGCTGGCCCACCACGACCCGCTGACCGGCCTCGACAACCGCCTGTCGCTGAACCTGCGCCTCGACCAGTTGCTGGCCCAGACCCGCCGCGCCCAGGGCACGGCGGCCGTGATGTTCCTCGACCTCGACCACTTCAAGAAGATCAACGATACCCATGGCCACGCCACCGGCGACCAGTTGCTGGTGGCGGTGGCCGAGCGCTTGCGTGAACTGCTGCGCGAAGTCGACACCATTGCCCGCCTGGGCGGCGATGAATTCATCGTGGTCACGTCCGGCAGCGTGACGCCGGCGGAAGCCAGCCAGATCGCGGTGCGCATCGTGGCCGCACTGACCGAGCCGTTCCAGCTGGCCGGCAAGACCATCCACACCGGCACCAGCGTCGGCGTGGCCATGTTCCCGCTCGACGGTGCCGACAGCGCCACGTTGCTCAAGCATGCGGACACGGCGATGTACGCGGCCAAGAGCCAGGGCCGCGGCAATTTCCAGTTTTTCGAAGCGGCCATGAATGCCGCCACCCACGAGCGGCTGATGATGGAAAACCGGCTGTGGCAGGCGCTCGAGCGCCAGGAATTCGAGCTGTACCTGCAGCCGCAGGTGGAGCTGGCCAGCCGCCGCGTGATCGGGGCCGAAGTGTTGCTGCGCTGGCACCATCCCGAATTGGGCATGGTGGGGCCGGACCGCTTTATCCCGATCGCCGAAGAGTCGGGCATGATCCTGCCGCTGGGCGAGTGGGTGCTGCGGCAGGCGGTGGCGCTGCTGGGCCGCTGGCAGGGCCAGTTGCGCCTGGCGGTCAACCTGTCGGCGCGCCAGTGCCACGGCAGCGGGCTGCTGCCGCTGCTGGACCAGTTGCTGCGCGAGAGCGGGATCGATCCTGCATTGCTGGAGCTGGAGATTACCGAGTCGGCGGCCATGCAGGATCCGGAAC
The DNA here is from genome assembly GCA_946482335.1 of uncultured Duganella sp. The sequence continues at coordinate 2,906 of CAMLRG010000264.1, read as the reverse complement.
GCAGCCGCAACCTGTTGCGCGAATTGCGGGCGCGCGGGATCACGGTGGCGATCGACGATTTCGGGACCGGGTATTCGTCGCTCAGTTACCTGAAGCTGTTCGAGATTGACCGGATCAAGATCGACCGGGCGTTCGTGAAGGATATCGAGAGCGATCCGAACGATGCGGTGATCGTGGCGGCCACCATCGGGCTGGCACATGCGCTGGGGCTGGGCGTAGTCGCTGAAGGGGTGGAGACGGAGGCGCAGGTGGAGTTTTTGCGCAGCAAGTGCTGCAATGAGGCGCAGGGGTATCTGTTTGCGCGGCCGATGCGGGTGGCGGAGTTTGAGGCGTTAGAACCGGTAAACCGGGGTCAGACCCAAGGGTCAGACCCCGTCAGATCAGCCGCCGCGGGTTAGGGGGTGCGCCGTTGGCCGTTGGGGGGCCGACCCCGGTTTGCCGGTTTGGACGGCACTAAGGCGACAACGCCGCCAGCACCTGCCCCTTCAGCGCCCGGATCAGCGACGTCTCATCCGGCGGCACCCCTTCCGGCGCCGGCTGCGCCCGATCCGCATAAAACAAGCCCAGCTGCACCCCCTGCACCACCAGCGGCAGCACGATAAAGCTGCGCGCATCGGGCAGCAACTCCAGGTGCCATTGCGGCAGCAGGTCGCGGATCTTGGCCACGCCGGCATCAGCGATCATCAAATCCGCATCGTTGTCCAGCGCCAGGTGGAACAAATCCTTGCCGTGCAGCGGGAACACGAAGCGCTCCTGCAGTCCCTTCTTGTCGCCCAGCGCAATGCGGGCGCGGAATTGCCCCGCCTTCGCATCCTTCAGGCACACCGTCGCAAAGCGGAAGCCCATGCTGCGGTACAGCGTTTCCAGCACCGCCTGGATCAATTCATTGACGCGCGCCCTGCCCTGCGCCCGCATCTCGCTCAATTCCTGTACGCCCGCCAGCAATTGCTCCCGCGCATCGTAGGGCTTGCCGCTCGGATAAGCCCCCTCCTGTGCGCCCGCATCCAGGCTGGCCAGCGCCAGCACGCTGGGCAGGGTGCCCGCCGCGCCCACCGCCTGGCCGGCCGCCTGCTCCGCCGCCCCGGCCGCGCCGGACAGCCCGCCCGACACCGCCTCCAGCTGCATGCTGTTCAGCAAGGCCTCCATGCTGCTGCGCGCGCGCGACAGCACGCTCGACACCTGTTCGCGCTCCAGCCCCAGCGCATGGCCGAAGCGCTGGAACAGGATGCGCACGTCATCGCTGCCCGGCCCGCCCTGGCGGGCCAGGGCGCGCGCGCCCTCCATGCCGAAATTCACCACCTGGCGTATCCACTCGGCCCGGTCCGGTGGCGTGCGCAGCGTCCCGGAAGGCAGCGGCGCCAGCGAACGCACGATCACTTCCGGGATTTTCCATTCGCGCAGCACGGTCGCCGTCAGCGTGTCGTAGGTGCTGCCCAGGATCATTTGCGAAGCCTGCGCCTGCGAATGCTCGCCGGCCGCGACCAGGGCATTGATTTCGCGGAAGCGTTCATGCTCGCGCGACGCGATCAGCAGCGGCCCCAGGTTCTTGAACAGCGCCCCGATGGCGGCTTCTTCCGCCTTCTGGTAAGGGCTGTAGCGTGCCAGTTCGCGCCCCACCAGGCTGGCGCACAGCGCCAGCTCCAGCTCGATGCGCACGCTTTGCGCATGCTTGCTGTTGGCCAGGGTATCGACCAGCAGCATGGCCAGCGCCGTGGTCTTCACGTTATCGAAACCGAGCAGTGAAATCGCATGGGAAATCGTGGTCACCGGCGCCCCCGACGCCTGGCGGTATTGCGGCGTGTTGGCCAGGCGCAGGATTTTCTGGGTCAGGGCCACGTCCGACAGCACGTGGTAGGCCAGGCTTTGCGTGCCCTGGTCGTCGGAATCGGCCATTTGCACCACGCGCGCGATCGATACGCCGAGCGCGAACAAGCCCTCGTCATCGCTGCAAAGTTTTTTCAGCAGGTAGGCGCGGACCGGACGCTCGTCGGGGGGATGGCTGGAGTTCATAAGCCATTGTAGCGCCAGCGGCTATCAGATCGCGACGCGCACTCCGGCTTCCCGCCGCGCAGCGGGCCGGATGTTGTATTTCTTCAATATGTCCTGGTGCAGCCCGGCCAGGGCATTGAGCTTGGCGTTGGCGGGATCGAGGCGGCGCACGGCGGCCACCAGCGCCAGCGCGTGGCGCCCCAGCGCATCGTCCCAGCCCTCGTTCTCCAGGCATTTCAGGACCGCCACCGCCGCATTGAAGGCGACCTGGGCGTTTTCGGGCAGCTTGGCCACCGCCTCCAGCATCAGGTCGACCGCGCCGCGGTAATCGCCATTCTTGGCCAGCGCCGCGCCGGCCGCCACCATTTCACCCACCTCGTTGCGGCTTTCGTCGGCCAGGCGCTGCGCCAGTTCGGCGCGGCCGCTTTGCTCCATCATGCGCATGGCGCGCGCCATCGCGCCCGGCGTGGCGGCATTGCGCATCACGCCACGCATCACCTCGGTGGCTTGCTCCTCCTTGCCCACCTCCAGGCAAGTGCGCGCCAATTCCATCTTCATTTCGTTCGACAGCCCGCTGGCCGAGCGTACGCCGTTCAGCGCATAGTCAAGCGATGCATCCATGCGCGCCACGTTGCCGGTGAATTCATGCAGCGCCGCCGAAGCGATGGCGCTGCACACGTCGGTATTGGGGGCGCCGGCCAGCGACTTGTCCAGGTCGCGGATCACCGCCGCCGCCTGCACCGGGTCGCCTTTCTTGACCAGGGTTTGGGCCAGCTTAGCATGGTCTTCCGGCGTGCGGAATTCGGAGTAGCGCGTCTTGCTGACCACCTGCTTCATGGCGCGTTCGGCGCCGTCGATGTCGCCGGCCTCCAGCGCCACCTCGCCCAGCCGGCGCAGGCGGCGCACCGCGTGCGGCG
>CAMLRG010000263.1 GCA_946482335.1 uncultured Duganella sp. | reverse complement strand
ACGGACGTCGATACGGGCGTTCTTGACCCGCACGGCGAAGCGCCCATCCTGCGGCAGGCGCTTTTCCGAGATATCCAGGTCGGACATCAGTTTCAGGCGCAGGGCCAGTGCGGGGGCGATCTTGATGTCGGCTTCGGTCTGCAGGTGCAGCACGCCGTCGATGCGGAAGCGGATCTGCAACCGGCCTTCCTGTGGTTCGATGTGGATGTCCGAAGCGCGCACCTGGGCGGCATCGTCGAACAGCGATTGCAGCAGCTTGACGACGGGCGCCTCTTCCAGCCCAGGGCTGGCGGCGGCCAGTGCGCCGAAGTCCACTGACGCCTCGCCCATCTCCTGTTCCAGCTCGCGCGCCAGGCCGGAGATGTCTTCCGTCCGGCGGTAGATGCGGTCGATGGCAGCCAGCACCTCGGTCTCGTTGACCACGGCCAGCTCGATGGTCTGCTTCAGCAGGCGGGAAATCTCGTCGTACGCAAACAGGTCGGTCGGGTCGGACAGGCCGACCAGCATGGTGCCCTTGCGGTCTTCCAGCACCAGGGCGCGGAAGCGGCGCGCCTGCGTCTCGGGCAGCAGCCGCACCAGGTCGGTATTGATCTGGTAGAACTTGAGGTTGATGTAGGGGATATTCAGCTGGCGCGCCAGCGCGCCGGAAATCTGTTCTTCGGTGACGAAGCCGTGTTCGACGAACACGCGCCCCAGCTTGCGGCCACTACGCTTCTGCTCCGCCAGCGCCATGCCCAACTGCTCTTCCGACAGCAGCTTTTGCTGCACCAGGATTTCACCTAAACGAACCTTTTCCGGCCTCGTCATGCCCTCTTCCCCGAATCCATATAGTCGCTGGCATTGTATGCGAATGTATCGTGCAAGCCTAGCAAAAGGCGTTAATAGTTTCACCACACACGGCGGGCGTGGCTGACGGGCGACGGATTCTTGCGATACGTGATCCAATTGCAGGGCCCAAACCGTCCACCGAATGCCTGCACGCCGCCATGTACCATCAACATTTTGGCCTGCACGAGGCCCCTTTCGGCATTACGCCGAACCCTGCCTTCTTCTATGGCGGGAATACGCGCGGGGAGATCCTGTCTGCCCTGCTTTACGCCGTCACCCAGGGCGAAGGTATCGTCAAGGTGACCGGCGAGGTTGGATGCGGCAAGACCATGTTGTGCCGCATGCTGGAAGCGCGCCTGCCGCGCGGCGTCGACGTGCTCTACCTCGTCAATCCGACCCTGGGGCCGCAGGAAGTCCTGCACGCCATTGCTGCCGATCTAGGGCTCGATACCGGCGGCCGCCGTTCCGATGAGGTCGTGCGCGCCCTGCATGCCGAGCTGATTGCGCGCCACGCGGCCGGCCGGCGCGTCGTGTTGCTGGTCGAGGAAGCGCAAGCCATGCCGCTCGACACCCTGGAAGAAGTACGCCTGCTGACCAACCTGGAAACGGCCAGCAGCAAGCTGCTGCAGATCGTCCTGTTCGGCCAGCCGGAACTGGACGAACACCTGTCCCTGCCGCGCATGCGCCAATTGCGCGAACGGATCACGCACAGCTTCAATGTGCCGCCCATGCCGCGCGACCAGATCCCCTACTTCCTGTCGCACCGGTTGCGTGCGGCCGGCTACCACGGGCCGGAACTGTTCAGCCGCGGCGCGGTCAAGCTGATCGCCCGCAGCTCGCAAGGCATTGTCCGCCGCATCAACGTGCTGGCAGACAAATCGCTGATGGCAGCCTTCGCTGATGACTTGCCATATGTAAATTCCTACCACGTACGGCAAGCCATCGAGGACAGCCGCTATTCGTGCGCGGCAGTGCTGGGCAATCGCAGTATGATCGTTTTCGATAGACTCCTGGCAACTTGTTTCCCGCGGCGATAAGCATGAAGAACCTTGCGGCTACCCTGTTATGCGTCCTGCTCGGAGCTTGCGCGGCACCGAAGCTCCCCTTGTCGCCGACCCATATTGCCGACGCCACCACGCCACCCGGTGCAATCCCCGAACCGGTGCAGCAAAGCGCAGCGCCGCCTCCGCCACGCCCCGCAGCGCGGCAGGAAACCTATAGCGTTTCAGTCCACCGCGTGCCGGTGCAATCGGTGCTGTTCGCATTGGCCCGCGATGCCGGCTTGAACGTCGACGTCCATCCCGCCATTGAAGGAACCGTGACGCTCAATGCGCTCGACCAGACCTTGCCGCAGCTGCTGTCGCGGATCGGCAAACAGGTCGACATGCGCTATGAGCTGCAAGGGAATAACCTGGTGGTGCTGCCGGACCAGCCTTACTGGAACCATTACAAGGTGGACTACGTCAATATCGCGCGCAGCACCAACAGCAGCGTGAGTATCGCGACGCAGATCTCGACCACCGGCGGATCGGCGGCCGGCGGCACGCCATCGAATCCGGTGCCGACGGCCAGCCTGTCGCTCGGCGGCGGCACCAACAATTCGACCACGTCCGTGGCCAACCGCTCGGACAACAATTTCTGGTACAGCCTGGAGAAAAATGTCCGCGACATGCTGCGGCCCACCACGCTGAACGATCCCTTGACCGACCCTCTGGCGCAAATGCGCGAGCAGGCCAGTGCCATGCTGCAGCAAGTCCAGGCGGCCAGCCCGGGCGCGCCCGATGCGGGCTATCCGGGCGCGCAGGCTGCGGCAGCGCAGGTCCGCGCACCCGTTGGCGGCCCGGCGGCGAATACCGCATTCGGCGCGGCGGCTCCTGGCCAGGCGCGCGGTTCGCCCTCCGTGATCGCCAACCCCGAGGGCGGGCTGCTTTCGGTGCGCGCCACCAGCAGGCAGCATGAAAAGGTGCAGGAATTCCTGGACATCATCATGTCCACCGTCAAGCGCCAGGTGCTGATCGAAGCCACCATCATCGAGGTGACGCTGAGCGACCAATACCAGCAAGGGATCAACTGGTCGCGCATCAACGGCAACAGCAGACTGGGCCAGGGCCAGGTGGGGACGGCGCCCTTGCCTTCCGGCGTCAATCCGCTCAGCACGCCTGGCTTCTTCATTTTCGACTATTCCAATCCGGTCACACGGTTCGGCAATATCAGCGCCACCATCCAGTTGCTGGAATCGTTCGGCAAAGTGAAGGTCTTGAGCAGCCCGAAAATCAGCGTCCTGAACAACCAGACCGCCTTGCTGAAGGTGGTGGACAACAGCATCTTCTTCACCCTCAAGGTGACGCCGGCCGTGCTGACTTCCACCGGCACCATCGCCACGCCGGCCACCTATGAATCCAAGGTCGAGACGGTGCCGGTCGGCTTCGTCATGAGCGTGACGCCGCAAATCTCGGCCGAGGATGAAGTGACGCTCAATGTGCGGCCAACCATCACCCGCATTGTCGACTACGTGGTCGACCCGAATCCGGAATTGCGCAAGCTGAATGTGGACAGCCGCGTGCCCGTGATCCAGGCGCGCGAGCTGGAATCCATCCTCAAGGTGCAGAGCGGCCAGGTGGCGGTAATGGGCGGGCTGATGCAGGATTCCGTCGACAACAAGAAGGACGGCATCCCGCTTCTCAGTTCAGTGCCCGTGCTTGGCGACGTTTTCTCGTACCGTAACGAGTCGGCCAGGAAGACGGAACTGGTGATCTTCCTGCGGCCCATTGTGGTGAAGGATGCCAGCCTGACCGGCGATTTCCGCGACTACCGCTACCTTGTGCCCGCGCGGCCGGCGGGGGATCTATGAGCTTGCTCATGCAAGCCTTGCGCAAGGCCGAACGCGCCCGTTCGCAGAATGGACATGATCCGGCGCACGAGCACGAAGAGCCGCAATTCGGCCAGGACGCCGTGCCTTTGCCGCCGCCAATGGAGGGCGGACCGGCATTCTCCGTGATGCCGGACGCGTGGCGCCTCGAGCCGCTCGACAACGAGCCACCGGTCATTGCGGCCCAGGAAGCCATCCATGATCCGGTACCGCCACAGGCGCGCCATGAAGCGGTGCGCCATACGCCGGCCAGCCCGGCCCCTGGCGCGGGCCCCAGTCCGGGCGCCGCCACGCGCGCGCCAGCCGCGGCCCCTCCAGCCGAGCCGGATGCGGCACGCGCGGCAGGACCGCACACGCCGCGCGATCCCACCGCCTCGAGTGGAGGTTCGCACGCGGCTGGCGATGCCTGGGATGTCGGCCGGGCCAGTGCCCGCGGCGGTGAGCGCGATTTCCGGCGCCAGGACGCCCGTGGCGTGCGCGCTGAGGGTGCAAGGCCGGCCGGCTTGCCGCGTGCCATTGCTTCATCCCAGCGGCGCCTGATGGTACTGGCGGGCGCGCTGGCGGCATTGCTGGCTGTCTTTGCGTTCATTTATTGGCGCGCGCTATCCGGACCTGGCCCTGGGGCGCGTTTGCCCATGGTGCCGATGCCGGCACCGGGATCGGCCCAGGGCGCGCCGGCCGGCGCAAGCCAGGGCGCCGCGATACCGGTGGCCCCTTACGTCACCGCGCCCGCCGGCGATCCCGCGTTGTCGCCGGGCGTGCCGGGCGCAACGCCCGCAGCGGGCGGCGATGCTGCCGCGCCGGCAGGCACGCCTGCCGGCGGCGCCATGGCAGGCGGCGGCATGCTGGTCGGCGCCGGCATAGGCGAAGCCGCCGCCGCGCACACCGCCCCCCAGGCAGGCGCGGCGCCGGCGCCCGCCAGCAAGCCACAGGCAAACGTCACGATCCCGACGCCCGAACAGTTGGCCGCCATTCCCGATCCGGCCATCCGTGCGGAAGCCATGCGCGACGCCGCCGAGCGCGCCGCCCAACTGGCACGGACGGAAGGCGTGCCACCGCCATCGTCCGCCGGCGCGCCCCCGGCACCCCAGCCAGCGGCGGCCGGCAATGTCCCGGCCGAACCGGAGCGCCCCGCCAGGCAGGGCGGTACCGCCGATGCGATGCGGCCGGAGCGGCCGCCACAGGCTGCCGGCCGTCACGCGTCGAGGCAACAATCGGCAAACGGACGCAGCAGCCAGGCAACACGCAGCGCAACGGCAGCGAACCGCGCCAATGGCGCCGGCCACGAAGACAGGCTGCAGACTGCGGTGGGCGAAAATGGCGACGTGCGCTTCGTGCGCGGGACGGCGGCGGCGCAGGTGGCGCCCGCCGTGCAAAACGGCTACAACGCGCTCAAGGCGGGTGACCTGGCTGGCGCGCGCCAGCATTACGACCAGGCCTTGCTGCAGGACCCCAACAACCGCGATGCCCTGCTCGGCTCGGCCGCCGTTGCGCTGCGCGAGCACGATGGGCACCAGGCATCGGGCAATTACCTGCGCCTGCTGGAAGTGAACCCGAACGATCCCGAAGCGCTGGCCGGCCTGGCCGAACTGCACCCTGGCGACCTGCAAACGAACGAGGTCAAGCTGCGCGGGCTGGCAAGGCAGCATCCCGACTCCGGCCCGGTGCAATTCGCCCTTGGCAACCTGTACGCGCGCCAGGGCCGCTGGGCGGAGGCCCAGCAAAGCTATTTCCGCGCCTTTTCCGCCATGCCCGACAACGCCGACTATGCCTTCAACCTGGCCGTGGGCCTCGACCGCCTGAACCAGGCACGCCTGGCGCAAACCTATTACCGCCGCGCGCTGGAGCTGGCGCAAACCAGTCCGCCCGCCTTCAATCCCGACGCCGTCCGCAAGCGATTGCAAGCACTCGAAACGCCGCCACAATAAAGCACAATGGCCGACACGCAGAAAATCCCGCTCGGCAAACTGCTGATCCAGAAAGGCGTCATCAGCCAAGACCAGCTCCGGATCGCACTGACCGAGCAAAAACGCAGCAACGACCCCCTCGGCAAGTTGCTGATCTCGCTCGGCTTCGTCACCGAAGCGACCATGCGCGAGGCGCTCAGCGAGAATCTCAACACCCGCTCCGCCGACCTGAAAAGCCTGGTGGTGGACGCGCTGGCGCTCAAGCTCATCCCCAAGGAAGTGGCCAAGCGCTACCGCGTCTTCCCGATCGTCTACGAGCGCGCCACCGACGAACTGGTGCTGGCCATGTCCGACACCACCAATATCGTGGCGCTGGACCAGATCAGCGCCATGCTGGTCAAGGGCATCACCCTGGTGCCGCTGCTGGTCAACGATTCCGACATCGCGCACGCCATCGACCATTATTACGGCTTCGAACTGTCGATCGATGGCATCCTGCACGAAATCGAAACGGGCGAAGTGGCGCTCGATGCCGCCTCCGACGAATACAGCCAGCCTATGGTGCGCCTGATCGACGCCCTGCTGGCCGATGCGGTGCAGAATGGCGCGTCGGACATCCACTTCGAGCCCGAGCACAGCTTCCTGCGCATCCGCTACCGCATCGACGGCATCCTGCGCCAGATCCGCAGCCTGCACCGCTCTTACTGGCCCGCCATGGCGGTGCGGCTCAAAGTGATCAGCCAGATGAACATCGCCGAAACGCGCGCCCCGCAGGATGGCCGCATCTCGATCCAGTTTTCCGGCCGCCAGATCGACTTCCGCGCCAGCACCCAGTCCACCACGCACGGCGAAAACATCGTGCTGCGCGTGCTGGACCGCCAGAAGGGCATCGTTCCGCTGGAAAACCTTGGCCTGGCCGAGCACGAACTGGACGTGCTGAAGCTGATGATCGCGCGTCCCGACGGCCTGATCCTGGTCACCG
>CAMLRG010000262.1 GCA_946482335.1 uncultured Duganella sp. | reverse complement strand
GCCACAGGATCTTGGTGGTGATCTTGTCCATGCCCACCGAGCTGGCCATCACGCCGGAGCCGGTGTAAGGGATGCCGAGCAGTTCCAGCGCGCCTTGCAGGCTGCCGTCTTCGCCGTAGCGGCCGTGCAGCGCAATGAACACGCGGTCGAATTGCTCCGCCGCCAGTTCGGCCAGCGAACGCTGGCCCGGGTCGAAGGCGTGGGCGTCGATGCCCTGGCTTTGCAGGGCCGCCAGCACGCCGGTGCCGGACATCAGGGAGACGTCGCGTTCGGCCGACAGGCCGCCCATCAATACGCCCACCTTGCCGAACGCTTGCGCTTCTTGTGCAGTCAGTTTCGTCATCGCGTCAAGCCTTCCAGTTCGTGAGTTTTGCCGGGACGCCGCTGATCGAGCCTGCGCCCATCGTGAGCACGACGTCGCCGTCGCGCACCACGTTCATGATCGTTTCCGGCATGTCGGCGATGTTTTCGACGAACACCGGTTCGGTCTTGCCGCGCGCGCGGATCGCGTGCGCCAGTGCGCGGCCGTCGGCGGCCACAATCGGCGCCTCGCCCGCCGCATAAACGTCCGACAGCACCAGCACGTCGACCGTGCTGAGGACTTTCGCGAAATCTTCGAACAGGTCGCGCGTGCGGCTGTAGCGGTGCGGCTGGAATGCCAGCAGCAGGCGGCGGCCCGGATAGGCGGCGCGCGCGGCGGCCGTCGTCACTTCCATTTCGATCGGGTGGTGGCCGAAGTCGTCCACCAGCGTGAAGGTGCCGCCGGAGGGGATCGCGACGTCGCCATATTTGGTGAAGCGGCGGCCCACGCCGGCGAAGCCTGCCAGGCCGGCCTGCGTCGCCTCGTCCGGCACGCCGATTTCGCGCGCGATGGCCACCGCCGAGCAGGCGTTCTGCACATTGTGCATGCCGGGCTGGTTCAGGACGATGTCCAGGTCCGGGTAGCCTTCCTGCAGCACGGTGAAGTGCATCTGCGTGCCGACCGCGCGCGCGTTGATGGCGCGCACCTCGGCGTCTGCCGCGAAGCCGTAGGTGGTGACCGGCTTGGTCACCTGCGGGATGATGGCGCGCACGTGCGGGTCGTCGATGCACAGCATGGCGCGGCCATAGAATGGCAGGCGGTGCGTGAAGTGCACGAAGGCTTGCTTGAGCTTTTCGAAATCGTGCTCGTACGTCTCCATGTGGTCGGCATCGATGTTCGTGATGACTTCGATCATCGGCGCCAGGTTCAGGAAGGAGGCGTCCGATTCGTCGGCCTCGGCCACCAGGTATTCGCCGGAGCCCAGCTTGGCGTTGGCGCCGGCCGCGGTCAGGCGGCCGCCGATCACGAAGGTCGGGTCCAGGCCGCCCTGCGCCAGCACGGAGGCCACCAGGCTGGTGGTGGTGGTCTTGCCGTGGGTGCCGGCGATGGCAATGCCGCGCTTCAGGCGCATCAGCTCGCCGAGCATCACGGCGCGCGGCACGATCGGGATCTTGCGGGCGCGCGCGGCGACCACTTCCGGATTGTCGTCCTTGACGGCGGTCGAGGTCACGACCGCGTCGGCATTGCCGATGTAGGCGGCGTCGTGGCCCTGGTGCACGGTGGCGCCCATGTCGACCAGGCGCTGGGTCACGGCGTTCGAGCCCAGGTCCGAGCCGGACACGTTGTAGCCCAGCGTGACCAGCACCTCTGCGATGCCGCTCATGCCGCTGCCGCCGATGCCGACGAAGTGAATGTTCTTTACTTTATGTTTCATGCGAGTGCTTCCAATTCTTTGGCGATGGCGTCATTGGCGTCGCGCTTGCCCACTGCCTGCGCGGCGGACGCCATCTTCTGGCACGTGCTGCGGTTCAGCGTCTGCAACAGCGCCGCCAGGCTTTCCGGATTCAGTTCCGTCTGCGGCATGTGGATGGAGGCGCCCTGCCTGGCCATCCATTGCGCGTTGTCGCGCTGGTGGCTGGTGGTCGACGCCACCAGGGGCACGAGGACGCTGGCCACGCCTGCCGCCGTCAGCTCCGACACGGTGATGGCGCCGGCGCGGCAGATCACGATGTCCGCCAGGGCGTAGGCGCCCGCCATGTCGTCGATGAAATCGACCACGTCCGCTTCCACGTGCGCCTGCGCGTAAGCCGCGCGCAGGGCTTCGATATTCTTCTTGCCCGACTGGTGGGTCACCAGCGGGCGCTGTTCCGGCGCGATCATGGCCAGCGCCGCCGGCAAGGCGTCGTTCAGGGCCTTGGCGCCCAGGCTGCCGCCCACCACCAGGATGCGCAGCGCGCCTTGGCGGCCGGCAAATCGCTGCTCCGGCGCCGGCAAAGCCAGGATTTCCTTGCGCACCGGGTTGCCGGTGACCACCGCCTTGGCGGCGGCGGCGCCGAAATCGGCCGGGAAGCCGAAGCAGACGCGTTGGGCCATCGGCGCCAGGGTCTTGTTCGACAGCAGCAAGGCCGCATCGGCGTTGACCAGCACCAGCGGCACGCCGCGCAGTTTCGCCATCAGGCCGCCCGGCACGCAGACGTAGCCGCCCATGCCCAGCACCACGTCCGGCTTGCGCCTGCCGATGAAGCCGAAGCAGGCCGCAAAGGCGCCCAGCATCCTGAAGGCGCCGCCAATGGTGTGCGCCAGGCCCTTGCCGCGCATGCCGCTGAAGTGGATCACGTCCATGTCCAGGCCGTGTTTTGGCACCAGGTCCGTTTCCATGCCATGCGAGGTGCCCAGCCAGGACACTTCCCAGCCGCGTGCACGCATCACCTGCGCGATCGCCAGGCCGGGGAAGATGTGGCCGCCGGTGCCGGCCGCCATGATCATCAGGCGCTTGCTCATATGCGCCCTCCCCGCATCAGGACCCGGTTCTCGTAGTCGATGCGCAGCAGGATCGCCAGGCCGACGCAATTGATGATGATGCCGGTGCCGCCATAACTCATGAGCGGCAAGGTCAGGCCCTTGGTCGGCAGCAGGCCCAGGTTCACCCCCATATTGATGAAGGTCTGCACGCCGATCCAGATGCCGATGCCTTTTGCGGTCAGGCCGGCGAAGGTCTGGTCGATGGCAATGGCCTGGCGGCCGATGTCGAAAGCGCGCTTGACGATCCAGTAGAACATGCCGATGGTGACCAGCACGCCCACCATGCCCAGTTCCTCGCCGATCACGGCCAGCAGGAAGTCGGTATGGGCCTCCGGCAGGTAGTGCAGCTTTTCCACGCTGGCGCCCAGGCCGACGCCGGTCAGCTCGCCGCGCCCGAAGGCGATCAGCGAGTGGGTCAGCTGGTAAGCCTTGTTCAGCGCATTCTCTTCCTCCCACGGGTTGAGGTAGGCGAAGAAGCGGTCGCGGCGGAACTTGGACAGCGCAATGATGGTCACGAAGATCGTCACCAGCATGCCGGCAATACCGCCGAACCAGACGGCATTGACGCCGCCCAGGAACAGGATGCCCATGGCGATGCAGACGATCACCCCGAAGGCGCCCAGGTCCGGCTCCAGCAGGAGCAGCATGCCGACGAAGGCCACCGCCAGCGCCATCGGCGCGAAGCCCTTGGACAGCCGGTGCATGAATTCCTGCTTGCGCACCGTATAGTCGGCGGCGTACAGCACGATGAACAGTTTCATCAGCTCGGATGGCTGGAACTGGAACAGCTTGAGGTTCAGCCAGCGGCGGCCGCCATTCACGTTCACGCCCAGGCCGGGAATCAGTACCAGCACCAGCGCCACCAGGGTGCCGATGAACAGGTAGGGGGCGGCCTTCTGCCAATCCTGCACCCGCACGCGGAAGGCAACCGCCGCCGCCACCATCGCGATGGCGATGAAGATGGCCTGGCGCTGCACGAAATAATGGTTCTTGTAAGCGGCGAACTTGGGCGAATCGGGCAGCGCGATCGAGGCCGAATACACCATCACCATGCCGAACAGCATGAGCAGCAAGACCGACCATACCAGCGGCTGGTCGTATTCCATCATCTTCGAATGGCGCGCGCGGCCGTCCAGCGGCACTGGGGACTCGGCGCCGCCGAAGCGGAATGGAAGCTGGACCGCCATCAGACCTCCTGCCCCGCGTCGAGCGCGATGTCACGCACGGTGTCGATGAACACCTGCGCGCGGTGCGCGTAATTCTTGAACATGTCCAGGCTGGCGCATGCCGGCGACAGCAGTACCGCGTCGCCGCCATGGGCCAAGGCGGCGGCGCGTTTGGTCGCCTCTTCCAGCGTGGCGAAATCTTCCATCTGGACGCCGGTCGGTTCCAGCGCGGTACGGATGGCCGGCGCATCGCGGCCGATCAGCACTACGGCGCGCACGAAGCGGCGCACCGGATCGGCCAACGGGTCGAACTCCTGGCCCTTGCCGTCGCCGCCGGCGACCAGCACCAGCTTTTGCCCGCTATCCCCAAAAGCCTGACCCAGGCCCACCAGGGCGGCGACCGTCGCACCGACATTGGTGCCCTTCGAATCGTCGTAATAGTCGACGCCATTGACCGAGGCCACCAGTTCCACGCGGTGCGGCTGGCCCTTGTATTCGCGCAGGCCGTGCAGCAGCGGCGCGAACGGCAGGCCGATGGCGCGGCACAGGGCCAGCGCGGCCAGGGCATTGGAGGCATTGTGCGTGCCGCGGATCTGCAGCGCGTCGGCCGGCATCAGTTTCTTGGTATAGCACTCCACCGGCGGTGGCGGCGGGTCGTTTTTCTTGCGGCGCTTGGGCGGCTCGGCATCGTCGGTCGGCTCGGCGGTGGCCAGCCAGTACACGCCGCGTTCGTTGACCAGGCCGAAGCTGTGCGCCAGCTCCGGCGCATCGGTGCCGAAAGTGACGTTGTGGCCGGTCGGGTCGGCCATGGCAATGGTCCAGTTGTCGTCGCGGTTCAGCACGCGCACCGTGTCGGCGCCGAAGATGCGCTTCTTGTCGTCGGCGTACGCTTGCATGCTGCCGTGCCAGTCCAGGTGGTCCTGGGTCACGTTCAGCACGGTGGCCGCGTCGGCGTTCAAGCTGTAAGTCGTGTGCAGCTGGAAGCTGGACAGTTCGAGCACCCAGGCTTGCGGCAGTGCCGCATCGGCGTCCGGCCGGTCCATCACTTCGCGCAGCACGTCCAGCGCGGCGGGGCTGATGTTGCCGGCCACGCGCACCGACAGGCCGGCGCGTTCGCACAGCTGGCCGGTCAGGCTGGTGACGGTGGTCTTGCCGTTGGTGCCGGTGATGGCGATGACTTTCGGCGCGTAGGCGCGCTCTTCCTTCAACCACTTCAGCGCCTGGGCGAACAGTTCGATCTCGCCCCACACCGGGATGCCCTTTTCCGCCGCGGCCGGGATGATCCCGGCCAATTCCTTGTTCGGGCCCAGACCCGGGCTGGCGCAGACGAAGTCGACGCCGTCCAGCAGCGCCGCGTTGAACGGGCCCGCGATGAACTGCGTGCCGGGCAACTGCTCGCGCAGCAGCGGCAGGCGGTCCGGCACCGGGCGTGTGTCGGCGACGCGCAGCAGTGCGCCGCAACGCGCCAGCCAATGCGCCATCGCCAGGCCCGATTCGCCGAGCCCCAGTACCAGTGCAATCTTGCCGTTATAGATCATCAGCGCAGCTTCAAAGTGGACAGGCCAACCAGGACCAGCATCATCGTGATAATCCAGAAGCGCACGACGACCTGGGTTTCTTTCCAACCCTTCTGTTCAAAGTGGTGGTGCAAAGGCGCCATCAGGAACACCCGGCGGCCGGTGCCGTAGCGCTTCTTGGTGTACTTGAACCAGCCCACCTGGATGATCACCGACAGCGTCTCGGCGACGAAGATGCCGCCCATGATGAACAGGACGATTTCCTGGCGCACGATCACGGCGATCGTGCCGAGCGCACCGCCCAGCGCCAGTGCGCCGACGTCGCCCATGAACACTTGCGCGGGGTGCGCGTTGTACCACAGGAAGGCCAGGCCGGCCCCGGCCATCGCGCCGCAGAAGATGATCAATTCGCCCGCGCCCGGGATGTGCGGGATGAACAGGTATTTCGAGTAGGTCGCCGAACCGGTCAGGTAGGCGAACAGGCCGAGCGCGGAGCCGACCATGACGGTCGGCATGATGGCCAGGCCATCCAGGCCATCGGTGAAATTCACGGCGTTGGAAGTGCCGACGATCACGCAGTACGTCAGCGCGATGAAGCCCCATACGCCGAGCGGGTAGCTGATGGACTTCACGAACGGCACGATGAGGTCGGCCTTGGGCGGCAAGTCCATCGAAAAGCCCGACTGCACCCATTGGAAGAACAGTTCGAACACCTGCGCCGGCGTCGGGGCCGACACCGAGAACGCCAGGTACAGCGCGGCCGCGATGCCGACCAGCGACTGCCAGAAGTATTTCTCGGCCGAGCGCATGCCTTCCGGGTCCTGGCGCACCACCTTGCGGTAATCGTCCACCCAACCGACGGCGCCGAAGCCCATGGTCACCACCATCACCGGCCAGATCAGGCGGTTAGACCAGTCGCACCACAGCACGGTGGCGATGCCGACGGCGATCAGCAGCAGCACGCCGCCCATGGTCGGGGTGCCATGCTTTTTCAGGTGGGTTTGCGGGCCGTCGGTGCGCACCGCCTGGCCGTACTTCATGACGGTCAGCTTGCGGATCACCGCCGGGCCGGCGAACAGGCCGATCAGC
>CAMLRG010000261.1 GCA_946482335.1 uncultured Duganella sp. | reverse complement strand
GTGGACGCAGAACGATCCCGATCCGCTGAGGAAGGCGACCAATATCTATATCGCGAAAATGGATACGCCGCTGTCGATCACCGGCAAGGTGACGATGCTTTCCACGCCCGACTATGCCTGGGAGAAGAAGGGCCATAATGTGAACGAGGCGCCGGCGGTACTGGTGCGCAATGGCCGCGTGTTCCTGACCTTCTCGGCCAGTGCGACCGATGCGAACTATGCGCTCGGCATGTTGACGGCACGCGAGGATGCCGACCTGCTCGATGCCCGTTCCTGGACCAAGTCGCCGGAGCCGGTGCTGCGCAGCAGCGAGGCCAACGGCCAGTACGGTCCGGGGCACAATTCCTTCACCACCACTCCGGACGGCAAGACCGATATCCTGGTCTACCACGCGCGCAATTACCGCGACATCAAGGGTGATCCGCTGCGCGACCCGAACCGCCATACGCGCGCGCAACCGATACGTTGGCGGACCGACGGCACGCCGGATTTCGGCGAGCCGGTGCCGGACAGCGTTTCCGCTGGCGCGCAATGACGCCTTGCGGCGCCGGCCTCATTCCGCAATGAGCTGGCGCCAGCGCTGGCGGTAGGCGGGCAAGCCCTCCAGCGTCAGGGGCTCCGCAGTGCGGCCCTGCAATTGCGGCTTGCCGTCGCGGCGATGCAGCAGCCAGCCGCCGCACGTGGTGCCGCTGGTGTCGTCGGTGGCCAATACGCGCGCCGTGACCGCCGACGAGCGGAACGCAGCCAACAGCGGCGCGAAGTGCGGGTTGCCGGTGAACGCGCCTTCGACCACCACATCCCCCGCCACGCCCAACGCATCCAGGCAGTAGTCGCACATCAGCGCGATGTACAGGGTGCCGAGTGCCGCGCGCTGGGCAGCGTTGGCGGCGGCCGGGCCGGCGAAGCTGCCGGCACGTTGCGCGAACGGCCCGGCAGCAGCGAAGGCGGGCAGGGCGAAGCTGCCTTGCCGAACCAGCGTTTCCAGCTCCGCTTGGCCGAAGACCGCCGGCGCGGCCGCGCCGTCGCCAACGATGGCACCAAACTCGCGCCCGCCCATGAAGCGCATGCACGGCACCGGCTGCGCGAAGGCGCTGCAATTGGCCAGCATGTCGGCTTCCTCGCGCAGCGCGTCGAGCGCCATGCCCGGCGCGGCGGCGATCACCCAGGTGCCGGTGGACAGCACGGCCGGCGCCTGCGCCGGATCGGCGCCGAGGTGGCGCAGCAGCGAGGCATTGCTGTCGTGGATGCCGCACAGCACCTGGCAATCGGCCGGGAGCCCGGCCTGCGCCGCGATGCCCGGCTTGAGCATGCCCAGTGCCTGCCACGCAGGCTGCAACGGGGGGAACAGGGCGTTCCAATCCATGCGTTCGACCAGCGTGGAATACGCTTGCCGCGCGGGATGCCACAAGTCGGTATGACAACCCAGCGAAGTGACTTCGCCCGCCGCCACGCCGCACAGGCGCCAAGCCCAGTATTGCGGGTACATCAGGATATGGCGCACGCGGGCAAACTCGGCCGGGAAGGCTTGCGCCTGCCAGACCAGCTGGCTGCCCAGGTTCAGCCCCGCCGGCAGGCGCGGCGAATAGCTGCTGCCGTAGGCCGGGCGCAGCATGTCGTAGCGCTCGACGTGCGCGGCCGGCAGTGGGTATTCGTAATCAAGTACCGGCAGCACCAGGCCCCCGTCGCCGACCAGTGCGGCCGTGGCGCCGTGGGTCACGGGAACGATGGCGCCGATATCGGCGCGCGCCGCGAACTGGCGCAGCACATCCAGCATCCATTGCCAGATGCCCTCCGTATCGTGGTGCGGGTAGGGGCCGTCCCGCAGGATGCTGTTTGGCCGGCGCTGTTCGGCGAGCTGGCCGCCGTCGGCGTCAATCAGCGTCAGCTTGGCGTTGGTCTTGCCGATGTCGAGGACGACGGTGGCGCGGCTCATTTGGCCACCTGGCGGCGGCGCAACAGGCGCGGCACGGCGATGGTCACCAGCAGCAGTACGCCGACCGCGATCGTCATGTAAATGCCTGGCACATTGGCCAGCGACAGGCCGAACGTGACGGCGCCCAGCGTCAGCACGGCCAGCATCACGCCGCCGATGGTGCCGACACCGCCCGAAATGCTGACGCCGCCGAGGATCACCATGGTGATCGCTTCCAGCTCCCAGCCCATGGCGATATTCGGCCGCGTGCTGCCGATGCGGCCGGTCAGCAGGAAGGCCGCCAGGCCGGCCATGGCGCCCGCCAGCACGAACAGCATGAAGCGGTAGCGGTCGACCGCGATGCCGGAGAAGCGCGCCGCCACCGGGTTATTGCCGATGGCGTAGATGCGGCGCCCCCAGCTGGTGGCGTGCAGCACGAAGGCAAACAGCGCGGCAAATACCAGCAGCAGCGCGAATTCGCGCGGCAGCACGCCGAAGAAATAGCCCTGGCCCCAGTCGGCCATCAGTTGCGGGTAGCCGGTGAATGCCTGGTCGCCCAGCACCACGCTGGCCAGGCCGCGGAACACCGACACGGTGCCGATGGTGACCACGATGGAGGGCAGGGCGAAGCGCGTCACCAGCACGCCGTTCAGCGCACCGCAGGCCGCGCCGGTGGCCAGGCCGACCAACAGCAGCGATTCCGGCGGCCAGCCGGCGCCGTTGGCCATCCCCATGGCCACCGAGGCCAGCGCCAGGATGCCGGCCACGGAAATGTCGATCTCGCGGCAAATGATGAGCAATGCCATCGGCAGTGCGATCAGGGCCTTCTCGCTGAAGTTGAAGGTGCCGTCGGCCAGGTTGTCGAGGTCGAGGAAATGCGGCAGCAGGGCGCCGTTGACGGCGAACACCGCCAGCAGCAGCAGTGCCAGCAGCGATTCCCAGCGGCCCATCAGGGCGCCGAGGCGGAATCCGGGACGGTCGAGGATGGTGTAGCGCGAAGGGCTTGGTGCGGTCATGGTTGGGGCGGAGCTCATGCGGCACTCCTGGCTGGATGGTTCAGGTGCAGCGGCAGGATCTGGCGTCCCTTGCTGCGGCTGCCGCGTGCATTGATCAGGACTGCGGCGAGGATGACGATGCCGGTCAGCGCGCTTTGCCAGAATGGCGAAACCTTGACCACCGGCAGGGCATTGCCGATCACCGCGAGGAACAGGGCACCGAGTACGGCGCCGGTCACCGAGCCGCAGCCGCCGGCAATGCTGATGCCGCCGATTACGCAGGCGGCGATCACGGTGAATTCGAAGCCATAGGCGATTTCGGTATAGGCGACGGCGTAGCGCGCCACCCACAGGTAGCCGCACAAGCCGGCGACCGCACCGGACAGGCCGTAAGTCCACAACAGGCGGCGCGCGATCGGGATGCCGACGTAGCGTGCCGACGCGGGCTCGTTGCCGATGGCGTACAGGTCGCGGCCAAAACGGCTGTGGCGCGCCACGTACCATGCGGTCAGCACGGTGGCGGCGGCGATCCAGACCAGGTGGGTCAGGCCGAACATGCGTTCGAGAGGGAAGGCGACAAAGGCGTCGGGCATCTGGTGCGAGTTGACCCAGGCGCCGCCGGACAGGACAAACACCAGCCCACGGTACACGCTCATGGTGCCGAGCGTGACGACGATGGGCGGCAAGGCCAGGTAGCCGACCAGCCAGCCATTGAGCAGGCCAAGCAGCAGTCCGAGCGCGGTGGCTGCCAGCATCACCAGGGCCAGCGGCAAGCCGGGATTGCGCGAAGCCAGCAGGGCCGCCGCCATGCCGCACAGGGCCAGGATGGACGCCACCGACAGGTCGACACCGCGCGTGACGATCACCAGCATCTGCGCCAGGGCCAGCATGACCAGCAGGGTGCTGTCGGTCAGCAGGTTGCCCAGGCTGGGGGCGGTCAGGAACACGGGAGCGCGCCAGCCCACCAGCAGCGCCAGGCCAACGATCGAGAGCGCCAGCAGGGCTTCGCGCTGTTTCAGGAATTTCATGCAACCTCCAGCGCGGAAGCGGCCGCCACGACGTTTTCAGGCGTGGCTTCTGCGCGATCGAATACTTGCTTCACATGGCCCTGGTGCATGACGACCACGCGGTCGGCCAGGCCCAGTACTTCCGGCAGTTCGGACGAAACGAGGATGACCGACAAGCCTTTCTCCACCAGCTGGCTGACGAAGCGGTGCACGGCGGCCTTGGAGCCGATGTCGATGCCCTTGGTCGGCTCGTCCAGGATGATCACTTTGGGCTGCGTGGCCAGCCATTTGCCCAGTACCACTTTCTGCTGGTTGCCGCCGGAGAGTTCGGACACGTCCTGCATCAGGTGGCTGGCCTTGAGTTCCAGCTGTTCGCTGAAGTGGCGCGCGATGGCGCACTCTTCGGCGCGCCGCTTGCGCAGCAGGAAGCCGATGCGCGACAGGATCGGCAGGGTGATGTTCTGCATGATGGGCAGCGACAGGTGGGCGCCCTGGTGCTGGCGGTCTTCCGGCACATAGGCGATGCCATGGGCGATGGCATCGCTCGGACTGCCGATGCGCAGCGGCCTGCCCTCCAGTCTGACGCTGCCGCTGACGTTGCCGGTCAGGCCGAACAGGGCTTGCATCACTTCCGAGCGGCCGGCGCCAACCAGGCCGTAAAAGCCCAGGATTTCGCCGCGCCGTAGCTGGAAGCTGACGTTGTCGAATTCGGTAGGGTGGCACAGGCGTTCGACCTCCAGCAGAACTTCGCCCGGCGCCACGTCAGCCTTGGGGTAGGCGTCATGCACGGCGCGGCCCACCATCAGCGATACCAGGCCGGCTTCGTCGATGTCGGCCAGCGCGCCGTCGGCGATGAACTGGCCGTCGCGCAGCACGGTGTAGCGGTCGGCCACCGTGAAGATCTCGTCGAATTTGTGGGAAATGAAAATGACCGCCGTGCCGGCCGCGCGCAGCTGGCCGATGATGCGGTACAGCTCATGGATTTCGCGCTGCGACAGCGAGGCGGTCGGTTCGTCCATGATCACCACACGCGCTTCCTGCGACAGCGCGCGCGCAATCTCGACGAAGTGGCGCTGCGCCACGCTCAAGTCCTTGACACGGGCCCGCACCGGCAACGCCACTTCCAGGCGCTCGAACAGCTTCGCCGCTTCGGCCTCGATCAGCTTCCAGTCGATGCGGCCGGCGCGGCTGGGGTGGCGGCCGACGTAGATGTTCTCGGCCACCGTCAGCTCGTCGAACATCACCGTTTCCTGGTGCACGGCCGTGATGCCGGCGCACATGGCGTCCTGCGGGCTGGCGAAGACCACTTCCTGCCCGCCGAGGCGGATGCTGCCTTCGTCCGGCGTGTAGATGCCGGTGAGCGTCTTGACCAGCGTGGATTTGCCGGCGCCATTTTCGCCAACCAGCGCCATCACTTCACCGGGGCGGACCGAGAGGCTGACTTTGTTCAGCGCCACGATGCCTGCAAAACGCTTGCTGATGCCGGACAGCTCCAGCACTGGTGCCTGGTTATCCTGCATGGCGCTTCAAAAGATCTTGGAGAACTGGTCCACGTTCTCCTTGTTGTAGGTAAAGGGCGGCGCCATGGCGGCTTCGCCGTGGTCGTCGAGCGCCAGGGTTCCCATGCGGCCGGCGTTGATGCTGCCGCCCGCCTTGGCAGCCGCGTCGCCCTTGACGAAGCCATAGGCCGCATAAGTGGCCGCATAACCGAGGTCGATCGGGTTCCAGATGGCGAACTCGCGTACCGCGCCACTCTTCACGTGGCCCGCCATTTCGGACGGCAGCCCGAGTCCGGTCACGAACACCTTGCCTACCAGCTTCTCGTCCACCACCGCCTTGCTGGCGGCATTGATGCCGACCGTGGTCGGGGCGATGATGGCTTTCAGGTTCGGGTTGCTGCGCAACAGGCCGATCGCTTCGCGGTAGCTCTTGTCCGACTGGTCGTCGCCGTAGACGGTGGCGACCAGCTTCAGTTTTGAGAACTCCGGCTTGGCCAGTTCATCCTTCATCACCTTGATCCAGATATTCTGGTTGGTGGCCTGCGCCGAGGCGGACAGGATGGCGATTTCGCCGGAGCCGCCAATGGCGTCATAGGCCATCTGGATCTGCTTGCGGCCGATCAGCTGCGCGTTGGAGGGGTTCAGGTGCATCTGGCGGCCTTCCTCGGCCAGTCCGCTGTCGAAGGAAATCACCTTGATGCCGCGCTGCATGGCCTTTTTGGTGATCGGCACCAGCGCGTTCGGGTCGTTGGCCGAAATGACGATAGCGCTAACCTTCTGGCTGATCAAAGAATTGATGATTTCGATCTGGCCCTCCGCGCTGGGCGTGGTGGGACCGGTGTAGATGATCTCGACGTTCTTCAGCTGCGCGGCCGCTTCGTTGGCGCCGGTGTGGGCGGCGTCGAAGAAGCCGTTGCCCAGGCTCTTGACCACCATGGCGATGCGGACCTTTTCCGGTGCCTTTTCACTGCAGCCGGCGAGCGCCGCCAGCATGCCCGCGGCGACGGCCGCGATAACGAGTCTCCTGGATTTCAATGCGATGTCTCCGTGTGGTAAAGCGCTGCGGGCTGGAAGTCGAAATTGGGGGCGAATGCGGCGCCGGACACTTGCGGCAGCGCTTCGGGCGCCACCGTGACCACGTTGACGCCGGATTGCTCAAGCAATTGCACGGCGTAGTCGGAGGCATAGGTGTCGGTGATCACGGTCGA
>CAMLRG010000260.1 GCA_946482335.1 uncultured Duganella sp. | reverse complement strand
CGGTAAACAGTTCGCCAATTTCTACGAGAACCTGCTGGGGCTCAAATCCTACAAAGTGCCCCTGGATTTCCCGCCACTGAGCTTCTACCAGCTGTGGCATGAGCGCGCCCACCACGCAACGGAACACAAATGGTTGCGCGCCCAGGTCAGCGCCGCGGCGCGCCTGTTGGTGAAATAGGACCGCACGCGATAGCGGTTATTGGCCCAGCGTTATGAAACGCGGCGGCCATGCCTCTATGATCAATTCGCCATTCCCCGGACCACCTTTTTTGGAGCGGGCCGCCGCTTGCGGCGGCCCGAAGCACGATGACGAGCCTGAAGCGACTGAATACCTGCGACGCCGACACCTTTACCGAGATCCTGCACGGCCTGTACGAGCATTCCCCCTGGATCCCGCAGCGCGCCGCCGCGCAGCGTCCGTTCCGCACCATCGACGAATTGAAGCTTGGCCTGCGCAAGGTGGTGGACGAAGCCACGCAGGACGAGCAGCTGAGGCTGATCCGCGCCCACCCCGAACTGGCCGGCAAAGCCGCCGTGGCGGGCGAACTGACGCCGGAATCCACCGGCGAGCAGGCCAAGGCCGGTTTGAACCTGTGCACGGCCGAGGAATTCGCGGCCCTGCAGGAATTGAACGCGGCTTATAACGCCAGGTTCGGCTTCCCCTTCATCCTGGCGGTGAAGGGCGGCGACGGCAAAGGCCTGACGCGGCAAGCCATCATCGCCGCCTTCCGCCGGCGCCTGCGCAACCAGGTCGAAGACGAACAGCGCGAAGCGCTGCGCCAGATCCACCGCATCGCGGAAATGCGCCTGAACGCCCTGCTCTCCCATGTGCCGCATATGGGACGCGACATCATGGAATGGGCGGAGCAGATCGGCGCCATGAGCGAGGACGAACAGGGCCTGACCTGCACTTATATGACGCCCACCCACCGCCGCACCGCCGCCCAATTGGCCAAGTGGATGCGCGAAGCGGGCATGCATACCCACATCGACGCGGTGGGCAATGTGGTCGGGCGCTACCTGTCCACCGACCCGCAGGCGCGCACCCTGCTGACAGGCTCGCATTACGACACCGTACGCAACGGCGGCAAGTACGATGGCCGCCAGGGCATCCTGACCGCCATCGCTGTCGTCAAGCATTTGCACGAAACGGGCGAAACCCTGCCCTTCCACCTCGAAGTGATCGCTTTCGCCGAAGAGGAAGGCGTGCGCTTCAAGAGTACCTTCCTGGGCAGCAGCGCCGTGATCGGCCAGTTCGATCCCAGGCTGCTGGACTTGCGCGACCGCGACGGCAAGCTGCTGCGCGACGTGCTGACCGAAGCGGACCACGACGTCAACGCCATTGCCGCCATTGCCCGCAACCCGGCTGACCTGCTGGGCTTTGTGGAAGTGCACATCGAACAAGGCCCGGTGCTGCTGGAGCGCGGCCTGCCGGTGGGCGTGGTGACCTCCATCGCGGGCAGCAAGCGCTTCCTGGTCGAGCTGACAGGCGTCGCCAGCCACGCCGGCACCACGCCGATGGCCATGCGCAAGGACGCCGCCGCCGCTGCCGCCGAAATCGTGCTGTACGTGGAACAGCGCTGCGCGCAGGACCAGCCGCAGTTTCCCGACTCTGCCCTGGTCGGCACGGTGGGCCAGTTGAACGTACCGAACGGCTCCACCAATGTGATCCCGGGCGCCTGCACCCTGTCGCTCGACATCCGTGCCGCCGACAACGCCGCGCGCGACGCCGCCGTGGCCGACATCCTGGCACGGATCGAAAAAGTGTGCGAAAAGCGCCACATCGCCTGCCGGATCGAGCAAACGGTGGCGGCCGATTGCGCGCCCTGCGCGCCGCGCCTGATGGAGCAGCTGGCCGCGGCCGTGGAACGCCACGGCATCCCAGCCTTCCACCTGGCGTCCGGCGCCGGCCACGACGCCATGCTGATGTCCCGCATCACCGACGTGGCGATGCTGTTCACGCGCTGCGGCAACGGCGGCATCAGCCACAACCCGCTGGAAACCATGACCGATGACGATGCCGACCTGTCGGCGCGCATCCTGCTCAGTTTCCTGCGCAACTATAGCTGAACCGAGATAGACGATATGCCCAGGCATATAAGCCGAAAAGGAGGCCTTCGACGATATTGACGTAACAAGCAGCGCGAGGACGCCATATTTGTCCGCCCGCAGAGGCGGAATTTCGGGCGCAAAAAACTAAACGGAGACAAAGCAAAATGCAATTCCTGGACAACTATTTCAAGCTCGGCGAGCACGGCACCAATGTGCGCACCGAAGTTCTGGCCGGACTGACCACCTTCCTGACGATGGCCTATATCATCTTCGTCAACCCTTCCATCCTGGGCGATGCCGGCATGCCCAAGGATTCGGTCTTTGTGGCGACCTGCGTGGCCGCGGCGGTCGGCACGCTGATCATGGGCCTGTATGCCAACTTCCCGATCGGCCTCGCGCCCGGCATGGGCCTCAACGCCTACTTCGCTTACGGCGTGGTGCAGGGCATGGGCTTCCCCTGGCAGGCCGCCCTGGGCGCCGTGTTCATTTCCGGCTGCTGCTTCATGATCGTCAGCCTGCTGCGCGTGCGCGAAAAGATCATGAACGCCATCCCGCCTTCACTGCGCATTGCCATCCCAGCCGGCGTAGGCCTGTTCCTCGCGCTGATTTCGCTGAAGAACGCCGGTATCGTGGTCTCCAGCCCCGCCACCTTCGTCACCATGGGTGACCTGCACAAGCCGGCGCCGGTGCTGGCCATCATCGGCTTCCTCGTCATCGTCGCCCTGGACCGCCTGCGCGTGACCGGTGCCCTGCTGATCGGCATCATGGCCGTGACGGTGCTCAGCTTCTTCTTCGGCGGCAACCAGTTCAACGGCATCGTCTCGCTGCCGCCATCGATCGCGCCAACCGCGATGGAACTGGACATCGTCGGCGCCATTTCGCACGGCCTGTTCACGGTGGTGATGGTGTTCTTCCTGGTCGAACTGTTCGACGCCACCGGCACCCTGATGGGCGTGGCCCAGCGCGCCGGTCTGATGAAGGACGGCAAACTGCCGAAGAACATGAACAAGGCCCTGCTGGCCGATTCCGGCGCCATCATCGCCGGTTCCGTCATGGGCACCTCCAGCACCACCGCCTTCATCGAAAGCGCTGCCGGCGTGCAGGCGGGCGGCCGCACCGGCCTCACAGCGGTCACCATCGCCGTCCTGTTCCTGGCGGCCCTGTTCATCGCCCCGCTGGCCGGCGTGGTACCGGCTTACGCCACCGCCCCCGCCCTGTTCTTCGTCGCCTGCCTGATGCTGCGCGAACTGGCGGAGGTGAACTGGTCCGAGACCACGGAAAGCGTGCCCGCCGTCGTCACCGCACTGGTGATGCCGTTCACCTATTCGATCGCCAATGGCCTGGCACTGGGCTTCATCAGCTACGCCGGCCTGAAACTGCTGACAGGCAAATACAAGGAAGTCAGCGCCATGATCTGGTGTGTCGCAGGCGTGTTCCTGTTCAAAATGATTTACATCCCCGGCTGAAGCAAGGAGTAGCAAAGATGTCCCAACCGATTCGTTTCTTCCACCAGGGGCGCGTGCAGGAAGTCGATTGCGCCGCCCCCACCCGCACCCTGCTGCAGCATTTGCGGGAAGACCTGCACTGCACCGGCACCAAGGAGGGCTGCGCCGAAGGCGACTGCGGCGCCTGCACCGTGGTGGTCGGCTCCCTGGTGGACGGCGAACTGGAAATGCGCAACGTGAATGCGTGCATCCAGTTCCTGCCGACCCTGGACGGCAAGGCGGTCTTCACGGTGGAAGACCTGAAACAGCCAGACGGCGGCCTGCACCCGGTGCAGGAAGCCCTGGTGGAATGCCATGGCTCGCAATGCGGCTTCTGCACGCCAGGCTTCGCCATGTCGCTCTGGAGCCTGTATTTGAAGCAGGAGGGACAATCCGTGCCGCCTTGCCGCAAGACCATCGACGAAACCCTGTCCGGTAACCTGTGCCGCTGCACCGGCTACCGCCCGATTATCGATGCAGCCGCCCGCATGGGCGAACTGCCGGCCGTTGGCTTCGACCGCGCGGCCTTGAAGACGGTGCTGCAAGCCCTGCAACGGGAAACCATGTTCAGCTACACCCACGATGGCCAGACTTTCCACGCGCCGCGCACCCTGGCCGAGATGACGGCGCTGCGCGCCGCGAAGCCCAACGCCACCATCCTGGCCGGCTCCACCGACGTCGGCCTGTGGGTCACCAAGCAGATGCGCGAACTGGGCGACGTGATCTACACGCGCCAGGTGGCCGAATTGCACCGCATTGCCACCGTGGACGGCAAGCTGGAGATTGGCGCCGCCGTGTCGCTGGACGACGCCTACCAGGCCGTGCTCGGGCTGTATCCGAACGACTCGCTGCACGAATTGTGGCAGCGCTTCGCGTCGCAGCCGATCCGCAGCACCGGCACCCTGGGCGGCAGCGTCGCCAACGGTTCGCCGATCGGCGATTCCGCGCCCTGGATGATCGTGCTCGGTGCCGAGATCGTGCTGCGCTCGGACAAGGGGCAGCGCGTGCTGCTGCTGCAGGATTTCTACCTCGATTACATGAAGAAGGACTGGCAGCCGGGCGAATTCGTGGAAGCAGTGCGCATACCTGCGCTCCGCCCTGGCCAGCAATTCCGCACCTACAAGCTGGCGAAGCGCTACGACCAGGACATTTCGGCTGTCTGCGCCGCGTTCTCGCTCGAACTCGATGGTGGCATCGTGCGCAACGCCCACATCGCTTATGGCGGCATGGCCGCCACCTCGCGCCGCGCTCCGCTGGCGGAAGCCGCCATCAACGGCCAGCCATGGAACGAAGCCACCCTGCAGGCGGGAATGGCGGCCCTGGCTGCCGATTACACGCCGCTGACCGACATGCGCGCCACGGCGAGCTACCGGATGCGCACCGCGCAAAACCTGCTGCGCCGCTTCTGGCTGGAGACCCGCCCCGACGGCGCGCTGCCCGCCACTTATGTCAACGCTTACGCATTCAAGGAAGGAGCCGCTGCGTGAACAGCAAGTCCGAACCGTTCATGACCATCGGTGCCGCCAAGGGCTGGGCCGAAGTCGGCCAAAGCCACCCGCACGAATCGGCGATCCTGCACGTGCTGGGCGAAGCCGTGTACACCGACGACATCCCCGAGGCGCAAGGCACGCTGCACGCAGCGCTCGGCCTTTCCGCAAAAGCGCACGCGCGCATCGTCTCGATCAACCTGGAGCCGGTGAAGGCCATGCCGGGCGTGGTGGCGGTGTACACCTACCGGGATATCCCCGGCACCAACGATTGCGGCCCGATCATCCATGACGACCCTATCCTCGCCGAAGAAAAGGTGGAGTACGTCGGCCAGCCCGTCTTCATCGTGGTGGCCGATACGCACGACCATGCCCGCCGCGCGGCACGCAAGGCGGACATCCAGTACCAGGACCTGCCTGCCATCCTGACTCCGCAAGCGGCGCGCGATGCGGAATCCTTCGTCGTCCCGCCCATGCGCCTGACGCGCGGCAATGC
Organism: uncultured Duganella sp.; assembly: GCA_946482335.1. The sequence continues at coordinate 1,107 of CAMLRG010000260.1, read as the reverse complement.
GCAAGCGGCCTTCGAGCGTTCACCGAACATCCTTAAAGGCACCTTGCACGTGGGCGGCCAGGAACAGTTTTACCTGGAGGGGCAGATTTCCTACGCCATCCCGAAGGAAGGCAATGCCATGCACGTGTACTGCTCCACCCAGCACCCGACCGAGATGCAGCACGTGGTGGCGCACGCCCTGCACTACCCGTCGCATGCCGTGGTGGTGGAGTGCCGCCGCATGGGCGGAGGTTTCGGCGGCAAGGAATCGCAGTCCGCACTGTGGGCCGCCTGCGCCGCCGTCAGCGCCGCGCGCCTGAAACGCCCGGTCAAGCTGCGCGCCGACCGCGACGACGACATGATGGTGACCGGCAAGCGCCACTGCTTCCATTACGAATACGAGATCGGCTACGACGGGCAGGGCCTGATCACCGCCGCCAAGGTGCAGATGGTGACCCGCGCCGGCTTCTCGGCCGACCTGTCCGCGCCGGTCGCGACACGCGCCATCTGCCACTTCGACAATACTTACTACCTGTCGGACGTCGATATCCGCGCCATGGCCGGCAAGACCAATACCCAGTCCAACACCGCCTTCCGCGGCTTTGGCGGACCGCAAGGCGCCATCGCCATCGAATACATCATCGACGAGATCGCGCGCAACCTGGGCAAGGATGCGCTGGACGTGCGCAAGCTGAATTTCTATGGCCGCAACGACGAGGAAGGCCGCAACGTCACGCAATACGGCCAGAAGGTGGTCGACAACGTGATCCACGAACTGGTGGCGCAACTGGAAAGCGATACCGCCTACCGCGCCCGCCGCGACGCGGTGCGCGCCTTCAATGACGGCAGCCCGGTCCTGAAGAAAGGCCTGGCGCTGACACCGGTCAAGTTCGGCATCGCATTCAACGTCACCCACTTCAACCAGGCCGGCGCGCTGGTGCACATCTATACCGATGGCTCGGTGCTGGTGAACCATGGCGGCACCGAGATGGGCCAGGGCATCAACACCAAGGTGTGCCAGGTGGTGGCGCATGAACTGGGCATCCCGCTGTCGCAGGTGCGCGCCTCCGCCACCGATACCAGCAAGGTCGCCAACACGTCCGCCACGGCCGCCTCCACCGGCGCCGA
>CAMLRG010000259.1 GCA_946482335.1 uncultured Duganella sp. | reverse complement strand
TTGATCGAGAAGCCCAGCAGGCCGGCGCCCACGGTATTCCAGAAGCCCACGGCGATGAAGCACAGGATGGCCCACTTGTAGGCGCCAACCCATGGCGCCGACTTGGAGCGCTTGTAGTTGCGGTATGCTTCCAGGCCGATCAGCGACAGCGGCACCACTTCCAGCGCCGAGAACATGGCGCCGATGGCGATCACCGAAGTCGGGGTACCGGTGAAGTACAGGTGGTGCAAGGTGCCCAGGATGCCGCCGAACAGGAACACGATGGTTTCCAGGATGATGGCGCTATTGGCCGAGGCGGCGCGGATCAGGCCCAGGCGGGTGAACAGCAGCGCGATGACGGCGGTTGCGAACACTTCAAAGAAGCCTTCCACCCACAGGTGCACCAGCCACCAGCGCCAGTACTCGATCATCGAATAGTGGGTGCCACGGCCCCAGGTCAGGGAGGTGGCGTAGAAGCCGCCGATGCACAGCGCAGCCAGGAACACCATGGCGATGATGCCGCGGCTTTCCGAAGGCTTTTTCAGCGCAGGCCACAGGCCACGGCCCAGCAGGAAAGCCCAGAACAGCAGGCCGACGAACAGCAGGATTTGCCAGATGCGGCCCATGGAAGTGAACTCCAGGCCCTGGTTGCCCAGCCAGAAGGCGAAGTCGGTGCCCTTGTGCTGCAGCACGCCCAGCCAGCCGGTGGCGGTCGAACCGACCACGATGAACAGCAGCGCGTAGAACAACACGTCGGTGCCCAGCTTCTGGAACTTCGGTTCCACGCCCGAGATCGCGGGAGCGATGTACAGGCCGGTGGCCAGCCAGGCGGTGGCGATCCACAGCACGGCGAACTGGGTGTGGATGGTGCGGCTGACGGTGAACGGCAGGATGTCGGCCAGCGGGATGCCGAAGAAGCTCGAACCTTCCACCGCATAGTGCGCGGTGATCACGCCCATGCCCACTTGCGCCAGGATCAGGCCGATCACCACCAGGAAGTACTTCTTGGTGGCCTTCATCGAAGGCGTGGCTTTCAGGCTGAACAGCGGGTCATTCTTCGGCGGCACGGGATCTTCTTCTTCCTTGTGCATGGAGTGGAAGAACAGCATGCCGGCGATGGCGCCGATCATCAGGATCACCGAAGCGATCGACCAGATGCCGGCCCCGGCGGTCGGCGTATTGTCGACCAGCGGCTCGTGCGGCCAGTTGCTGGTGTAGCTCAAGCCGGTTTCGCCGGGACGGTCGGCCGCGGCGGCCCACGACGACCAGAAGAAGAAGCCGGCCAAGGCAGCGCGGTCGGTGGCTTCCGGCAGCGAGTTCGGCTGTATCGCGTATTGTTCGCGCAGCTGGGCGTACTGGTCGGCGTTGCCGAACAGCCCCGCGTAATGCGCGGCCACGATGCGTACCGCTTCAGCGCGGATGGCTGACAGCTTCAGCTCATTGGACTGGGCATTGTAAGTGTTGGTGCGCAGTTCGCTCTTGACCAGCGCATCGACGTGGGCCTTGCCGCCCGCTTCGAGCTGGGCATAGTCCTTGTTGAAGTGCTTGCGCGCGAACAGGTCTTGCAGCGCCAGCGCTTCGCGGTGCAGCCAGTCGGCCGACCAGTCGGGCGCCAGGTAGGAGCCGTGGCCCCAGACGGTACCGAGTTGCTGGCCGCCAGCCGACAGCCAGGCGCTCTGGCCGTGCTTCACCTGGTCGGGCGTGTACAGGACGGCGCCGGTATCGTCGACGACTTGCGCTATTGGAGGCGCTTTCAGGTAAATTTCGCGGCCCACCCAGCCCAGTACCGTAAACGATAGCAGGCAGATAATGGCGAGCCACGTCCATAACTTCTTAGTGGCGTGCATGATAGCTCCTTTTGTGGTGTTTCAAATGTATGTTTTTAGCCAGAATACAGCCGCCACCCGGGCAGCTCACATGATCCAGGTCAAGTGTTGCTCAATGGCCGCCGCAGCCGCCGCAGCAGGTGTGGCTGCGCCGTTGCGGCGCCACAGGCGGGTAACCGTGTTCTTCCAGCAGCTTGCCCAGATGCGGGACGCTGGTCAGGGAATCGTCGAAGGCGACTTCGATATGGGCCGCGCCGGCCGGGGCGTGCACACCGCGGATGCCGGGCACGGTACGCAGCAGGTCAAGCACGCGGGTGACGTTGGCGGCGTCCAGGGCGGAAGCAAGTTGGAAAGAGTGATGCATTTTGTTTGTCCTCCGAGGGGTTAGTGTGGGAGGAAGTGTAGGCAGGGGCGGGATTTTCTTCCTTGATGCACCTTAAGCAAAACCGGTACACCGGGGTCAGACCCCTGACGGCCTCGCAGCCAGCGGCCGCAGCGCAGACGGTGTCAGACCCTGCGGGTCTGACACCGGTTTACCGGTTTAGAGGGTTTTCAGCCACACCCCCCCATGTAATGACACTCCACACACCGCGTACACCCATCAACCTTATGCAGCGCCCTCGCCCCGCACTCCGGACACTTCCCCGCCGACTGCGAAGGCGCAGCGCCCGCCGCCGTCATCGCCTCCGGCGCCGCATGCCCCATCTCCCCGCGCGCCGCGAACTGCACCGCCAGTTGCGGCACCGGCACCTGGTTCCCATACGCATCCAGGAAGCCGCGCCGGATCAGCATGCGCTGCAAGGTGAACGCAATCGCCGCCACCTCCGAATCATGGAACACCGGCACCTGCACCCCATCCTCCCGCGTCAGCAGCCCGCAGCGCACCGGACCCTTCTCCCACACCACCTCCCGCATATCCGCCAGCGCCTTGGCGATCGAACTGCCCGCCCGCGCCGCCATCGACAGCAGGCGCATGGACGAGGTAATCCATTGCTGCCCATCGCTGCGCTGGTTGGCCGGCATGAAGAACTCGAACGGCCGCTCGATGCGCACCGGCGCGCCCTCCAGCGTGCCGTCGACCGCAATGAAGCTCACGGTCAGGTAAGCCGACTTCTTGCCCTCCTGGGTCCAGTATTCGACCTTGGAGGTCACCGATTCCAGTTCGCCCAGCGGCCGCCCATCGAAGCGCTTGCGCAGCGGGTCTTCATCGCGCGGTGCCGTGCTGGCCGGCATCTCCGGCGCGACGCTGAGCACGCTGCCCGTCACCGAATTGGGCCGGAAGGTCGCCAGCCCTTTCAGCCCCGCCAGCCAGGCTTCCGAGTACAGCTCCTTGAAGTCCTCGTAGGGATAATCCTCCGGCACGTTGACCGTCTTCGAAATCGCCGTGTCGATGAATGGCTGCACCGCCTCCATCATGCTCACATGGTCCAGCGCCGCCATATCGAGCGCCGTCACGAACTGCGGCGGCAGTTGCTCCATATCGAAGCCCATGTGGCGGTACAGCCGCCACGCATGGTCCGCCACCTCGTAGGAGCGCGACGACCCATCCGGCATCCGTTTGCGGCGCTGGTACACCCACGAAAACGCCGGCTCGATGCCGTTCGATGCATTGTCCGCGAAGGCCAGCGTAATGGTGCCGGTCGGCGCGACCGACAGCAGGTGCGAGTTGCGGATACCGTGCTTGGCAATGGCTTCGCGCAATGCGCCCGGCAGGCGGCGCACAAAGGCGCTTTCCAGGTAGAGATCCCTGTCGAAGAACGGGAACGCGCCCTTCTCCTGCGCCAGCGCCACCGAGGCGGTGTAAGCCGCGTCGCGCAAAGCTTCCGCGATGCTGGCCGCCATGGCGCGGCCATTGTCCGAGTCGTAGCGCAGGCCCAGCATCACCAGCGCGCTGCCCAGGCCCAGGAAGCCCAGGCCGATGCGGCGCTTGGCGGCGCCTTCGTCGGCCTGCTGCGGCAACGGCCATTGGGTCGCGTCCAGCGCCAGGTCCAGCATGCGCACACCGATGCCGGCCACGCGGCGCATGGCCTCGTAATCGAACTCGGCGCGCTCGCTGAATGGATGCTTCACGAAACAGGTCAGGTTCAGCGAACCCAGGTCGCAGCAGCCGTAGCCCGGCAGCGGTTGCTCGCCGCAAGGGTTGGTGGCGCGCAGCGTTTCGCAGTAATACAGGTTGTTCTCGGCGTTGATGCGGTCCACGAACAGCACGCCCGGTTCCGCATGGTCGTAAGTGGATGTCATCACCTTGTCCCACAGCTCGCGCGCCGGGAGGCGGCGGTAGACCCACATGCCATCGTCGCGCAGGTGGGCGCCGGCGGCCAGGTCTTCGTCGCCCGGCTCAACCTTGTGCACCAGTTCGAACTCGCCATTGGTCGTCAGCGCATGCATGAAGCCATCCGTCACGCCGATCGACAGGTTGAAGTTGCGGAAGCCGCCATTGTCCTTGGCGGCGATGAAGCGCTCGATGTCGGGATGGTCGATGCGCAGCACGCCCATCTGCGCGCCACGGCGCGCGCCGGCCGATTCGACCGTCTTGCAGGAAGCGTCGAACACTTCCATATACGACACCGGGCCTGAGGCGCGCGACTGCGTGCCCTTCACCTTGGCCCCTGCGGGGCGGATGGCACTGAAGTCATAGCCCACGCCACCACCGCGGCGCATGGTTTCCGCCGCTTCGGCGACGGCGGTATAGATGCCGGGCAGGCCATCCGCCTCCCCCGTCACGGAATCGCCGACCGGCTGCACGAAGCAGTTCATCAGGGTGGCCTTCAGTCCCAGGCCAACGGCGGAATTGATACGGCCGGCAGGAACGAAGCCGTTCTCCTGCGCCCACAGGAATTGCTGCTCCAGGTCTTCGCGCAGTTCCGGCGCCTCCAGGGCGGCCAGCCCGCGCGCTACGCGGCGGCGGACGTCGACGATGTCCTGCTCATCCCCCTTCGCATATTTTTCGCGCAGCACGTCCAGCGAGATTTCCTGGGGCGGCATGGGGTTGCCGAACATTTTTTCATTTGCATTCATGGATAGTCCTGCTCAGGTTAAAACTGAGCCCGACTATCGCCCATCGCGAGGCTAAATTCCTTGATTCAGGATAAGTTTGGTCCCCAGATCTCGGCTTCGGTCCAGCCCAGCTCGCGGAAGTCCTGCTCGCGCAGCGGCGCCTCGCCGGCAGCGAAGAACTCATCCAGCTGCGGCGGCGCCAACGAGGTCGAGGACAGCATGGCGTGCACCTGGCCGCGGTGGTGGATCTGGTGCTCGAACAGGTGGGCCAATAGCCGCTGACGGGTATCGCGCTGCCACGCGCCCTCGCCGCGGTCGATGCTCACGATGCGGCCCAGGTCCGCGTCCCGCAGTGCCCGGCAATACGCGATCAGGCGGCGGTCGGCAGCCCGCTGCGCATCCCACAGCGCACCACAGGTGTCGAACGGCTCCGGCACGGCGAAGAACTCGGCGCGAAAATCCGGATGGGGCGGTGCCCCACGCGCCTCCCGTTCCAGCGCATCGATATAAAACCAGTCGACGGTCAGGATATGGTTGAGCGTTGCCTTGATCGACGGGAAGAAGCCGCTGCGCGGGGCGACGAAATCCGCCTGCGACAGTTGCGCGCACGCCCGCAACAGGCGGTGGTTCGCCCAACCATTGTTATACGCCTCCGCCAGCAAGTGCCGCGCCAGCCGGTCGCTGCCCGCGCCGGCCCAGGCGGCGACCGAGGCGCGGTACCCGTCCGGCAAGCGATCGGGCAACGCGTCCGGTGCGAACAGGCCGACTTCCTGATGTTCGTGGCTCAATACCGGGACGAAGCCGCCTTCCAGGGTGCAGGCGTAGGTCACGATGAATACGCTTTTGCCCGGGATGACTTCAAACAGATAGCTGTCGAGTGGCGCACCCACGCTGACGCGCACGCCAAGCTCTTCCTCCACTTCACGCGCCAGGCAGGCAGCGGGCGATTCGCCGGGCTCGATGCGCCCGCCCGGCAGCTCCCATTCGTCGCGTTCATTTTTCAGCAGCACGATGCGGCCGTCAGGTGCGCAAAATACGCCCTTTACCGATACTGGATAGCTCATTGCTCAATATGGAGGTAGTTGATGCCCGGTGCCTCTTCGAGGATCGAGCGCACTGCCGAATAGAGCCCGGCTACGGCATTGCCGCGGTGGTCGCGGCCCGCCAGGCGCTCCATCAGGCCGCAATCGGCAAACACGTAAGCCTGCCAGCCATCTTCGGCATTGGAGCACGCGATATACAATTCGCAGTCCTCCGCCGCGACCGGCACGCACCACGCAAAGTCTTCCGGAATCACCTCGCCCAGCGCGTGGTAGCCATGCGTGGGCAGTTCGGCGGCCATCCATTCGGCCAGGTTGCGACCGAAGATGCCGGGATTGGTCAACTGGTCTTCGTCCGGGACGATCTGGAAGCGCGAAGACTGGAACATCAGGACCGGACTATGCATGCTGATGCTCCTTTCATTTTCAGCTGCGCGGAAGTTGCGCGAAGGCGGCGTTCAAGCGCCTGACGGTGGCCTCATTCATCGAGGCTGTATGCCGGTTCCAGCGGTCCATCGTGTGTTGCAGCTCGCTTTGCAGGCGCCGCGCCAGCTGGACTTCGCGCGCATTGGCGGCCCAGATGGCATATTCGGCGCGGGCATCGAAGCTGCCAAAGCGCTGGAGGGCATGTTCGAACTCGGCGCGCGCCTCGTCATTGCGGCCGGCGGCCGCCAGCGCCTGCGCCTTCAACAGGCCGCATTGCTCGGCGCGGTAGCCGGCATCCCTGCTGCCGATGAACTCCAGGTGCTCGATGGCCTTGCCATAGGCACCGATGGCCAGGTTGGCCCTTGCCGCGCCGAGACGGATCTCCAGGTCGGAGCCGAAAGCGCCCTGCAGGCA
>CAMLRG010000258.1 GCA_946482335.1 uncultured Duganella sp. | reverse complement strand
GATCAGCAGCATCTCGTCCGGCTGAATACCCCATTGCTCGCAGACATGCAGCAGTTGCATGGGGTCCGGTTTCATCTTGGGCAGCGTGTCGCCGCTCAGGATGAGCTCGAAATAATCATAAAGTCCGGTGTCCTTCAGCAAGGGTTCGGTGTATTTGGCAATCTTGTTGGTGATGCATCCCATGTGATAGCCGGCCTTCTTGAAGGCTTCCAGCCCTTCGATCACGTCCGGAAACGGATGGCTGTAGAGGCTGTAAACCTCACCGTAGTGGCGGTCATAAATCTTGCGGGCCCGCTCGTACAGTTCGGGAGCGGGCTCGCCGTACATCGTGCCGGTCAGCACGCGCTTGATCAACTGCGCGACTCCGTTGCCGATGTAGCCTTTGACCGTTTCTTCCGCGACCGGCGGCATGCCGAGCTCGGCCATCATGCGGTTGGAAGCTTCCGCCAGATCGGGAGCGGTGTGCAGCAGCGTGCCGTCAAGGTCGATCACGACCGCCTTGATCGGCAATGGAAAAACAAGTTCAGTTTTGCTCACTAGTGTTTACCTTTGTCTTCTTGCTTGGGCGCATCCTCAGCTTGAGCTGCGTCTTCTTTCGTTTCTGCAGCAGGAGGCGTGGCAGCAGCGGCACCCGCACCTTCGGCTGGAGCGGCATCGCCCTCAGCTGAGGATTTGGACGACATGCCGCTCATCGTAGGGTCCAGCTTGCCCGCCTTGATATCCTCGTCGGCCGATTTCCAGCCATCGAGAATCGAGGAGGGACTTTGCGCTTCGTTTTCCTTCATACAGGCTTCCGGCGCCTTGTGGGAGACGCGGCAGGCGAAGCCGACCGCTTCGGCATCCAGGATTTTCTGGTCCGCGGCGCCGGTCAATTTATCGCAACCGGCGAGCGCCAACAGCACGAATAAAACCGAAGCGCGGCGCATGATTTAAACCTTGGCCAGCTCGGCGCGCAGCGCAGCGACAATGGTGTCGTAGCGGTGTGGGTCGGTGTCCTTGGGTGCGCCAAACAGTGCAGAACCTGCCACGAAAGTGTCAGCGCCGGCGCGGGCGATCTCGGCAATGTTGGCCGTGTTCACGCCGCCGTCGATTTCCAGCCAGATTTCACGGCCGGTCTTCTCGGTGTAGGCGTCGATCTTGGCGCGGGCCTGCTTGAGCTTTTCCAGCGCCTGCGGGATGAACTTCTGGCCGCCGAAACCCGGGTTGACCGACATCAGCAGCACCATGTCCAGCTTGTCCATCACGTGGTCCATGTAGTCCAGCGGCGTGGCCGGATTGAACACCAGGCCGGCCTTGCAGCCCTGGTCCTTAATCAGCGCCAGGGAGCGGTCGATGTGCTCGGAACCTTCCGGATGGAAGGTGATGATGTTGGCGCCGGCCTTGGCGAAGTCGGGGATGATGCGGTCGACCGGCTTGACCATCAGGTGCACGTCGATCGGCACTTGCACGTGCGGGCGGATCGCCTGGCAGACCAGGGGGCCGACGGTCAGGTTCGGCACGTAATGGTTGTCCATCACGTCGAAGTGGATGATGTCGGCACCCGCGGCAACAACGTTGCGGACCTCTTCACCCAGGCGGGCGAAGTCGGCGGACAGGATGCTCGGAGCGATGCGGAAAGTAGTCATGGCTGGTTGGCTGATAAAAAAGATGCGTTATTTTACGCTTCCGTGCGGACGCTGTCCGATTGCTTGGACTAGAATTGCCCAATTGTTAGCTAGGAAGACTCTATGGCCCAGTATGAGTTTGCGGTCACGGTACGCACCCAGTACCTGCCGGAACAGTCCAATCCGGACCGCACCAATTTTGTGTTTACATACACCATCACGATCAAGAACACCGGCACGGTGCCGGCCCAGCTGATTTCCCGGCACTGGGTGATCACCGATGCCAACAACCATGTGGAAGAAGTGCGTGGTCTCGGCGTGGTGGGCCACCAGCCGCTGCTCGCGCCGGGCGAGGTGTTCGAATACACCAGCGGCACGCAGCTGCGCACGCCGCAGGGCTCCATGTATGGCGAATACTTCTGCGTGGCCGAAGACGGCCACCAGTTCGAGACGAAGATTCCGGAGTTCGTGCTGTCGCTGCCGCGGACCTTGCACTGATTACTTGTCGCCGTCCTTCTTTTTCTTGGACGGCAGCGTCCACCAGACGATGAACACCAGCAGGAACAGCGCCACCAGCGCTTCGAGCATCAGATACCACATAGACAACACCTCATGTTTTCGACACGCCGTAGTTTACCCGTTTGCGCCGCCGCCGTCGCGTTGATGCTGGCCGGCTGCGCCACCCAGCCCCCTGCGCCGAGCGCGCCGCCCGCCAAGCCGGCCCAGCCCGCGCCCGTCCCGGCGCCCGTCACGCCACCGGCGACCGTCCCGCCGCCGGCGCCAGTGGCGCCCGCCCCAGCGAAGGCTGAACTCATCCCCGCCCGCTTTGCCGACTTGCCAGGTTGGGACCGCGACGACTTGCGCGCGGCCTGGCCGGCCTTCATGCTGTCGTGTTCCAAATTGGCCGGCAGTGCCGACTGGAAGGAGCCTTGCGCCATCGCCAAGACGGTGGACGCCGGCAGCGAATCGGCCATCCGCCTGTTCTTCGAGTCCTTCTTCGACCCGCACCAGGTGATCGCGCCTGACGGCAGCAACACCGGCTTGATTACCGGCTATTACGAACCGCTGCTGCGCGGCGCCCGCAAGAAAGGCGGTGCGTACCAGACGGCTCTCTATAAGGTGCCGGACGACATGGTCATCGTCGACCTCGGCTCGGTCTATCCCGAACTGGCGAACAAGCGTGTGCGCGGCCGCCTGAAGGGCAAGCGCGTCGTGCCATTCCCGGCGCGGGAAGAAATCGCCCGCAATGGACTGCCAGGCAATGAGCTGCTGTGGGTGGACGACGCCGTCGAGGCATTTTTCCTGGAAGTGCAGGGCTCCGGCCGGGTGCAGATGGCCGACGGGGAAACGGTGCGGGTCGCCTACGCTGACCAGAACGGCCGCCCTTACCAGTCGATCGGCAAATGGCTGGTGCAGCAAGGCGAGCTGACCGCCGAGCAAGCCACCGCCCAGGGCATCAAAGCCTGGATCGACGGCCATCCGACGCGCCAGCAGGAACTGTTCAACGCCAACCCAAGCTATGTCTTCTTCAAGGAAGAAAAGCTGCCCGACCCGAAAGTCGGTCCGAAAGGGACCCTGAACGTGCCGCTGACGCCGCAGCGTTCCGTTGCGATTGACCGCAGCCAGTTGCCGCTGGGCGCACCGATCTACCTGAACACGACACTACCCGGCGAAGAGGCGGTGCCGTTGCAAAGGCTGATGATGGGGCAGGATACCGGCGGCGCCATCAAGGGCGCCATCCGGCTCGACGTCTTCTTCGGCTTTGGCGCCGAGGCTGCCGATTTTGCCGGCCGCATGAAGCAGCGCGGCAATATCTGGGTGCTGCTGCCGAAGCTGGCGCGCTAAGGCGCTAGCGGGCGGGCGTGGCCGGCACGCCAAGTGCACGCATGATCTTGCCGATATCGGCGGCGTACATGCGCGTGCTGGCGACGTAAGGCGTGCGGCAAGGTATGGCGAGCGTCGCGCCATCCTTCAAGCCCAGAGTCACTTCCTTGCGTACCGAACATGCCTGCGTCATGGCAGGCAGCGCCTGCACGCCGCCAAACAGCGGCTGACCTTCCACCTGCACCACTTCCACATCCTTATGCAAGGTTGCGCAAGAGGGCAGCGTATCTACCAGGACGCTGGTGCCGGTTGGCGTCATGCTGCGCTTGCCCTGGCAGTCTTCCCTGACCAGTTTGGTGAGCGCCTGCAACATCATGGCATCGGTCTGACGCTGCGTCGGCGCGACCGGGCGTGCCAACCCTGTCGCGTCCAGTGCCGCGGCCCATTCTTCGCGCATGGCATGGCTCCCCTCCAGCACCGCAGGCAAGACCTTGGGCGTGCACGGCTGGCTCCCGCATTCCATCGCTTGCGCGAAATCGGGTTTGGCACCCTTGCGCAGCTGGCGGTAAAAGTCGTCGATGCGTGCCAGCGCATCGTCCTTGCCCTGGCGGGCGGCCAGTGCATAGACATACGCCGGCAAGCCGCATTCGTACTCCAGGTAAGCGCCGCCGATTTCGGCCGGCGGCATGTCGCGCCAGCGGCGGGCATCCGTGATCAGCATGCAGGCGGCCAGCGCGCCATCCAGTTCGGTCGCGGCATCCTGCGGCGTCAGCCAGCCGTGATGAAGCGATACCAGCCAGCGCAGGAATTCCCCGCCGCCTTCGTGGATCAGGCGCGCGTCCGGGTAAACGTCGGCCGCGTCGCGGATCTGGAAGCGGTGGCTCATTTCGTGCGTCACCAGCTTGTTCGCCAGGCGCGATACCTCAGGCGCCGGCTCGGCAGGCCAATTGAACAGCGCAAGATGCAGTACGTCGCCGGCATTGCCCCCAATATTCGGGCCGCCGCGATCCTTTGCCAGCGTCGCCGCAATGATCGGGCGCGTGAATTGCGCGCCCGGCATACGGTTGTGCAGCCAGGACGCCGTACGCTCGGCGCGCTCGCGCAACTGCTGCACGGTGGTGGAAGGGAGCGCAGGATCGTAATAGTCCAGGCTCGTGCCGGCTTTGGGCAAGCGCGTCGGGAAGAGCAGGGCTGGCGCATCGGCGTGGGCGGGCGCGGTATCCTCGTGTCTCGCCAGTCCAGTCAGGATGGTTCCAGGCCCTGCAAAGCGGTAGCTGACGGTCCCGCAAGCCTCGGCCACCGCATAGTTCGACATATGGGCATAGATCCCATCCCCGGTCGGGAAAGAGCCCGGGTAACCGGCGACCTTGTTGATGGTGGCAGGCACACGGAAGGTCAAGGCCTTGCAGCTCTTCGCGTTGCGCGCGAGTGTTTCGCCATCGGCCTCGCCACAGCCGTCGAGCGCCTGCCATCGGGAACGGATCTCGGCCGCGCCTTGCCCGTTCTTCAAGAAGGGCAACTGCGAGCAGTTGGCGGGCAGCTGATAGCTGACTTCCAGCGCGTCGGGCGCCGCGAGGCGGACGGTGACCTGGACGTTCTCGGCGCCGGCACTGGACATGACCAATGCCAACCCCGCCAGGAGGCTGTGATGCTGCATGCGGTTCCTCGCTTCTGGTTGAAAACTTGGCAAATATTACCAAATTCACAACCAGGCGCCATCAGCGCAACACGAGGACCGGCAAATGCGTATGGGCCAGGACTTTCTGCGTTTCGCTGCCGAGGAATAGCTTGTTCAGCCCCTTGCGGCCATGGGATGCCATCAGGATGATGTCGCAGTGGCGCTCTTCGGCTGTCTTGACGATCACTTCATACGGGCTGTTCGCCTCGCCCAACACCGCATCGCATTCGATGCCGGCCGCCGTGGCTGCGGCTTGCACCTTATCGAGGGCAGTCTGTACATTGCGGCGCACTTCCCGGTCGAATACGCCAATGTCTGGCATTACAGCTGCATCGGCCATGGGCACGAAGGGGAGGGGTTGGAGCACCGACACCACCGTGATGCGCGCGCCGTGGATTTTTGCGAACTCGATCGCAGTCTGGGCGGCCCGCTCCGACAGTTGCGAGCCATCGGTGGGCAGCAATATCGATTTGAACATGGCGCTCCTCCGGTCAAATTCTCCAGTCCAGTGTAGGACCAGCCCTGATTCAAAGGCGCACGCTTCGACCACAACAGCTACAATTGCCAGATAACTAAACGACCGGAGGACAATAAATGGAATACCAGGACCTGCTCGTAGAAGTACACGAAAAAGTAGCGTTGATCCGCCTGAACCGACCTAAGGCACTGAATGCCCTGAACGACAATATGATGAACGAGCTTGGCGAAGCTTTCGCCAAGTTCGAGAAGGATCCGGCCATCCACGTGATCGTACTGACCGGCAGCGAAAAGGCTTTCGCCGCAGGCGCCGACATCGCCGCGATGAAGGACTACACCTACCAGGACACCCACCGCGACAATTACATCGGCCGCAATTGGGAGCACATCCTGAAAGTGCGCAAGCCGGTGATCGGCGCCGTGGCCGGCTTTGCGCTGGGCGGCGGTTGCGAGCTGGCGATGATGTGCGACTTCCTCGTCGCTGCCGACAGCGCAAAATTCGGCCAGCCCGAAATCAAGGTCGGCGTTACGCCGGGCGCAGGCGGTACGCAGCGCCTGCCGCGTACCATCGGCAAATCGAAAGCCATGGATATGCTGCTGACGACCCGCATGATCGACGCCGCCGAAGCGGAGCGCATTGGCCTGGTATCGCGCGTGGTCCCAGCCGACAAGCTGATCGAATCGGTATTGGATATTGCACATGGCATCGCCCAGATGCCGGTTTCGGTCGCCATGCAGATCAAGGATTGCGTCAACCGCGCCTTCGAAACCACGCTGAGCGAAGGCGTGAATTATGAGCGCCGCTTGTTCCACGCCGGCTTCGGCACCCCAGCCCAGCGCGAAGGCATGTACGCCTTCCTGGAAAAGCGCCCCCCGAACTTCGACGGCCTGTAATCCCCCACCCGCCGAGCAGAGGGGGTGTCAGGCCCTCGGGCCTGACACCGGTTTACCGGTTTTCGCAAGAATCCCCTTGCGCGCCGGGCGCAGGTCGGCTATAGTTCTGTCCCTCGCAACGCAACGCAGCCAACAGCGCGAAACGAAGCGGGAAACAAGAGGGGTTGACGAGTTGCACGCTGTACCGCATAATCTCGCTTCTCTGCTGCTGACG
>CAMLRG010000257.1 GCA_946482335.1 uncultured Duganella sp. | reverse complement strand
CGAGCAAGGCATCGCGCCGTGCGATCATCGCCGCGGTGGCGGGAGCCAGGTTGGCGCGCCCAGGGATATAGGCGTTAACCATGTTGAGGTCAGTGGTGCTTTTCATTGGCTTGTTCCTGTTGGTGCTTGATTCAGTAAACGGTCGCGGGCCTCATTGCGGGAAAGGTCGGCCATCTGCGACAGCGCTTCCCACGCGGCCGGATTGTGGCGCATGATGTAGGCGCGGTTTTCCGGGTAGCGCGCAGCGCGCCATTCGGAGATCAGTGCCGTGATCAGGTGGCGTGTCGCCATCAGGTCGGCCACGATTTCCTGTTCGATGGCGGTCAGCGGCAGGGTCGCGTGGTAAGCCCCGACGAACTGCGCCGGCCCTTCGAAGGGATCGGTGCTGCCGGTCATATGGAAAGCTGCTGCAGTAGCGACCTCGCCGACCAGCGGCGCGTGCAGCATGTCGCCGAAGTCGATGATGCCCACGATGCGCTCATGGTCGCCGGGAGCGACCAGCACGTTGTAGAGGTGGTAATCGTTGTGGATGACCTGGGCCCGCACCGACGCGAGATGCGGCAGGACGTGTTCGGTGAAGCGCTGCATGAACGCTTCAGCGAGCGCGCGGCGCGGGGCATCCGGGACGCCATCGAGCTTGTCGCGCAGGCGGTGCGCTGCCGAAACGTTCCAGAGCAGGTTGTGCGTCGCCGCCGGGTGGACGAAATCGCGCAGCGCGAGATCCAGTTCGGCGAGCAGGGTCCCCATGCGCCGGCGCTGCGTGGCGGTGCGGGGCGTTTCCCGGATCTGGATCCCGTCGAGATAGCTCAGCATCCGCACCGTGGTGTGGGCGCCGCCGGCCAAGGCGACGCTGTCGCGCGTCGTGCCGCCCAGTGTCCGCAGCACGCGCGGCACCGGCAGGCCTGGCGCGACGCGGGCGATGTGGTCCAGCGCGGCGATCTGGAAATCGACCACGGCAACCGGCTCGGATGGATTGCTGATCTTGATGACATAGCGCGCGCCGTCCCCGGTCTCGATGCAGCAATTCTGGTCGCGCTCCCCGGCCAGCGGCTTGACGCTGCCGCTGATGCCGTAAAGGCGCCGCGCCAGGGCGGCCACTTCGTCCATGGGCAGGCTGGGCACCGCGGTGCTCAACGCGGCAGCCGCGATGGGATGGTTCTCCGGCTTCATGCGCTGCGTTTCAGTGTTGCGGCCTGGGGCTCGAATTCGATTCCCAGCAAACCGGGCAACTGGCGGATATCGGTCAGGCGGTTGACGCCATAGCCGTCGCACGCGGGTTCGTGGCCGCGGTCGATGAACGCCTTGGCCATGAAGCCCAGGTCGGAAGCGGTCATGAGGTCGTAACGGAAACTGGACGACACATGCATCATCTGCTCCGGGCCGCACCCAAGCTGGTCGAACATGTATTCGAACATCTGGGCGCGCGGCTTGTAGGCGCGCGCTTCCTCTGCGGTGTAGACGGCGTGGAACGGCGCCTTGAGGTGGGCCACGCTATGCGGAATCAGGTCGACCATCGAATTCGACAGGATCACCAGCGGCACGTGCGGAGCGATCGCCTCCAGCACCTCGACCACGTTCGGGTGCGGCTGCCAGGTGGGGACCGCATCGTACAAAGCGATCGCATCGGAGGGGCGGTATGCGATGCCATGCGCCTTGCACGCGCGCTGGATGGAATTGGCAACCACGTCAAAAAACGGTTTCCAGTCGCCCAGCACTTCATCCAGGCGGTAAAAGCGGAAGCTGTCCAGGAAAGCCTGCATCCGGTCAGCCGGAACCCGGTCCTGGAAGATCCTTTTCGCGGTCGGCCCCATTTCAAAGTTGATGAGCGTTCCATAGCAGTCGAAGCTGATGAATTTTGGTTTGAACGGCATTTGTTTGGTCTCCTACAGGTGAGAGGTTGGCTACAACTTGATGGATACAAGTGTATGGATCCCAGTGCAGGAGAGATGCTTTATTGCCGGGGGAACGAAGTGGTTTCCTTTTCAATCAGGCGGGTCCGCGGCATTTCCTGTGCCGCCCTGCGACGCATGCTAGACTGCGCGGCATGACACCGCTGGTCCTGATTCCCGGCTATATGCTGGACGACGCCTTATGGGATGGCATGCTGCCATTCTTGCCTTCCGAACTACCGCTGCATTTCGCCAGCCTGGCCGAAGGGGATTCCATTGCCGCCATGGCGCAAGCCGTGCTGGCCCGGTGTCCGCCGAAATTCAGCTTGCTTGGATTCTCGATGGGCGGTTACGTCGCCCGTGACATCGTGCGCCTGGCGCCGCAGCGCGTGCAAGCGCTGGCGCTGGTCGCCACGTCCAGCCGCGCCGATGCGCCGCTGCAGGCCGAACAGCGTGGCAAGGCGGCCCGCGCCACGCCGCTCGGGCCATTCCGTGGCCTGGGCCGCGCCGCCATCGCCCAATCGCTGCACCCCGACAATGCCGGCAACGAAGCGCTGGTGGCGCATGTGCGGGCCATGGGCGAGCGCCTTGGCCGCGAAGTCTTCGTGCGCCAGTCACTGATCGTGCGCGATGCGGATACGGCCCGCCTGGCCGATATCCGCTGTCCCACGCTGGTGGTCGCCGGCGCCGAAGACCAGCTGCGCAGTGCCGACGAGGCGCGCGAGCTGGCCGATGGCATTCCCGGCGCCCGCCTCGAGACTGTGCCCGGCGCCGGCCACCTGATCCCGCTGGAGCAGCCGCAGGCGCTGGCGGCGGCGGTCGCGCGCCATTTCTGCGCGCCGCCGGCCGAGGCAATGTAGTCAGGCCAGCTTGAAACGGCCCACCTGGCCGGTCAGGCGGGCCGCCTGATCCTGCATGGCGCTGGCAGCTGCGGCGGCCTGCTCCACCAATGCCGCATTCTGCTGCGTCACGTTATCGAGCTGCACGATCGCCTGGTTGACCTGCTCAATGCCGGCCGTCTGCTCGCTGCTGGCCGAAGCGATCTCCGACATGATGGACGTGACGCGCTGGATGCTGGCCACCACTTCATCCATGGTGCTGCCGGCCTGGTTCACCAGCTCGCTGCCCGCATGCACTTGCTGCACTGTGTTGTTGATCAAGTCCTTGATCTCGCCGGCGGCCTGCGCGCTGCGTTGCGCCAGGCTGCGCACCTCGCTTGCCACCACCGCAAAACCACGCCCCTGCTCGCCGGCGCGTGCCGCCTCCACTGCGGCATTGAGTGCCAGGATATTGGTCTGGAATGCGATGCCGTCGATGACGCCGATGATGTCGACGATCTTGGTCGAAGCCGCGTTGATCGATCCCATGGTCTGCACCACCTCGCTGACCACGCTGCCGCCGCGCGTGGCCACATCGGATGCGGTGGCAGCGAGCGTGCTGGCCGTGCGCGCATTGTCGGCGTTGTTGCGCACTGCGGACGTCAGCTGCTCCATGGAAGACGCGGTTTCTTCCAGCGTGCTGGCCTGGTGTTCGGTGCGCGTGGACAGGTTATGGTTTCCGGAAGCGATTTCCTGCGATGCCGTCGCAATGGTTTCCGTGCCATGGCGCACTTCGCTGACGATGCCGGCCAGGCTATCGTTCATGGCCTTCAAAGCCTTCAGCAATTGTCCCGCCTCATCCTCGCCATGGGCCTCGATGCGGCGGCTCAAGTCGCCATCGGCCACAGTCTGCGCAATCTGCACCGCCTCGGTCAGCGGCTTGACGATGGAACGCGTGGTCGTCCACGCAAAGCCCACCCCCAAAGCGACAGCCGCCAGGCCCAGCGTAACCAGCAAATTGCGGCCGCTGCGGTTGCCGGCCTGGATCTCGTCGCCAATGGTGTCCAGATACCGGTGCTCGGCCTCCGTCAACTCGTCCAGCGCGCCAAGGTAGGTGACGCGGCGGGCTTCCATGTCGATGAACAGGCGCTGCGCGGTTTCCATATCGCCGTCCGCCTTGGCTTTGTAAACCGCCTTGCGCTGGTCCACATAGGCCTTGCGGCTGGAGAGCACCTTCTCGTAGGCGCTGCGCGAGGCCGGGTTGACCAGGATTTTGCCCAGCAAGTCCTGGATCTCGGTGGCGCGGCCGGAAGCGGCAGCCATTTGTGCTTCGATGGATTTTTGCTGCGCCGGGTCGGACACCATATACGCCGCCGTGGTGCGCGCGGCATTGACTTCGACTACCTTCTGCCACTCTGCCACCAGGCGCTCGTTGCGCACGTTCTCTGCCACCAGCGCTTCGGTGTTCGCACTCGCGCTTTGCAGGCGCATGATGCCGACCACGGTCATCGCCGCCAGCAGCAACAGCACGACGGCGAAAGCCAAACCAAGGCGCGCCCCGATTCTCAAGTTCTTCATCGCGTTCTCCTCCGTGGGCGGGCATTAGGCGCTGCCCGCCTGTTATTTCGCGATGGTAAATCCAATCGAAAGGCTTGGGCGGAAAATGTGCGTGGCCTGCGGCGCAGCACGCACTAATACAACATGCTTGGCTGGAGTGCAAGGTTGTAAAAGCCTCCGCTGAACAGGATCCTGCCGTTGGCCAGCGGTGTGGCCTGGTACCGGTAGCGGTACAGCTTCATGCCCTCGCTGAAGGTGGCGCTTGACGGATCGTACAGCTCCGTCACTTCCGCCGGCTGGTAGCCTCCCGGGTTGCCGCCGAAGACAAGGATCCTGCCGTCAGGAAGATGGTTCATTGAGATGTCTTGCGCGCGGCCCCAATACATGGGGGTGCCGGCGCTGAAGCTGGCGCTGGCTGGATCGTAAAGCAAGGTGCTGGACGATTTTTCGACAGCCGATCCACTGCTGTCCATGACCGCGCCGCCGGCCAGCAGCACTTTGCCATTCCGCAGCAGGATGGCCTGGTGCATGTAGCGCGCAGCCGGCAAGGCTCCGGCTGCAGTGAACTGGCCGCTGGCGGGGTCGTAGATTTCCACCATGGTTGGCCGGATCCACTGTGGGTCCTGGGCGTAGGACACGTAATCCATGACCTCGCCGCCCGCAAACAGGATGCGCCCATCGGCCAGCACGGTGGCAGTGGCGCTGGTATCCGTGCGGCCGGGGGCGGGCATCGTTGCGCCTGCACTCGCGGTCCGCGTCACCGGGTCGAAGATTTGCGTGGCCCGTACCGGTGGGTAGTAGGTGTTGACGTTACCCCAGGCATTGACGAATTGCTGGCCGACTGCGGTGGTGCCGCCGGCAATCAGGACTTTGCCGTCCGGCAGGGAAAACAGGAAAGGGTCGGCGCGCGCCGTAATGATGGTGGTGCCCAGCGACTCGAACACCCCCTTCGCCGGGTCGTAGATCTCGGACGACAATTCAGGGGTGTTGCTGGCCGTCCTGCCGCCCGTCAGCAGCACGCGGCCGTCTTTCATCAGCACGGCACGGTGTCCGGAACGGCCGGCCCGCAGGTTGCCGGTGCGGCTGAAACTATTGGTGGCGGGGTCATAGATTTCCGCGGACAGCCAGGCTTCCGCTTGCGCCCCCTGGCCGCCGGCGATCAGTACGCGGCCATCGGCCAGCCTGGTGGCCGTATGGCCGGCGCGGTTGTACAGCGCCGTGCCAGTCGGGGTCCAGTTGCCAGTGGCGGGCTTGACGGTGAGCAGGGCAGGATTCGAGTCCAGGACCACACTGCCGGACTTGGAACGGACAAAATAGCTCGCGCCATTGTCGGCCAGCGTCGCCTTGGGCAGCAGGTAACTGCTGGTGGTTGCATTGAGGATGGCGGTATACGTGCCGCCGGCAGGCTTGCGGTACCACTGGATTCTCCATTTGCCGGCCGGCGGCATGGAAGTGAAAGTGGCTGGCTGGCCTTCTTCGACCGTGACGTCCTGCGGCTGGGTGGTGTACGCCGGCGTTGGCCCGGCCAGCGCGGCGCCGGCGGTCAATGTGGCGAGCAGGAACAAGCCACACGGCGCCAGGTGTCGGAATAGTGTTTGCATGATGGCGCCCTCATGAAAGTGTGCGGGAGTGCACAAGCCATTGTAGGCGCCTTGGCGGCAAGAAATTGTTAAACTGGTTAATTGTGTTGCTTTAAAGCATCACATCAGGATGACGTCGTAGTGAATTTCGATGCTATATAGCAATCTATTGACGTCTATGATGGCTTGTAACACGCTGATTATTAACGAATAATTGTCTATTGTCGTACATTGACGCCCCGAATGGTCGTCGCTAATATGCGTAGCTAGCTGTGTAGCTAGCCACCAAAAAAGGACAAGCGATGACTCGAAAAAAGAGCGCAGCGGAGGGCCTTCAAACTCTCCAGTTGCAGCACTGGATTAGGGCAGTGAAGGGCGGCTCCAAACCGTCTGCTAAGGACCCCGAAACAGGTGAAGTGAAGGAGCTGCCACTGCCCTTGGCACGTTCAGATGGCGGGGGATTGACCTTTACTTTGTCCACCGTAGGCACTGCATCCTGGATATTACGTTATCGGACAGCAGGTAGGGCCAGGGAACTCACCATCGGTAACTTCCCCGACATCGGTTTGGCCGAGGCCCGCAAGATCGCTCGTGAAAAGCGCGCAGCAATCGATAGGGCAGGCGATCCCGCTGTAGACAAACGGCGCGCGAAGGCTCTGGCGTTGAAAGATTGGACGGTGCGTCAGCTAGTCGAAGATTACCGTGAAAAGATTCTGGCTGGGTTGGGAGCGAGCACGCAAAAGGGTTATGGCCGCTGCTTAGGGCTGCTTGAATCACGGTTTGGTTCGTATGCTGTGACACAGGTGTCTGCGCTTGATGTCGTGGAGATGATCGAGTCAGTCGGGGCATCTTGGCACG
>CAMLRG010000256.1 GCA_946482335.1 uncultured Duganella sp. | reverse complement strand
CGCGAGTTGGCTTCGCGCTGCAGCGAGGTCAGGTCGAACAGGCCGGGCGACATCGAGGTGGTCGGTTTCGATTCCTCGCTGACGTTGCCCTGCTTGCCCTTGCAGGCCAGCGCGATCGAATCGGCGGCGGCCTTGCTCCACAGGCGCTCGGCGCGCTTTTCCGGATCGTTCTCGTCCTTCTTGAAATTGGTGTCCAGCCAGCGGCCTTCGTACACGCCGGCGGCGCACACGAATTCGGCGCGCACTTCCCAATAGTCGCGCGGCACGAATTGCTTGATCTTCTCTTCGCGCTCGACCACGATCGACAGGGTCGGCGTCTGCACCCGGCCCACGGTGGTCAGGTAGAAACCGCCTTCCTTCGAGTTGAAGGCGGTCATGGCGCGCGTGCCGTTGATGCCGATCAGCCAGTCCGCTTCCGAGCGGCAACGCGCCGCGTCGGCCAGCGGCAGCATTTCCTCGTCGCTGCGCAAATGGGTGAAGCCGTCGCGGATCGCGTTCGGCGTCATCGATTGCAG
Source organism: uncultured Duganella sp. (assembly GCA_946482335.1). Next base: position 6,242 of record CAMLRG010000256.1, on the reverse strand, counting down.
CCACAGGCGCTTGACCGGCTGCTTGGCTTTCGCGTTCTGGGCAATCAGGCGGAAGATGAGTTCCCCTTCGCGGCCCGCGTCGCATGCGTTGATCAGGGTGGTGACATCCTTGCGCTTGATCAGCTTGTTCAGCACCTTGAGGCGCGACTCGGTCTTGGCGATCGGGTTCAGCGCGAAGTATGGCGGGATCATCGGCAAATGGGTAAAGGTCCATTTGCCGCGCTTGACGTCGTGCTCTTCCGGCACGGCGATCTCCAGCAGGTGGCCCACGGCGGAAGACAGCACGTACTCGTCGGATTCGAAATACTCATCGTGCTTGCTGAAGCCGCCAAGGGCTTTCGCGATATCGTTCGCGACAGATGGTTTCTCAGCGATGATGAGGGCTTTACTCATATTTATAGTTCTCGTCGGTGTATGCGGCAGCGCGCATAATACAACATTCGCAAGTAAAAGCTGGCCTGCGGCTTCATATCGAAGTCACAATGCTGCAAATATTATTACGGAAACGGCCGGCGTTGGGCAACGCCTGGCAAGAGTGCGCTTAATGGAGCAGGCGGGGCGCCTGGTCCTCTTCGGCGCCGAACAAGTCGTCGAACATCAGGGCGTCCGGCTCCTTGCCCTGGCTCCACAGCAGCATCAGCACGATGATTTTCAGCTTGCCCAGCGACACCGGTGCCTCGTCCAGCGCCAGCGCGCGTTCGATGACGATTTCGCGTTGCAGCGGGGACAGCAGGCCGGCGCTCTCCAGGAACTGGATGAAGCCGACGGCCGGGGTACCCAATACGTCCAGCTCCTGGCGCACGTAGAAACGCGTGCCAGTCGAAGCGGCCGTCAGCGACTGCTCGACGCCAGCCATGGCGGCGAGATCGTTCAGCCAGACCAGCGCCTCGGAAATCTCTACGTCGTCGAAACCGACTGCGGAGAGTTTCTTGGCCAATGCCGCGGGTTCAGGGCAGGCATCAGGGCGGTAATAGGTCTCGTACAGGTAAACCAGGATGTCAAACATGGCGCTACTTTAGCAGCAAGTTCGCGCCGGGCACAAGCATCGCGGCAGTTCAGGGGCCTTTCAGGCGCTGGAATGCCCCGCCGGGCAGCCTTTCCACCACACCGGCCAGCTCCAGGGCAAGCAAGCTTGCCTGCATGTCACCAGGCGGAAGTTGCAACCTTGTTGCAAGTTCATCGGCGCCGACCGGGTCGTGGCCGATGGCCGCCAGCAGCCAGCCCGCCGCCTCGTCGGCCTGCACCGCAGCGTCGCCGGGCATGGGCAGGCCGAGGTCTTCCAGCAAATGTTCCGGCGTGGCGACCAGCCGCGCCCCTTCGCGGATCAGGGTGTGGCACCCGACCGATTGCGGCGACAGCACGGAGCCGGGCAGCACGAACACTTCCCGCCCTGCCGTTGCCGCCGCGTGCGCGGTGATCAGGGAACCCGACCGCGCGGCCGCTTCGATCACCAGCGTGGCGCGGCTCATGCCGGCGATGATGCGGTTGCGGACCGGGAAATGCAGCGCCTGCGCCTGGGTGCCGAGGGCGAATTCGCTGACCAGGCAGCCCTCCTCGGCGATGCGGCGCGCCAGGGCGGCGTTGCGGCGCGGGTAGATGCGGTCGATGCCGGTGCCGATCACCGCCACCGTGCCGCTGCCGCCGGCCAGCCCGCCCTCGTGGGCGGCGGCGTCGATGCCCAGCGCGAGGCCGGACACCACCACCATGCCGGCCTCGCTCAGGGTGCGCGCGAAGTGGCGCGCATTGGACATGCCCTGCAGCGTGGCTTTGCGGGCGCCCACTACCGCCACGCCCTCGCGCTGCAGCAGGCCCAGGTCGCCCTTGGCGTACAACAGCAGCGGCGGATCGGCGATGTGCCGCAGGGTGGGGGGATAGGCCGGGTCGCCCAGTACGATCAGGTGGTTGCCATCCTGCTCAACCCATGCAAGCGTGGCCTGCGTCAGCGCGCGTATGCGCTCCGGCAAGCGCCCCCCAAGCAGGCGCGCAAGCCGCAAGGACATGTCCTGCGGCATGTCGGGGTCGGGCTCTTCGCGCGCCGCCTGCCGCCGGCTGCGGGCGGACGCCCCGGCGGCAACCGTGGCGCCAGGCTCGCCGCAGGCGCCGGGCGGCGGCGGCGCGGCGTCGTTGCGCGCGGGCGGCAGCGCGAGGCGCATGTCGGCGGCGGCGAAAACGGCTGGCGGGGATTGGTATTGCTGGAGCAGCTGGTACGCTGTGAGGCGGCTGACGCCCGGCGTATTCGCCAGGCGCAGCCACATGGCCAGGCACTCGAAGTCCTGGCGGGCGGGGGTTGGGGCATCCGTGTCCTGCACGGCCATGGGATTTACTCCGCTGACTTGGCGACATCCCCCACGACGATCGGTTCAGTCACCTGCATGATCAAGCCGTACGACACATGCTTGAACACGCGGAAGATAAACAAGCTGCCCACCTGTTCATCGGGCAGCTTGACCTGCGGCTTACCCATGCCGTGCCAGCCTTTGTCGCCGCCCGGATCGGTCACCGTGTCACCCCGATGGTACAGCTGCAGCACAGATCCGATATCGAGTCCGTCAAGCTTTCCGCGATTAATGCTCACAACCTGGTTCTGGCCGGCGTGCGTGACGCCGCCGTAGATGGCCAGCACCCGTGCATCGACTTCCGTCTCCGGCGGATGCGGCACGTAATTTTGCATCGGCATCGGGGGCATTGCCATCAGCAAGTCGCCCTTGCCCATTTCTTCCTTGGCACTGCCGACGATGAAGGTATGCACATCGCTGCCCTGCTCCGCCAGCGCCTGCAATTTCAGCGTGCCGAGGTAGAACGCTTCATGCGCCACCACCTGCTTGGTGATCGGATCCTTCAGCGGCTTGCCCGGACGGAATACCTGGAACGAAGTACCGCCTTTCAGGTCGCCGCGCACGTAGGCCTTGTCGTCCTTGCCGATGAAGACACGGGCGCCACGGGTGGCGATGATGCGCGGCGCATTTTTCAGCTCATCGTCCTCGATGATCAGCGGCTGGCTCAGGAACGGCTCGATCACGCCGGCCGGGATGGACTGGACGGCATCCTTGCCCAAGCCTTCCATGCGCAGTTGCGGCGACAGGCGCATGTCGCCCGCGGCACCGGCGCCGCCCACCTTGGTGCCGAGGCGCAGGCGGCCGGCTTCACGGTCGAACCATACCACCTGGCCCGGATAAATCCAGTGCGGGTTGGCGATTTCCTCCTTGTTCATGCCCCAGACCTGGGGCCAGCACCATGGCTTGTCGAGGAAGGTACCGGCAATGCCCCACAGGGTATCGCCCTTGACGACGGTATGGCTGTCCGGCGCATTGGGCTTGAATTCGCAGACGATGGTCTTGGCCTGGGCCGAAACGGCCGTCACACCGCAAAACAGGGCGGCGGCCAACAGGCGGCGGCTGCATGTGCTAAAATTTTTCATTGATATATCCGTTAGGTGCGGCAATGACGGAAGGCCGAAAAGGCTTGCCTCACTGAATCAAATTCTGCCCATATTACCCTGATCAAGCAAGGAATTCGTGTCACAGGAGCAACCGTGCGCACGGAATATGGGCCCTTCCCAGCACATTAGCCGCACAATTATTGTCGTTTGACCAAGATCTCACCGTGAAACTGAATATTCTCCGCTATCCCGATCCCCGCCTGCACAAGGTCGCCAAACCCGTCGCCGTATTTGACGAGCGCCTGGCCAAACTGGTGGAGGACATGGCGGAAACCATGTACGACGCGCCCGGCATCGGCCTGGCCGCCACCCAGGTTGACGTGCACGAGCAAGTCATCGTCATCGACGTTACCGAAGACAAAACCGGCCTGACTGCCTTCATCAACCCGGAAATCCTGTGGTCGAGCGAAGAAAAGCAGGTGTACGACGAAGGCTGCCTGTCGGTGCCCGGCATCTACGACGGCGTCGAGCGCCCGTCGGCGGTGAAAGTGCGCGCCTACAATGTGAAGGGCGAAGCTTTCGAAGTTGAAGCCGACGGCTTGCTGGCCGTCTGCATCCAGCATGAAATGGATCACCTGAAGGGCAAAGTATTCGTCGAATACCTGTCCCCCTTGAAACGCAATCGTATCAAGACCAAACTGCAAAAAGAAGAACGTGGCATGCAGCGCGAAGAAGCGTTGCGCGCCGCCGGTCGCCGTTATTGATACCAGCGAGGGGAAGACATGAAAGTGATCTTCGCGGGCACGCCCGAGTTTGCGGCCGTTGCCCTCCAGGCATTGCATGAAGCAAGTTTCGAGATTCCCCTGGTGCTGACCCAGCCGGACCGCCCGGCCGGCCGCGGCATGCAGTTGCAGCCGTCGGCGGTCAAGCAATACGCCATCAAGCACGGCATCGAAGTACTGCAGCCACTGTCCTTGCGCATGGATGCCAAAGACCCGCAGCGCGCGGCGGAGGCGAAAGCCGCCCACGAGCGCCTGCTGGCCACAGATTACGACGTGATGGTGGTGGCGGCTTACGGCCTGATCCTGCCGCGCTCCACCCTCGACATCAAGCCTTGCCTGAACATCCACGGCTCGCTGCTGCCGCGCTGGCGCGGCGCCGCCCCGATCCACCGCGCGATCGAAGCGGGCGACGCGGAAACCGGCGTCACCATCATGCAGATGGAAGAAGGCCTGGACACCGGCCCCATGCTGCTGATCGAACGCACCCCGATCACCCCGCAGGACACCACCGCCACGCTGCACGACAAGCTGGCCGCGATGGGCGCACAAATGATGGTCAAGGTGCTGCGCAAGATGGAGCAAGGCGTGATGGAAGCCGTGCCCCAGCCCGAGCAAGGTGTCACCTACGCCAACAAGATCCTGAAGGAAGAAGCGGTGCTGGACTTCACCCAGCCGGCGCGCGAACTCAGCCGCAAGATCCGCGCCTTCAATCCCTTCCCCGGCGCGCACGGCGACGTGAACGGCACCACCATCAAGCTGTGGGGCGCCGAAGCGCTCGATGGCGGCAGCAGCAACGCGCCCGGCGAGGTGATTGCGGCCGATGCACACCACGGCATCGTGGTCGCCTGCGGCGAAGGCGCGCTGCGCCTGACGCAGTTGCAGAAACCGGGCGGCAAGCGCCTGCCCGCAGCGGAGTTCATCAAAGGCTTCCCGCTCGACGGGCAGCGTTTCCAGTAAATGGACCAACTCGCGGCGCTGCGCGCGCTTCGCCGCGTGGTTGAACTGGGCAGCTTCACGGCTGCCGCCGACGCCCTCGGCATTTCCCACACCATCGTATCGCGCCAGGTGCGGCAGCTGGAAGAACACCTCGGCGCCCAGCTCCTGAACCGCACCACGCGCCGCTTCGCCCTGACCGATGCCGGCCGCGATTACTACGAATCGATCCGCGAAGTACTCGACCTGCTCGACGATGCCGACCGCAATGCCGGCCGCCACCAGGCCGAGCCCACCGGCACCTTGCGCGTCAATGCACCGATGGCGTTCGGCACCATCGAAGTCGCGCAATGGCTGCCCGGCTTCCTGGCCCGCCACCCCGGCCTGAAAGTGGACCTGGTGTGCAATGACCGCATGGTCGACCTGATCGAAGACGGCTTCGACGTCGCCCTTCGCCTCGCGCGCAGCCTGCCCGATTCGACGCTGGTCGCGCGCCGCCTCGCCGCCAGCCAGGTGCTGCTGGTTGCCAGCCCCGACTACCTGCGCAAGCACGGCGCACCCGCCACCCCGGCCGACCTGGCGCAGCACAACTGCCTGGTCTACACGGCGGCAGCGCGCGCCAGCGAATGGATCCTGGTTGGCCCGGACGGCACCGAACACGCTGTTGCCGTGCGCGGCACGCTGCAAGCCAACACCAACATCGCCTTGCGCGCCGCGGCCGTGGCAGGCGTCGGCGTCGCCAACGCCGCCGCCTTCATCGTCCGCGAGGAGCTGGAGCGCGGCACGCTGGTCGAAGTGCTGCCAGGCTACCGCCCCAAGCCGCGCGAACTGTACGCGCTCTACCCCCAGAGCCGCCACCTGTCGCCCAAGGTGCGCGCCTTCGTCGATTACGCCGCCGGCATTTACGCCAACATCTTTTGAACGTAGCGGTACTGCTGCGTCAGCCCGCCCCAACCCCAGGCTGCCGGGCGCGCGTCGTCGACGTGGATGTAGCTCACTTCGTGCAGCTCCCCCAACAGCGCCTGCATATCCCGCCAGACGGCCGCGATATAGGCCGACTTCTCGTTGGCGGTATTGGTTTCGTCGCTGATCTTGATATCCAGGAAAAAGCTCGCCTTGCCCAGTTCCGCCAGGGACTGGCCGCCGAC
>CAMLRG010000255.1 GCA_946482335.1 uncultured Duganella sp. | reverse complement strand
GACCCCGACTTTTTTATTAGTACTTGGCCGGTACGCCGCTGCCCGGCAGTGCCTTCAGGATGAAGTCGCGCAGGTCGTCGTTCGACTTCACCAGGTCCTCGGCCCGCAAGTACATCATGTGCCCGCTGCGGTAGCCCTCAAAGCGCATGCGCTCCTTCATGCGGCCGCTCGGGTCGAGCTGCCACATGGTGTACTTGGCGTCGAAGTAAGTGGTGGCGCCATCGAAGTACCCCGACTGCACCATCAGCTTCAGGTAAGGATTGGCGGCCATGGCCTGGCGCAGGTTCTCGCCGGTATTGTCATCCTTGTTGTCCCACGGGTGCACCGGCCCGAACATATTGTAGGTAAGGTCGGTCTTGTAGCCCAGCACGTCGCGCAGGTAGTAGTTGATGGCCGGCGTAAACGAATGCAGCCAGGACGTCAGCTCGGCGTTGTAATCGACCTTGTCGCCGGCATCCTTCTTGTCGATGCCCAGATAGCGCGAATCGAGGCGGCCGATGGTATAGCCCTTGTCGCGCAGAAGTTCCTTCCAGAAGGTGCCGACCGGCACGCTCAGGTTGTTTTGCTGGACGACCTTCTCCGGCAGGCCGGAGTAGCGCGCCACCTTGGCCGCCACCGCCGCGCGCTTCTGCGCATCGAGGAAGCCGCCATTGGCCAGCGCCGGGATCAATTCGTTGACCGCAAACGATTCCGCTTCCGGCAGCACGTCCTTCAAATCCTTCTGCTGCAAGTCGGCCGGCAGGGCCTTCTGGTACCAGGCGGCAGCCGTGTAGTAGGGCAGGGACAGCGCCTGGCCAACCGGGCCTTCGCGCTTGAGACCCAAGCCGGTCGGCGATACCAGCACCACGCCATTCAGGTACATCCAGTGCGCATTCTGCAATTCCAGCGCCAGGCCCGACACCCGCGCCGTGCCGTAGCTTTCGCCGATCAGGAATTTCGGCGAGGTCCAGCGGCCCTCGCGCGATACGAAGGCTTGCAGCCAGTCGGCCAGGTATTTGATGTCGGCGTTCACGCCGAAGAAGGTGGCGCGGTCGGCTTTCGGGTCGAGGATGCGCGAGAAGCCGGTGTTGACAGGGTCGATGTAGAGGATGTCCGCCACGTCCAGGATGGAGTGCGGGTTGTCCTTCACGCCGTAGGGCTGGAGCGGGTAGCCTTCGGAATCGATGTTCAGCACTTTGGGGCCGGTGTAGGCGATATGCATCCAGACCGATGCCGAGCCGGGCCCGCCATTGAAGGACAGCACCAGCGGACGGCGCGATTTGTCGCCGACGTCGCTGCGCTGGTAATAGGTGTAGAACAGCGAAGCGATCACCTTGCCGTCCTTGTCCCACACCGGCTGGGTGCCGGCGGTCACCTTGTACGGTACGGATTTGCCCTTGATGGTGACGGTACTGTTCTTGGAGACGGACGATTCGGCCTTCAGGATGCGGTCGAATGCCTTGCTCTCGGCCGGGCGTTCTGCCGCGGCCGGCGGTTTGCCGTTCCCGTCGGCCGCAGGCTTATCCTGGGCGTGGACGCAGCTGGCGGCCAGCATCAGGGTCGGGATGATGCGGATGCATGTCTTCATCTGATTCTCTTCTTATGGGTTTAAGAGAGCATCAGTATTTCATACCTGCAGCGCGCCGCGACGGTCGACGCTGCGCGGGAAACATATCGTTACACAGCTCAGGCAAACGATAGTATCTTCATACCGAAATCCAGGCCATTGCGGATGCGCTCGCGCACTTTGTAGGCGGCGGCTGCAAGCAGGCTTGCCAGGAAGGCGACTGCCAGCCAATCGTCCAGGCCCATGCGGCGCGCGGTGATCTCGTCATCCACTGCGCCGGATTTCAGTACATGGCCGGTGTAGGTCGCTCCATAGACGCTGCCGTCGTCGGTGATGTCGCGGGTCACATACAGGCTGTCGGGGCCGAAACGCACCTGCATGCGCCCGTCCTTGTAAATGAAGGTGTGCGGCGCGTCGTGGCCTTTGATCTTCAGCGTGCCGACAATGTGGCCGCGGGCGTTGATGCCGTTGGCGAAGCTGGAGCCCTGCGAAATCATGGCGCCCAGGTCGACCATGCGCTTGCCGTCGTACATGAAGGCATGCCAGGACTCGTCCGGCATTTCGGAGGCGCCGACCACGATGCCGGCGTCGTTGATGGCGGTGGCGACGCTGACGCGGCCGCCGAGCGTGGGCAGCTCGATCATGCCGCTGCCCGGCTTGTACAGGAAGGCGCGGCGGTAGCCGTTCGGCAGTTGCGCCGCACCGACCACGTAGCCGTTGGCATTGATGCCGGTGGCGTAGCTGTTCTTGCCGCCGAAGGTGCCCAGGTCCAGCATGGCGATGCCGGTGTCGACGAAGGCGTGATAGTGGCCGTCGACGGTGTCGGCGTAACCGACAATGTGGCCCGACTCATTGATTGCAGTGCCGACGCTGCTGCTGCCGCCCAGGGTGCCGAGGTCGCGCATGCCGAGCGCTTCGTCGTAGCGGAAGGCGTGCCAGGCGTTGTTGGAGGTCAGTGCGCCGCCAGTGACCATGCCCTGGTTGTTGATGGCGTTGGCCGTGCTGTCGCTGCCGCCCAGCGTTCCGATCTCGATGCGGCGGCCTTGCGACATCAGGATCGCGCGCCGGCGGCCATCTTCATCCTTGATTTCGCCGACCCATTCGCCTGCTGCGTTAATGCCGGTCATGGTGCTGGATTCTGTCTTGCGCTCGCCCATGGGGCCGGCGGCTTGGGCCGATGCGAGGGTCAGTGCCAGTGCGATGGTCAGGGCGAGCGAAACAGGCTTCATTGACAGTCTCCGGGTAAATGGGAATTATTCCGGAGACTATACGTGATAATTGCGGATAAATTTTCGCAGATTGTCACACCTTGCGGACGAACTCCGACTTCAGGCTCATGGCGCCGAAGCCTTCGATCTTGCAGTCGATATCGTGGTCGCTGTCGACCAGGCGGATGTTCTTGACCTTGGTGCCTTGCTTGATCACGCCGCCGGAACCTTTCGGTTTCAGGTCCTTGATCACGGTGACGGTGTCGCCGTCTTGCAGGAGATTGCCGGCGGCATCCTTGTAGACGCGCGCGGTATCGCCGGCTGCTTCGGCGGTCTGTTTCGGCCACTCGTGGGCGCATTCAGGGCAAACATAGTTTTCGCCGTCTTCGTAGGTATACTCGGACTGGCATTTTGGACAGGCTGGGAAAGTGGACATTGGAACTGGTATGCAAGAACTGGAAAACCCGATCTGGGCTGCGCTGAACTCAGCGCAGCAATATTTTAGCATCCCGGCAGGCGCGGCCCGCCGGTATCCCGCCGAGGTGGCACCGTTTTGCGCGGTGGCGGAGCAGGGCGTGCCGTTATCGCCGAACGACCTGGCCGGCATCGCCGATGGCAGTTATTACTTCCTGGGCGCCATGCCGGAGCTGCCGCAAGGCTGGGCATTGCAGCCGCTGTCCGGTGTGCTGCAAATGGTGTATGAGGGCGGCCCCATGGCGGAACCGGGCGGCGATGCGCCGGCGTCCATCCGCGTGCTCGCCGCCGACGACCCGGCCATGGTGGAACTGACCAATATCGCCTTTCCCGGCTACTTCAGGCCGCGCACGGGCGAGATGGGCAAGTACGCAGGCATCCATGACGAGGGCGGCCGGCTGGTGGCGTTGAGCGGGGAGCGCATGGACCTGGGCCATATGCGCGAAGTGAGCGCCGTGTGCACGCACCCTGACTTTACGGGGCGCGGGTATGCCCGGCGACTGGTGGAATTCATCATGCACGGCATGCAGCAGCAGGGCGTGCGCCCCATGCTCCACGTGGGGGCGGCCAACGCCCGTGCCCAGGCGCTGTACCGCTCGATGGGTTTCGTGGCGACCCGCGAATTGCCGCATGCGCGGCTTATTTGCCCGCGCTGACCTTGCCGATGCCGGTGGCCGACTTGTTGACGTGTTTCGGGTTGCCGAAATAGGTGAAGTTGCCCATGCCTTCGACGATCAGGTTCAGCGTGTCGCTGGCGTAGACGCTGACGTCGCCCATGCCGCTGAAATTGACGTCGGCGCGCTCGGCGTGCAGATCCTTGGTGTTGATGCCGCCGACACCCTGGCCCTTCATGCGCAGCAGCTTGACCTTGCCGCTGGCGTAGAGTGCGCCGGCGCCTTCGAAGCTGATGTCGATGCGTTCGCCGCTGATGTTGGTGAGGCGCGATTGCCCTGCGCCCAGCACGCGGAAGCTGGTCAGAGCGGGAACCGTGATGGTGATCGCGTCGCCGTCCTTCATGTCGACCGAACCTTTCTGGTCTTTCTCATAGATGACGCGCAGAACGCCGCCATCGACGACGGTGCTGACTTTGCCGATGTATTCGGGACGCCCGCTGACCTTGACGGTCTGGGCCTTGCCGACGTCGACGAAGACGTTGACCGGGCCTTTGATATTGATGCCGTAGAAGGCATCGACTTTACGCGCCTGGTCGGCGGCCAGGGCGAAGGAAGGAAGCAGCAGGGCGGCAAGCAGCGTCAAACGGAACATACGTTCTCCTCATATCAGAGCGCATGATTATGACGTATCTGTGGCTTTTTTGCTAAGCGGGCCCGGGATTTTCTCCGGGCCCGTTGGCGGCGGTGCTCAGCCCGTGTTGCGCAGGCCGGCGGCGACGCCGTTGATGGACAGATGGATGCCGCGGTTCACGCGCGGATCGAGCCGGTCTTCGTCGGTACCCAGCGCGCGGCGGCGTTTGATCAGTTCCACCTGCAGGTGGTTGAGCGGGTCGAGGTAAGGGAAGCGGTTGGTGATCGAACGCGCCAGCAGCGGGTTGCCTGCCAGGCGGTCGGCGGTGCCGGTGATCGACGCCAGGCATTCGAGGGTGTGGTGGTACTCCTCGGTGATGCGCTTGAAGATGCGCTCGCGCAGCTCCTTGTCCGTCACCAGCCCGGCGTAGCGCGATGCGATCGCCAGGTCGGTCTTGGCCAGCACCATGTCCATATTGGACAGCAGGGTGGCGAAGAATGGCCAGTGCTGGTACATGTCGCGCAGCTGCGCCACGCGCGCCGCGCGGTCGCCGGCGGCGATCCAGGCGCCGATCGCCGAGCCGAAACCGTACCAGCCCGGCAGCAGCAGCCGGCACTGGCCCCAGCTGAAGCCCCATGGGATGGCGCGCAAGTCTTCGATGCGGCGCGTCGATTTGCGCGACGCCGGGCGCGAGCCGAGGTTCAGTTCCGCGATTTCCGCGATCGGCGTGGCCGAGAAGAAGTAGTCGGTGAAGCCCGGGGTTTCGTACACCAGGTTGCGGTAAGCCTTGTAGGCCAGCTCGGAAATCTCGGTCATCGCCGCTTCGAAACCGGCCAGGCGCGGGCCGTGGCAGGCGTCGGCCGGCTGCGGCATCAGGCTCGCTTCCAGCGTGGCCGACACCAGCAGCTCCAGGTTGCGGCGGCCGATTTCGGCGTTGGAGAACTTGGAGGCGATGATTTCGCCCTGTTCGGTCAGGCGCAACTGGCCGTTGACGGTGCCTTTCGGCTGCGCCAGGATCGCTTCGTGGCTTGGGCCGCCGCCGCGCCCGACCGTGCCGCCGCGGCCATGGAACAGGCGCAGTTTGACGCCGGCCTTGGCGAAAATGTCGACCAGGGCCAGTTCCGCCTTGTACAGCTCCCAGTTGGACGTCATGAAGCCGCCATCCTTGTTGGAGTCGGAGTAGCCCAGCATGACTTCCTGGATCTGGCCCTGTTTTGCGATCAGCTTTTGCACCAGCGGCACCGCCATCAGGCTTTCCATGATGCCGGCGGCGCGTTGCAGGTCGGGGATGGTTTCGAACAGCGGGATCACCATCAGGTCGGAAACGGGCCCGCCATCCGCGCCCGCGCGCAGCAAGCCGGTTTCCTGCTGCAGCACGAACACTTCCAGCAGGTCGGACACGGTCTCGGTGTGCGAGATGATGTAGTTGCGGATGGCGCGCTGGCCGTAGCGCTGGCGGATGTCGCGTGCCGTGCGCAGGATGGTCAGTTCGGAGCTGGTCTCGTCCGAATACTCGATGTAGGGCGAATACAGCAGGCGCGGTTGCGCCAGCTCGGCCAGCAGCAGCCTGACCTTGGCTTCCTCGTCCAGGACGGCGTAATCGGTCAGCACGCCGGCCTTGGCGAACAGTTCGGCCAGCACTCGCTCGTGGACGTCGGACGACTGGCGCATGTCCAGCGACGCCAGGTGGAAGCCGAAGATGTCGGCGGCGCGCTTCAGCGTGGTCAGGCGCGGGCGGGCCAGCACGGCGCCATGGTTGGCATCGAGCGAGTCGATCAGCACTTGCAGGTCCGCCGAGAAATCGGCCGGGCAGGGGTAAGGCTCGGCGTGGCCCACTTCCTTGCGCAGGATGTTGGTGGCGCCCAGGGCGCGGGCGGTGGCAGCCAGGCGGGCGTACATGCCGATCAGGGCGCGGCGGTAAGGCTCGTCCTTGCGGTGGTCGGACGTGTCGGTCGAGGCGTCGGACAGGGCTTGCAGTTGCGGCGAGCAGCCGACCATCAGGGTCGACACCGACAGCTCGGCGCCCAGCGCGTGGGTTTCGTCGAGGTAGAAGTCGAGGATGGTGGTGGCCTGGCGCTCCAGCGCGTGCTGCATGGTGCCGGCGTTGACGTTCGGGTTGCCGTCACGGTCGCCGCCGATCCAGCTGCCCATCTGCACATAGGGGGCCTCGATGGCAGCCGGGGCGTCCAGCTTGAAATGCTCGGCGATCTCGCCCTCGATATCGTCGTACAGCGCCGGCAGTTCGCGCAGGAAGGTGATGCGGTAGTAGGACAGGGCGTTGTCGATTTCGTCGGCCACGGTCAGCTTGGAGT
>CAMLRG010000254.1 GCA_946482335.1 uncultured Duganella sp. | reverse complement strand
GACGGCCTGCTGTTCTACTTCTTCTTCGAAGCGACCCTGATCCCGATGTACATCATCATCGGTGTGTGGGGCGGCCAGAACCGCATCTACGCGGCGTTCAAGTTCTTCCTGTACACCTTCTTCGGCTCCCTGCTGACGCTGGTTGCCATCATCTACCTGTACAACAAGTCCGGTAGCTGGGACATCCTGGCATGGCACAAGCTGCCGCTGACGATGACCGAGCAGACCCTGATCTTCTTCGCCTTCTTCATGGCCTTCGCCGTGAAGGTGCCGATGTTCCCGGTCCACACCTGGCTGCCGGACGTGCACGTGGAAGCGCCGACCGGCGGCTCCGCCGTGCTGGCCGCGATCATGCTGAAGCTGGGCGCTTACGGCTTCCTGCGATTCTCCATGCCGATCGCGCCCGATGCTTCGCGCGAGTGGGCCTGGTTCATCATCGGCCTGTCGCTGATCGCCGTGATCTACATCGGCCTGGTTGCCCTGGTGCAGAAGGACATGAAGAAACTGGTGGCGTATTCGTCCATCGCGCACATGGGCTTCGTGACCCTGGGCTTCTTCATGTTCAACGACATGGCAGTGCAGGGCGGTATCGTGCAGATGGTGTCGCACGGCTTCATCTCCGGCGCAATGTTCCTGTGCATCGGCGTGCTGTACGACCGCATGCACTCGCGCCAGATCGCCGACTACGGTGGCGTCGTGAACAAGATGCCCAAGTTCGCCGCACTGTTCATCCTGTTCTCCATGGCCAACTGCGGCCTGCCGGCCACCTCCGGCTTCGTGGGCGAGTTCATGGTGATCCTGGGTGCCGTGCAGTTCAACTTCGTGACCGGCATCGCCGCGGCCACCGCCCTGATCTTCGGCGCGGCTTACTCCCTGTGGATGGCCAAGCGCGTGATCTTCGGCGCCGTGACCAACCCGCATGTGGAAGAACTGACCGACGTTAACAACCGCGAGTTCCTGATGCTGGGCATCCTGGCGATCGCCGTGCTGTACATGGGCCTGTACCCGGCGCCATTTACCGACGTGATGCAAGTATCCGTGGCCGACCTGCTGGCGCACGTCGCCCAGAGCAAGCTGCCAGTTCCTGTGGCCCCTTGATAGCAGATAGGACCAAGTTTTCATGAATACCTCCAACCTGATCCCGCTCTACGCAGAAGTCTTTCTGCTGATCGCCGCTTCGGCGATCCTGCTGATCGACATGTTCCTGGACCAGAGCAAACGTGCGATCACTTACATGCTGACCCTGGCGGCCCTGGTGGGCGCCGCGGTGTTCAGCTTCGCCGACTACAGCGCCGGCAGCACGGTGTACGCGTTCTCGAACATGTTCATCAACGACCCGATGGGCAACCTGCTGAAGTTGTTCACCTACCTGACGATGGGCATGACGCTGGTGTATGCGCGCCAGTACTCCACCGACCGCGGCATGCTGGGCGGTAACCTGGGCGGCGAGTTCTACGTCCTGGCGCTGTTCTCCATGCTGGGCCAGATGGTGATGATCTCGGCCAACAATTTCCTGACCATCTACCTGGGCCTGGAACTGATGTCGCTGTCGCTGTACGCCCTGGTGGCGCTGCGCCGCGACGATGCCCGCGCCACCGAAGCGGCGATGAAGTACTTCATCCTGGGCGCGCTCGCTTCCGGCTTCCTGCTGTATGGCATGTCCATGCTGTACGGCGCGACCGGCTCGCTGGACATTTCCGAAGTGGCCAAGAAGATCGGCTCCGGCACCGTCGACAAGTCGATCCTGACCTTCGGCCTGGTGTTCGTGGTGGCCGGCCTGGCCTTCAAGCTGGGTGCCGTGCCGTTCCATATGTGGGTACCGGACGTCTACCAGGGTGCGCCGACCGGCGTGACCCTGCTGCTGGGCGGTGCACCGAAGCTGGCGACCTTCGCCATCTGCGTGCGCCTGCTGGTGGAGGGCATGCTGCCGATGGCGTTCGACTGGCAGCAGATGCTGATGATCCTGGCCGTGCTGTCGCTGGCCATCGGCAACCTGACCGCGATCGCGCAATCGAACCTGAAGCGCATGCTGGCTTACTCCACCATCGCGCAGATGGGCTTCGTGCTGCTGGGCCTGATGGCCGGCGTGGTGGGCCATTCGCCGGCCAATGCCGCCGCCGCTTACTCGGCTGCCATGTACTACGCGATCACCTACGTGCTGACCACCGTCGGCTCGTTCGGCCTGATCATGGTGCTGGCGCGCCAGGGCTTCGAGGCGGAAGAGATCGACGACTTCAAGGGCTTGTCCAAGCGCAGCCCGGTCTACGCGCTGCTGATGTCTGTGCTGATGTTCTCGCTGGCCGGCGTGCCGCCGATGATGGGCTTCGCCGCCAAGTTCGCGGTGCTGCAGTCGGTGCTGGCCACCGGCGCCGTTTGGCTGACCGTGTTCGCCGTGATGTTCTCGCTGGTGGGCGCGTTCTACTACATCCGCATCGTGAAGGTCATGTGGTTCGACGAAGCGGCCGACAATACCCCTCTGGCGGTCAACAGCGACAAGGGTATCGTGCTGGCACTGAACGGCCTGGCCGTGGTGGTGCTGGGCATGATCCCCGGCCCGCTGCTGAATGCCTGCATGGCTGCGATGTCCAAGACCCTGGCGTCGTAATCCTGCATGGATGTGAATGCATCTTCCTGGCTGGTCATCCTGCTCGCAGTGGTGGCCGCCAACCTGCCTTTCCTGAACGAGAAGGTGTTCGGCCTGGTTCCGCTCAAGGCCGCCCGCAAGCCTTTCCTGGTGCGGCTGGCGGAACTGGCTGTGCTGTACGTCGTCGTCGGCGGCATCGGCATGGCGCTCGAATCACGCATCGGCACCGTTTTCCCGCAGAACTGGGAGTTCTACTGGATTGCGGCGTTTGCCTTCCTGGTGTTTGCTTTCCCTGGGTTCGTGGTACGCTATTTGCGTAAACACCACCAATAAACCGGTAGGGCGGGGTCTGACCCGCAGGGTCAGACCCCCCAACGGTCTCCCGGTCGGGGGGAGGTTGTGCGCCGTTGATCTTCTCAAAAAGTCAAAAGCCATCAACCCTAACCGCAGGCCGCAAGACCGTTTTGGGGTCTGACCCTGTGGGTCAGACCCCGGTTTGCCGGTTCTAAAACAAACATGGACAAGCACCTCAAAGAAACCAAGCTGGACGGAAAAATCGCCTACCACGGCAACTTCCTGAAAGTCCACCGCGACACCGTCAGCCTGCCCGACGGCAAGCACACCTCGCGCGAATACATCAAGCACCCCGGCGCCGTCGTGATCATCCCGGTCCTCGACGATGGCACGATCCTGCTCGAGCGCCAGTACCGCTACCCCAACGACCGCGTCTTCATCGAACTCCCCGCCGGCAAGATCGACCCCGGCGAAGACCCGCTGGCCTGCGCCATGCGCGAACTGGAAGAAGAAACCGGCTACACCGCCACCGACTGGCATTTCGTCAGCACCATCCACAACGCCATTGCGTACTCGGACGAGCACCTGGACATCTACCTGGCTCGCGGCCTGACCGCAGGCGAGGCGAAACTGGACGACGGCGAGTTCATCGAAACCATCACCGCCTCGGTGGACGACATGCTGGATTGGGTCCGCAGCGGCAAGATCACCGACGTGAAAACGGTCATTGGCGCCTTCTGGCTCGACAAACTGCGCTCCGGCACCTGGAAGCTGGACTGAAGCCATGCCCACTTCGCACAGCCTGTTGCTGGTAGGCGCCCTGGCGGCGAGCCAGGCGCAGGCGGCGCCGGCTCAGCGCACGCCGTTCCAGATCCGCTGCGAAGATACGATCAGCAAGACCGTCTCGGTCCTGTCGGCGCGCCAGAATGGCTACACGGTGAACACCCAGCTCTCCTACAAGCAGCTGTCAGCCATGCGCACGGAACGGATGCCCGCAACGGGTTATGTGCTGGGCCTGACGCGTACCGAGTCGCGCGTGCAGATCGGGCTGGACGGCCCGATGCTCACCGACCCGGTCAGCGGCTACGAATGCGTGGCGCCGCAGATCAAGGTGCAGTTGACGTATGCGCCGGTGCGTATTTACGTCGGCAATGAGTTCCCGCCCGGGACCTGCGGCTATGCGGAGATCCTGTCGCACGAGCTGCGGCACATGAATGCCTATATGGACCACTTGCTGAAGGTGGAGGAGGTGGTGCGCAGTGCCCTGGCGCGGCGATTCGAAGCCAAGCCCTTGTACGCCCCGGCCGGCACTGCGCGCTCGGCATTGGCGCACGAAATCGACAGCGGCTGGATGCCGTATATCAAAGCCGAAATGGCCAAGGTGGAAGTGCTGCAGGCCGCCATCGATTCCCCTGCCGAGTATGCGCGCCTGAGCAAGGCATGCAACGGCGAGATACAGAATATTTTGAGAAAATCACGAAGCAGAAAATGAAGCGATATTTCGCATTGATCCCCGCCGCCGGCGTCGGCGCCCGGATGGCAGCCGCCAGTCCCAAACAGTATTTGCCGATCAATGGCGTGCCGATGCTGCAGCACACGCTGGAAACGTTCCGCCAGAGCGAACTGATTGCGCACACCTATGTGGTGGTGAGCGCGGGCGATGGCTATATCGATTCCATCGTGCCCGAGCGCGGCGTGACGGTCCTGCGCTGCGGCGGCGCCACGCGCATGGACTCGATCCTGAACGGCTTGCGCGCCATCCGCGCCGAAGTGCGTGACGAGGATATGGTGCTGGTGCACGATGCCGCGCGTCCCGGCCTCACGCCGTCCCTGATCGCCAGGCTGATCGCCGAAGTGGCCGACCACGAAGGCGGTGGCCTGCTTGCCTTGCCGGTGGTGGACACGGTAAAGTCCACCCGTTCCGGCAAGGTGGAAACCACGCCGCGCGACGGCCTGTGGCTGGCGCAGACGCCGCAAATGTTTTCCTATGCGCTGCTGCTGCGCGCCCTGGCGCTGGCGCCGGACCCGAATGCGGTCACCGACGATGCCAGTGCCGTCGAGATGCTCGGCTATTCGCCGCGCCTGGTGCAAGGCCACCCGCGCAACCTGAAGGTGACGCTGCCGGCCGATATCGCCATCGCCGAAATGTATTTATCACAGGATTCCACGCAATGACGCAACTCCCATTCCGCATCGGCCAGGGCTATGACTCGCACCGCCTGGTTGAAGGCCGCAAACTGATACTCGGCGGCGTCGAGATCCCGCACGAGCGCGGGCTGCTCGGCCACTCCGACGCCGACGCGCTGCTGCACGCGATCACCGACGCCATCCTGGGCGCGGCGGCGCTGGGCGATATCGGCAAGCATTTCCCCGACACGGCGGAAGAATTCCGCGGCGCCGATTCGCGCGTACTGCTGCGCGAGGCGGCCAGGCGCGTGCGCGCCACCGGCTACGACATCGGCAACGTCGATTGCACGATCATCGCGCAGCGGCCGAAGATGGCGCCGCACATCGCCACCATGGCCGCCAACATCGCCGCCGACCTCGGCGTGCCGGTCGGCCACGTGAATGTGAAAGCCAAGACCAACGAAAAGCTCGGCTACCTGGGGCGCGAGGAAGGCATCAACGCCGAAGCCGTGGCGCTGCTGGTGCTGCGGCAGGAGGCGTAAGCCGTGCCGTCCCGCGAGCCGCAGCAACCGGCTGTGCCGACACCCCCGACCGCATCGCGTTTGCCACCGCTCGAAGCGTCGCGCAACGTGCCGCCCGGCGAAGCGGCCCAGTCGGCGAAAGCCGAAGCGCGCGCCCGCCGCGATGCCGAAGTGCGCGGCGTATCGTCGATGCAGGAGATGCGCGACGCGATCCGCGCCGCCGCCCGCGCGCTGCCGCCCATCGATGCGGTGCCGCGCATGCGTCCGATGAGCGCCACCGCGTTCCGTGCCCGCGCCCGTGAAGGCTTGCCATTCCTGATCCCCGGCGCCATTGCGCGCTGGCCGATTTGCGCCTTGCAGCCAACTGTCTTGGGTGAGCGTTACGGCGATGTGCACGTGCGCGCCCGTGTGGGCGATTACATCGGTACCGCCTTCGCGCCCGACCGGGCGATGCAGGACATGACCATGCGCGAATACCTCGACCTGGCCGAAGCGGCGGAAGGCTTGCCGCCATATCTGGGCAACTTGGAACTGCGGGAATTGAACAGCCTGTGCCACTGGCCGACGTATTTTGAAAAGATGGGGCCGCCGCGCTTCTGGATCGGCCCGGCGGGCACGGTCACGCCGCTGCACAGCGACTTCGACGACAACATCTTCGCTCAAGTGTGGGGTACCAAACGCATCTTCCTTTCGCCGCCGCACCACGACAAATTCCTGTACAGCCGCGAAGCCAACCCGGTCTTGTTCGGCAGCCCGTTCGACCCCGAGTCGCCCGACTTCGACCGCTATCCGCTGGCGCGGCAGGCGACCATGCTGGAAGTGATCGTACAGCCCGGCGACATGCTCTATGTGCCCGCAGGCTGGTACCACCAGGTGCGCGCCCTGACGTTCTCGCTATCGTCCAACCGCTGGGCGCGCGGTATCCCATTCGTATTGAAGGCTAATTAAAGCTTAGGATTTTGGTCGTCGAGGGCGGTTTGCATACGCCAGGCATCGCTGTCTGAAATTCTCCAGCTCTTCGCGAGTGCCTGGGCGACCACCGACACGAAATAGCGCCTTGCTCCAGTCCATCTTGCTGGTGTCGGGGCTGTCCGCAGTGAAGTTAATGTCTTCATCATCTATAGCCTCAATCTTCTGCCAATCCGTTTGATCGGCACAGGTCTCGGAAGTAGATAATGGATTCTCGCCGGGTTGCCTTTATCGAATGGGACGTGCTGGTGAACGCGGATCTGCGGCCGTTGGAGGCTGCGGAGGGAGGCATGATCGGCCGGGAGATGCCTGAGCCTGGTGGTGACTGG
>CAMLRG010000253.1 GCA_946482335.1 uncultured Duganella sp. | reverse complement strand
ATCATCTACCTGATCCCGGGCGTGGGCATGCTGTCCTTCGCCAAGGACAAGGCCACCGCGCGCATCGCCGGCGAATTCTATGTCAACGCGATCAACGTGATGCGCGGTGCGAATGGCGTCGACAGCTACGTCGGCCTGCCGGAGCAGGAAGCGTTCGACATCGAATACTGGCTGCTGGAAGAGGCCAAGCTGCAGCGCATGCCGAAACCGAAATCGCTGGCCGGCCGCATCGCGTTGGTGACGGGCGGCGCCGGCGGCATCGGCCAGGCGGTGGCGCGCCAGCTGCTGCAGGAAGGCGCGTGCGTGCTGCTGACCGATATCGACAAGGAGGCACTGGAAGGCGCGCACCAGGCGCTGGCCAAGGTGGCCGGCAAGGATAACGTGGCCAGCATCCTGGCCGACGTCACCAGCGAGCAGGCGGTGGAAGCGGTGCTGCGCGAGTCCGCGCTGCGCTTCGGCGGGGTGGACCTGCTGGTCTCGAATGCCGGCATTGCCTCGTCGGCACCGCTCGAGGACACCACCCTGGAAATCTGGCAGCGCAACCAGGACATCCTGGTCAAGGGCTACTTCCTGGTGAGCCGCGGCGCCTTCCGCATCATGAAGCAGCAGAAACTGGGCGGCAGCATGGTCTTCGTCGCCAGCAAGAATGGCCTGGTCGCCTCGGCCGGTGCCTCCGCCTACTGCACCGCCAAGGCGGCGGAAATCCACCTGGCGCGCTGCGTAGCCCTGGAAGGCGCGCCGCACGGGATCCGCGTCAACGTGGTCAATCCGGATGCCGTGATCCGTGGCTCGCGCATCTGGGATGGCAAATGGAAGCAGGAACGGGCACAATCGAACAAGATCGATGCCGACGACGTGGAAGCCTTCTACCGCGACCGCAGCATGCTGAAGCGCAGCGTGCTGCCGGAAGACATCGCGGAGGCGGTGTACTTCCTGGCCAGCGAGAAGGCAGGCAAGAGCACCGGCAATGTGCTCAACGTCGACGCTGGCAACGCGGCGGCCTTCACCCGATAGGCAGCCCGCCCGAAAAACAAGGAGACATGATGAGTGCAGTAATCAGCCGGGACCAGGTGGCGGCCCATAACGCCACCCTGCAGGCCAACCTGGATGCCGACTATGCCGCCCTGGGCGGCATGCTGGCGCGGCGCGGCGTGGATATCGAGCAGCTGACCGCGGCGGCGCAAACCTTCGCCGTGGCCTTGCCCAGCTGGGGCGTGGGTACCGGAGGCACGCGCTTTGCCCGCTTCCCCGGCAAGGGCGAGCCGCGCAACGTGTTCGAGAAGATGGAAGACTGCGGCGTGATCCACCAGCTGACGCGCGCCACGCCTGCCGTATCGCTGCACTTCCCCTGGGACAGGACCGACGACCCGAAAGCGCTGCGCGAACTGGCGGCCTCCTACGGGCTTGGTTTCGACGCGGTCAATTCCAATACCTTCCAGGACCAGGCGGGCCAGGCCCACACCTACAAATATGGCAGCCTGACGGCGCAGAGCGCGGAGGCACGCGCCCAGGCCGTGGCGCACAATATCGAATGCATCGAACTGGGCAAGGCGCTTGGCTCCAGGGCGCTGACGGTGTGGGTAGGTGACGGTGCCAACTTCCCCGGCCAGCACAACCTGCGTGGTGCGCTGGAACGCTACCTGGACAGCATGCGCGACATCTACGGCGCGCTGCCGGCCGACTGGCAAGTGTTCATCGAGCACAAGCTGTTCGAACCCGCCTTCTACGCGACCACCATCGCGGACTGGGGCACCAGTTTCGCCTGCGCGCAGCAATTGGGCGAAAAGGCGAAATGCCTGGTCGACCTTGGCCACCATGCGCCCAACACCAATATCGAGATGATCGTGGCGCGCCTGGCGCAGTTCGGCAAACTGGGCGGCTTCCACTTCAACGACAGCAAGTACGGCGACGACGACCTGGATTCGGGCAGCATCAATCCGTTCCAGCTGTTCCTCGTGTTTAACGAACTGGCCGATGCCACCCAGCGCGACGCGTCGCTGCGCCCGGCCTACATGCTGGACCAGTCGCACAATGTGACCGATCCGATCGAAAGCCTGATGAACAGTGCGGCGGAAGTGCAGCGCGCATTCGTGCAGGCCGCGCTGGTGGACCGCACCGCGCTGCGCCAATACCAGGAAGCGAACGACGTGCTGCAGTCGGCGCAAACGCTGAAGCATGCGTACCGCACCGATGTCAGCCCGATTCTGGCCATGGCGCGCCTGCGTTCGGGGGGCGCCATCGATCCGGTGGCGGCTTACCGCGCATCCGGTTACCGCGAGCAGGCGGCAGCGCGCCGTCCGGCCAAGGCGGGCGCCAGCAGCAGCGGCATCGTTTAAGCCGTGCTGGCGCACACCGCCGCTGCCGGCGACGGCGCCGCCCGTGCGCCTGACAGCCGTGCACCCGCCGGCCAGGCTGCCGCGATCCGTGCGCTGACGGCGGCGCTGTTTGTCTTGCTTGTGATGGCGTTCGCTTGCGGCGCGGCGCATGCTGCGGGTGCGGACGCCACCGGCGGCGACGCGAACGCCGCCAATTTTGGCGCCAAAGGCGATGGCGTCACGCTCGACACGCAGGCGATCCAGCGCGCCATCGATGCCGTGGCGGGCAAAGGCGGCGGCGTTGTCACCTTCCGCCCCGGCACCTACCTGACCGGCTCCATTTTCGTCAAATCCAGCGTGACGCTGCGCATCGGCAAGGGCGTCACCCTGCTTGGCTCGCAGCGGCTGGAAGACTACCCGGTCCTGCCGACCCGAATTGCCGGCATCGAAATGCACTGGCCGGCCGCCCTGGTCAACATCTACGGCCAGCAGGGCGCGGCCATCGAAGGCGAGGGCACCATTGACGGCGACGGCAAGGTGTTCTGGGACAGCTACTGGACGCTGCGCAGGCAATACGAACCGCGCGGCCTGCGCTGGGCTTCCGATTACGATGCGCGCCGCCCGCGCCTGGTCCAGGTATTCGACAGCAGGAGCGTGAGGATCGGCGGCGGCCTGTTGCTGCGCCGCTCCGGTTTCTGGACCCTGCACATCTGCTATTCCGAAGACGTCACCGTGGATGGCGTCACCATCCGCAACAACGAAGGCGGGCGCGGACCGTCGACCGACGGCATCGATATCGACTCCTCGCGCAAGGTCCTGGTGCAGAATGCCGACATCGCCGTCAATGACGACGCCCTCTGCATGAAAGCCGGGCGCGACGCCGACGGCCAGCGCGTGGCGCGGCCGACGGAAGACGTCATCATCCGCAACGCCATCGTGCGCGACGGCGCCGCCGGCATTACCTTCGGCAGCGAGACCGCAGGCGGCTTCCGCAACGTGGAAGCCTACAACATCACGGTGGAAGGCAATGTCCCTGTCGGCATCCTGTTCAAGTCCGCGCATACGCGCGGCGGCTTCGGCGAAAACCTTCGGCTGCACGACTTCACGATGAAGGACATCCCGGTAGTGCTGCGCATCACCATGAACTGGAACCCGAGCTACAGTTATGCCACCATCCCGCCGGAGGTCGAGGATGTGCCGCCATACTGGAAAGTACTGGCGACACCGGTGCCGCGCGAAAAAGGCATGGCCCGCTTCCATGACGTGAAGATCTGGAACATCAAGGCCACCGGCGCCGCCACCGCCTTCGAGGTCAGCGGCTACAAGGAAGCCCCTTTGCAGCGCTTCAGCCTTGACCGTCTGGATATCCAGGCTGCCAAGGGCGGCCACCTGTATGACGTGCGTGACTGGAGCTTCAGCAACAGCCGCCTGGCGCTGGGCACCCCGGTCGAGATGGAGGATGGCGGCGCCGTGCGCGGCCTGCCGCAGGGAAGTTTCATCGTCCGGCCCGCGCCGCCGAAGGAAGACCCATCGAAGAAAAGTTTTGAGGAGCAGGACAAGACATGAGCGAGACACGCGCTTTCCGCATGAAGCTGAAACCCGGCACGGTGGAAGAGTACCGCCGGCGCCACGACGCACTGTGGCCGGACCTGGCCCGGGCGCTGGGCGAGGCCGGCATCTACGATTACTCGATTTTCCTCGACGAGGAAACCCTGCACCTGTTCGCGGTACTCAAGCTCAAGCCCGGCCACCGGGCCGAAGCGCTGCCGCAACAGCCGGTCATGAAGAAGTGGTGGGACTACATGGCGGACCTGATGGAGACTGTGCCCGGCAACCGCCCCCGCGAATGGCCGCTGCAGCCGATGTTCTATTTCGCCTGAGGCGCAGGCGCCGCCAGCAGGCCCCGCGCACGCAGCCATTCTTCGGCGCGCCTGGGCCAGGCCGACGCGTTGCCCAGGTTATCGCGCATGCCCATGCCGTGCGGGCCTTGTTCGAACAAGAGCATTTCGGCCGGTACCTTGTTGCGGGTCAAGGCCTGGTAGAACAGGATGCTGTTCTCGACGGGCACCGACTGGTCGGCCTGGGTGTGGATCAGCAGGGTGGGCGGGGTCTGGGCGTCGACCTGGCGCTCCAGCGACATCAGCTGCACCAGCTCCGGCGTGGGCGTCGCGCCCAGCAGGGCCTTGCGCGAACCCATATGGGCGGCGGGGCCGTCCAGCGTGATGACGGGGTACATCAGCATGAGGAAATCCGGCCGCGCGCTGGTGGCGTCGAGCGCGGCGCCGGTGCGGCCTGCCGGATGGTTGAACAGCGTGCCGGCGCTGGCCGCCAGATGGCCGCCGGCCGAACTGCCCATCACACCGATGCGGTTCGGGTCGATGCCGAATTCGGCGGCGCGCGAACGCACCAGGCGCACGGCACGCAGCACGTCCTGCAGCGGGGCGGGGTGGCCGAACTCCTGCATGCGGTAATTGAGCACGAAGCTGGTGACGCCGAGGGTGCTGAGCCAGTTGGCATACTGGTAGCCTTCGCGCGCGGCGGACTGGCGCACATAGCCGCCACCGGGCGCTATGATGACGGCGGTGCCGTTCGGGCGGTCGATCGCCGCTGGGACGAGGGTCAGGGCCGGTACGCTGGTGTTGGAAATGTAGCCGTCCTTGCGCATTTCGGCACCGATGTCGCGCGCGCCAGGCACGCCTTCGGGCCACAAGGGCAGTTCTACGGCTTGCGCCAGCAGGCTGCTGGCCGACAGGAGCAGGGGCAAAAGTGTTTTCACGGTGAGTCCATGTTGTAAAGCGGCCTGGCGCCGCTCGCCTGGCGCGGCGCTGAGGCGCGTCATTTGCGCTTCAGCCATTCTTCCGGCACCGGCACCACCACGATATTCATCGCGCGGCCATCGGCCGACAGCATGGCCGACTGGATCTGGATACGGGTGCCGTCGGCGCTGAAGGTCGGGTGCGGGTGGTCGGCTGCCGTGGTCTTGTGGCCGGTGGTCAGCATGATCATTTCGCGCGTGCGGCGGTCGATCAGGTAGAGGCTGCGGCTGAAATCGTCGCCTGCCGCGAAGCGTCCGTCGGGTGAGCCGTGCACGTGCCATAAGCCGCTGCCGGAAGGCGTCTGGCCGGCGATGGTCATTTCACGCGTGCGCAGGTTGACGATGGCCAGGCCGGTCGGCTTTTCGCGGGTTCCCGCATTGCCCCAGCCGGCATCCTGGCCGGGATTGGCGCCATAGACGCCGGTCGCAGGCGCATCGACACCGCCGCCGCCGCCCGGCACCGGCCGGTGGCCCATGATGGCCATCGCCACTTCATCTTTCGTGATCACCGCCTCGTGGGTCACCCACTCGTAAGGCGCTTCCGGGTAGAGCGGGCGCAAGCCGCTGCCGTCCGCCTGCACGGTCCAGGTGCGCTGCGGCGATTTGCCGCCGGTCTCCCAGCAGAACACGATCTCCCCGGGCTGCCACAGGTTGGCTTGGATATGGCCGATCTGGAACGGCACCGACACCACATGGCGGATCTCGCCGGTTTTCAGGTTCATGCGCGCGATGCCGTTGGGGCCGGCACCCATATTGCGGGGACCGAAGTTCGGTTCGATCCTGGTGCCCGGCTTGAGGTGGGGCGCCGCAGCTTCCTTGCCGATGCGGAAATAGACCCATTCCTCGTCCGCATCGAGCGCCATATCGCCGCCGGCTTCCAGTTCGGCTGGCGTGGTGCCGGCCACGCGCTGGTAGCTGGCGGCCGGCTGCATGGCCCCTGCTTTGCTGTCGGCCAGCACGCGCGCCAGGTCCACTTCCACGATCTGCAGCCTGCCAGGCGTGCTGTCCTTGCGCATGAAGAGCAGCTTCATCGACTTGCGGGCGAGGTTCAGCATACCGACGTAGCCGCCCTCGGTGACCTGCACCAGGTCGCCGGTCTGCTCGTTGACCGCCATCGCCTCGCCGCGCACGCGGTTGGAGCGGAATACCAGCCACTGGCCGTCCGAAGTCCATTGGGGATGGGTGGGGTAGATCTTGGAGTCGCCGGCGGGCTGGCTGGTCAGGAAGGTCAGCATGGTGCCGGTTACCGGATCCTTGACGACCTTGCGTTCGGACGGGAAGCGCTTGCCGATCTGGGCCTGGGCGGCGGTGGAGAGGGAGAGCGCCACGCACAGCATGGCGCAAGTGGTCAATCGTTTCATCTTTGATTTGCCTGGGCTGGAAAAGGAATTTGATTGTCGGCCTATTCTTTCGATCAGATTGCTCATTTTCTTGATTCTTTAAAAGAGTATCGCTTAGCCCGAAAGACACTCGCTTAGAATGATCCGCATGAACCGCCACTTCAAAGCGCTCGTGTGCGCAGCCACCACGGCCATCCTGATCGCAGGGTGCGCCCAGCAACCGCCAGGCGCGCCGCTGCCGGCAGCCGTCAATACCGACCCGGCGCGCGCGCAGATCGTGCTGCCGGAACCGGCCAACCCGGCCTTGCCTTCCCTGATCCTGATCGGCGATTCTACCGTGCGCAATGGCCGCGACGATGGGCAGGGCAAAGGCGCCGAAGGGCAGTGGGG
>CAMLRG010000252.1 GCA_946482335.1 uncultured Duganella sp. | reverse complement strand
CATGAAGACGCCAAGCTGAACGTCGATACCTACACCACCCTGGCCGCCTATGGCAGCCGCCTGGTGCAGGGCGGCGAGCGCTCCTTCACCAAGAACGTGAAGAACATCGGCGCCGTGTGGCGCTTCAGCCCGAACTGGTCGGCCTTCATTTCCAGCGCCGAAGGCTTCGGCCTGCCGGACGTCGGCCTGGTGCTGCGCGCCGTGAACAAGCCGGGCCAGTCGGTGTCGACCCTGTTCGACATGGAACCGGTGATCACCCGCAACAACGAAATCGGCGTGAACTGGCGCGGCGCCATGGGCAGCGTGGGCGGCTCGTTCTACGATTCGCGCTCCAAGCTCGGCACCGCGCTGCGCATCAACTCCGCCGGCATCGGCCAGCTGGACCGCGTGCCGACCACCGTGCGCGGCTGGGAAGTGTCGGGCGAGCTGCGCGCTTCGAAACAGCTGTCGGCCTTCGGCAGCTTCGCGCGCACCATGGGCAAGACGGCCACCACGGCCGGTGCCCCGATGGACGTGGAACTGGGCGCGCGCTCGCAAGGCCCGGACAAGCTGGTGGCCGGCGCCAACTGGCAATTCATGCCGAAGGCCAGCCTGCGCCTGCAAGGCACCAAGCTGTTCGACCGCGACATCAACGTCGGCCGCACCGTCGGCACCTCGAACCTGGAAGAACACTTCAACGGCTACACCCTGTTCGACCTGGCCGCCAGCTACGACTCGCCTTGGGGCAAGGTCGGCGTGGGCATCGAGAACCTGACCGACCGCCAGTACGTCGGCTACTATCCGCAGTCGACCAGCTACAAGGATCCGGCATCCTACTTCGCTGGCCGCGGCCGCACCCTGTCGGTCAGCCTGGTCCGTTCCTTCTAAACGCGCGCTTCAGCGCACCAGGCAGGGCCGTTTGTTGTCGAAGGCCCAGCCTGGCATCAGGAATTGCATCGCGACGGCATCGTCGCGCGCGCCCAGGCCGAGGTTCCGGTAAGCCTGGTGGGCTTTCTCCACTTCATCCATGTCGATTTCGATGCCCAGGCCCGGGCGGGACGGCACGCGCACCTTGCCGTCGCGGATCCGCAGCGGCTCTTTGGTCAGGCGCTGGCCGTCCTGCCAGATCCAGTGCGTGTCGATGGCGGTGACCTTGCCCGGCGCCGCCGCACCGACGTGCGTGAACATGGCCAGCGAAATGTCGAAGTGGTTGTTCGAATGCGAGCCCCAGGTCAGGCCGAACATCTCGCACAGCTGCGCCACGCGCACCGAACCCTGCATGGTCCAGAAGTGCGGATCGGCCAGCGGGATGTCGACCGATTGCAGCTGGACCGAGTGCGCCATCTGGCGGAAATCGGTGGCGACCATATTGGTGGCGGTCGGCAAGCCGGTGGCGCGGCGGAATTCGGCCATCACCTCGCGGCCCGAATAGCCATTCTCCGCGCCGCAAGGATCTTCCGCGTAAGCCAGGATGCCATGCTTGTCGCGGCACACGCGCACCGCTTCCGCCAGCGACCAGGCGCCGTTCGGGTCCAGCGTCACGCGCGCCTGGGGGAAGCGTTCGTGCAGGGCCAGCACCGCTTCCATTTCCGTATCGGCCGCCAGCACGCCCCCTTTCAGCTTGAAGTCGTTGAAGCCGTAGCGCGCATGCGCCGCCTCCGCCAGCTTCACCACCGCTTGCGGCGTCAGCGCTTCCTCGTCGCGCAGGCGGAACCAGTCGTTGCCGGCCTCCGGCGCGCTGCGGTAATCGAGGCTGGTGCGGCGGCGGTCGCCGATGTAGAACAGGTAGCCGAGCATCTCGACTTCCTGGCGCTGCACGCCCTCGCCCAGCAGCGCCGCCAGCGGCACCTCCATGAATTGTCCGAGCAAGTCCAGCAGGGCCGATTCGGCCGCGGTGACGGCATGGATGGCGGTGCGCAGGTCGAAGGTCTGCAATCCGCGCCCACCCGCATCGCGGTCGGCAAAGGCACGCCGCATGGCGTTCAGGGTGTCGTTGTATGTACCCAGCGGCTTGCCGACGATGAGCGGACGCGCATCCTCCAGCGTCTGCCGGATCTTTTCGCCGCCCGGCACTTCACCCAGCCCGGTATGGCCGGCGCTATCGGTCAGGATCAGGATATTCCGTGTGAACCACGGGCCATGGGCGCCGCTCAGGTTGAGCAGCATGCTGTCGCGGCCCGCCACGGGCACCACGCGCATTGCGGTAATGGTTGGAGTCGTCATGCCTTGGATTCTAGGACCGCCGCGCGCCGCCGGCCAATCCAATCCCTGGATCGCTCAATTCAAGATTTGAATCGCCGGCAGCACGTGCTCGCGGAACTGGCGCAGGACGGGGTTGCCGTTGTCGCGGCGGAAGGCGCAGGCGAGGCGCACCGGTTCGGTGTCCACCTTGCGCAGCAGGACGCCATCGAACTGCAGGCGGGTGCAAGCCTCCGACACCAGCGCAGCCCCTACCCCGGCGCTGACCAGGGCCAGCATGGTGTGCACCTGGCCGATATGTTCGACCACGTCCGGCACCACGCCTTCCCGTTCGAAGCGGGCGCTCAGCATCTGGTGGAAGGGGCGCGCCTCGTACGGCGAATACATGATGAAGGGCTTGCCGTGCAGGCAGGCCAGCGTGGGCTGCTGCGGCCACTGCGCCGCCTCCGGTGCGGGGATGGCCAGCATCAGGCCTTCGCTGGCCAGCGGCACGCACTCCAGTTCGGCATGCGCGCCATGGGGCCGCAGCAAGCCCAGGTCCAATACGCCCGCCTCCAGCGCCGCCACCTGCTCGGTGCTGACCATTTCCTTCAGCGTGAGGGTCACGCCCGGACAATGCGCGCGCAGGCGGCGCACCACGTCCGGCAGCAGGCTGTAGCCCGAGGTGGAGGTAAAACCGATGGCCAGCGTGCCCAGCTCCCCCTTGGCCACGCGGCGCGCCAGGAAGGCCGCCTCCTCCGCCTGGCGCACGATGCGCACCGCCTCCGGCAGGAAGGCGCGGCCGGCGGCCGTCAGGCGCACGGCGCGGCTGCTGCGCTCGAGCAGCTGGGTGCCGACGTGGTGCTCCAGCAGGTGCACCTGGCGGCTGAGCGGAGGCTGGGTCATATGGAGCCGCTCGGCCGCGCGGCCGAAATGCAATTCCTCGGCAACGGCAACGAAGCAGCGCAGCTGGCTAAGTTCGAACATGGTACGAACGTTACCCGCAAACGCGGCAGGCCGTCAAATGCCTGTGGCAAGAGGCCGTTTCGGCGAAATTACGCCAAAACATGATCTGGATTATAAAACCGGTAGACCAAGCCTGGCATGCAACGCCCCTGGTGCTACCATGTGCCCACAACGATGAAAGGGGATTCATGAGCCTCACATGCCAACAGCTCACCTGCCGCCGCGGCCGCGCCACGCTGTTCGCGGGCATCAGTTTCGCACTGCAGGCCGGCGCGGCGCTCTGGGTGCAAGGGCGCAATGGCAGCGGCAAGACCACCCTGTTGCGCTCCCTGTGCGGCTTGGCTATCCCGGAGCGCGGCGCGGTACACTGGGACGGCAGGCCGGTACTGGCCACCCGTCCCCACTACCACGCGCAATTGCTCCACATCGGCCATGCGGACGGCTTGAAGCCGGACTTGCTGGCATGGGAAAACCTGGCGCTGGCCGGCCTGCCGGGTGCACGCTGCAGCCGGCAGGCCGCGCTGGCCGCGTTGGCGGAAATGGGGTTGGCGGCGGCCGCGCAGTGCCCGGTGCGCCTGCTGTCGCAAGGCCAACGCAAGCGCGTGGCACTGGCGCGCTTGCTGCTTGCTCCTGAGCGGCCCTTGTGGATTCTCGACGAACCGCTGGCGGCGCTGGACCAGGCGGCGGTGGCGCACGTGGGGGCCATACTGCAGGCCCATTGCGCGCGTGGCGGCATGCTGGTGCTGACCACGCACCAGGACCCCGCCCTGCCCGGCGCGCGCCGATTGCAGTTGGGCGCGCCATGCTGAACGCCGCCGGCCAATTGCTGCGGCGCGACCTGCTGCTGGCCCTGCGCCGGCGCAGCGATGTCCTGCTGCCGCTGGCCTTCTTCCTCGTCACCACCGCGCTGTTTCCGCTGGCGCTGGGGCCGGACGGCCAGCTGTTGCGCAGCGTGGCGCCCGGCATCGTCTGGGTGGCGGCCCTGCTCGCTTCCCTGCTCGGCCTGCCGCGCCTGTTCGCCGACGATTACGCCGACGGCTCCCTGGAACAATTGCTGCTGTCCCCGCAGCCGCTGGAACTGCTGGTGCTGGCCAAAG
The DNA here is from genome assembly GCA_946482335.1 of uncultured Duganella sp. Next base: position 2,658 of record CAMLRG010000252.1, on the reverse strand, counting down.
TCGCGGCGCACTGGCTGACCTCGGGCTTGCCGCTGCTGCTGCTGGCGCCGCTGGTCGCCCTGCAATACGGACTCGATGCCGGCGCACTGGGCGTGCTGTGCCTCGGGCTGCTGCTTGGCACCCCCGTCTTGAGCCTGTTGGGCAGCATCGGCGCCGGCCTTGCGCTGGGCGCGCGCGGCGGCAGCGTGCTGGTTGCGCTGATATTGATGCCCCTGTATATTCCTTTATTAATTCTCGGCAGTTCCGCGGTGAGCGACAGCACCGGCAGTGCGACCCAACTGATGTTGCTGGGCGCCCTGCTGGCCGGTGCGCTGGCGGCCGCACCCTGGGCTGCCGCCGCCGCGCTGCGGATCGCACACGAGTAGGACGGAGTTCAGCATATGGATCAACCGTATTATTCAAGCGCAAGCGGCGCGCGCCGCCGCCTCACGCTGTTCACTTTCGCTTCGCCGCGCAACTTCTATCACCTGGCCGGCCGCCTGCTTCCCTGGTTCGGCGCGCTCGGCGTGCTGTTCGCCCTGGCGGGCCTGGCCATTGGCCTGCTGGTCGCACCGACCGATTTCCAGCAGGGCGACGCATATCGCATCATCTTCGTCCACGTGCCGGCTGCCTGGATGTCGATGCTGGTCTATCTGGCGATGGCGGGGTGGGCCGGCATCGGCCTGGCTTTCCGCACCGGCGTGTCGTCCATCATGGCCAGTGCGCTGGCGCCGACCGGCGCCCTGTTCACGTTCCTGGCGCTATGGACTGGCGCACTGTGGGGCAAGCCGACCTGGGGCGCCTGGTGGGTGTGGGATGCGCGCCTGACCTCCGAGCTGATCCTGCTGTTCCTCTACCTCGGCTTCATGGGCTTGCACGCTTCGATCGCCGACGAGCGCCGCGCCGACCGCGCCGCCGCGGTGCTGGCCCTGGTCGGCGCGGTCAACATTCCGGTCATCTACTTCTCGGTCTATTGGTGGAACACGCTGCACCAGGGCCCCTCCGTCACCCTCGGCAATGCGCCCTCGATGGCCCCCGCCATGCTGGCGGCCATGCTGCTGATGGTGGCGGCATTCTGGTGCTACGGAATCGCTATCGCGCTGCGGCGGGCGCGCTGCATCGTGCTGGAACGGCACGGCAGCTCCGCCTGGCTGCGCAGGAGGAAGGCATGAACTGGCACAGCCTGCGGGATTTCCTCGCCATGGGCGGCTATGGCGTCTACGTCTGGGGCGCGTTCGGTGTGGCGTCGGCCCTGATGGCGCTGGAAGTATGGGCACTGGCGCGGCGCGAGCGCGCGGCGCGGGGCGCCTTGGTGCGGCACGACGGCGAGGGTGCGCCATGAAGCCGCGCCACCAGCGCCTGGCCCTGATCGGCGCCAGCCTGACCGCCTGCGGCATTGCGGCGGCGCTGGTGCTGACCGCCTTCCGCGACAATCTGGTGTTCTTCTTCACGCCAAGCCAGGTGGTGGCCGGCAGCGCGCCGCGCAACGGCATCTTCCGCATCGGCGGCCTGGTGGAACAGGGCAGCGTGCGCCGCCTCGACGACGGCCTGACGGTCAGCTTCGTCATCACCGACAACGTGCAGAAGGTTGCAGTGCAATACCGCGGCACCCTGCCCGACCTGTTCAGGGAAGGCAAGGGCGCGGTGGCGCAGGGCCGCCTGGGACAAGGTGCACTGTTCCTGGCGCAGGAAGTGCTGGCCAAGCACGATGAAAACTACATGCCGGCGGAAGCGGCGCACGCGCTGGAGCAAGGGCGCGCGCCGGCGTCGTTGAAAGGCAGCCCATGATCGCCGAAGCCGGCAATTTCGCGCTGGTACTGGCCGTGCTGCTGGCCGCCGTGCAGGGCGTGCTGCCGCTGGCCGGGGCACGGCGCGGCGATGTGCGCTGGATGGCGCTGGCGCGGCCCGCTGCCGCCGGCCAATTCCTGTTCTGCACGCTGGCCTTCGGCTGCCTGGCCTACAGTCTGTACGCCAACGACTTCTCGCTGCGTTATGTGGCCCAGCATTCCAACAGCATGCTGCCCTGGCATTACCGCCTGAGCGCGGCCTGGGGCGGCCATGAAGGCTCGCTGCTGCTGTGGACCTGGCTGCTGTCAGCGTGGACCTGCGCCGCCGCCTGCCTGTCGCGGCAACTGCCGCGCGCCATGCAGGCGCGCCTGCTCGGCGTGCTGGGGCTGGTGGCAATCGGTTTCCTGCTGTTGCTGCTGCTGACGTCCAATCCGTTTGCCCGCCTGCTGCCTGCGGCGCCCGACGGCAACGACTTGAACCCGCTGCTGCAGGACGCCGGCATGATCGCCCACCCGCCCCTGTTGTACATGGGCTATGTCGGCTTTTCCGTGACGTTCGCCTTTGCCATTGCCGCCCTGCTGGGCGGCCGCCTCGACGCCTCCTGGGCGCGCTGGTCGCGGCCGTGGGCGCTGGCGGCGTGGAGCTTCCTGACCCTGGGCATTGCGCTGGGCAGTTTCTGGGCCTATTACGAACTGGGCTGGGGCGGCTGGTGGTTCTGGGATGCCGTGGAAAACGCTTCCTTCATGCCCTGGCTGGCGGGCACCGCCCTGCTGCATTCGCTGGCGGTGACGGAAAAACGCGGCATTTTCCAAAGCTGGACGGCGCTGCTGGCGATCCTGGCGTTCTCGCTGTCGCTGCTGGGCACCTTCCTGGTGCGCTCGGGCGTGCTGA
>CAMLRG010000251.1 GCA_946482335.1 uncultured Duganella sp. | reverse complement strand
TGGCTGTCCGGCACCCTGTCCGGCAAGCCGGCCTGTGTGTTCACCTCGACCGGCAGCCAGCACGGCGGCCAGGAATCGACGCTGCTGACCATGATGGTGCCCTTGCTGCACCATGGGATGATGGTGATGGGCTTGCCTTACACCCATCCGGAACTGATGACGACGGCCGGCGGTGGCTCGCCTTACGGCGCCACACACTGGTCGGGATTGGATGGCAAGAAGCCATTCACGGAAGATGAAAAACGCCTGGCGCTCGCGATGGGCCGCCGGCTGGCCGAAGCGGCCGTCAAGCTGCGGGGACAATGAATATGAACGGCACCAAGCATAAGCTTTTCCATTGGGGGGCGATCGGCAGCCTGGTATTGCTCATCGTCTGGTGCGTGGCGTGGGAAATGTGGATCTCGCCCCTGAAGCCGGGCGGTTCGTGGATGGTGCTGAAGGCGGTACCGCTGCTGTTCCCGCTGCTGGGCGTGATCAAGCGCGACATCTACACGCTGCAATGGACCTCGATGATGATCCTGCTGTACTTCACCGAGGGCGTGGTACGCGGCTGGAGCGACAAGGCCATGCCCTGGCTGGGCTGGGGGGAAGCGGCCATCGTCGTGGTGTACTTCCTGTGCGCCATCCTTTACGTGCGGCCATACAAGAAGGCGGCCAGGCAAGCCGCCAGGGAATTGCTGGAAAAGGTCAACACCAGCAAGACCAAGTAACCATGGACGCTTCCGCTTTCCTCGCCGCCTGCCGTGCCTTGCTGGGCGAGGCGCACGTCATATCCGATGCGGCCGGGATGGCGCCTTACCTGCGCGACTGGCGCGGGCGCTTCACCGGCCGTGCGCTGGCCGTGCTGCGCCCCGCCGGCACCGCGCAGGTGGCCGCCGCCGTCAAGCTTTGCGTGGAGGCGCGTGTCCCGATGGTGCCGCAAGGCGGCAATACGGGGCTGGTACTGGGCAGTGTGCCCGATGGCAGCGGCCGTGCCGTGGTGCTTTCGCTGGCGCGCATGCAGGCGGTGCGAAAAGTCGATGCGGTCAACCGCACCATGACCGTGGATGCAGGCGTCATCCTGCAACACGCGCAGGAGGCGGCCGCCGCGCATGGCTGCCTGTTCCCGCTATCGCTGGCAGCTGAAGGCAGTTGCACGATCGGCGGCAACCTCTCCACCAATGCCGGCGGCACCGGCGTGCTCCGTTACGGCAACGCGCGTGAACTCTGCCTGGGCCTGGAAGTCGTGACGCCGCAGGGCGAAATCTGGTCCGGCCTGCGCGGCCTGCGCAAGGACAACACCGGCTACGATTTGCGCGACCTGTTCATCGGCGCGGAGGGCACGCTCGGCATCATCACTGGCGCGGTGCTCAAGCTCTACCCCCAGCCCAAGGCGTCCGTCACGGCGCTGGCGGGGTTGGCGTCGCCCGCCGCCGCCCTGCGCCTGCTGTCCATCATGCAGGACCATTGCGGCGCCAGCCTGACCGGCTTTGAACTGATGTCGGCGTACTGCCTGCAACTGGTGGGCAAGCATTTTCCGGCCCTGCCCCAGCCACTGGCCGGCGAGTATGCGCAGTATGCCTTGCTGGAACTCTCCAGCAGCGAATCGGCCGAACATGCGGCGGTGCTGCTGGAACGCGCGCTGGGCAGCGCGCTGGGCGAAGGTGTGGTGCAGGATGCCGCGGTCGCGGCATCGGCGGCGCAGTCGCGCGCCCTGTGGGACTTGCGCGAGCATATCCCGCTGGCGCAAGCGGCCGACGGCAAGAACATCAAGCACGATATTTCACTGCCTGTATCGGCCATCGCCGACTTCATCGCGGCGACCGGTCCCCAGCTGCAGTCAGCCTTCCCAGGCTGCCAGCTGGTGTGCTTCGGCCACCTGGGCGATGGCAACCTGCATTTCAACGTCGCCCCGCCACCGGGCGTGACGAACGAAGATTTCCTGCACAGCCAGGAGGCGGTCAACCGCGTGGTGCACGACGCGGTCGCCGCGTTTGGCGGTTCGATCTCCGCCGAGCACGGCATCGGCGCCCTGAAGCGCGACGAACTGGCGCGCTACAAATCGCCGGTGGAGTTGAACCTGATGCGGGCCATCAAGTCCGCATTGGATCCTTTGGGCCTCATGAATCCTGGGAAGATGCTATGAAACTCCTGCCCTTGCTGCTGTTGACGATGGCGTTGCCGGCGGGCGCGCAAGCCCTGCACAAGTGCACCATCGACGGAAAGGTGAACTACTCGCAGCAGCCTTGCGAGAAAGGCGTCGCCAGCGTGATCAAGGTACCTGACACGCCACCGCCCGACCCTTCGGCCGCGGCGGACTTGAAACGGCAGGAGCGTGAGGCGAACCGCCTCGCGACACAACGCCGCAAGCGCGAAGCCCGCGAGGAGCGCGAAGAATTGGCCGAGGCACGCGCGGTCGCCAGCCATAACAAGAAGTGCAAGAAGCTTAAGATGCAGCAGAAATGGGCTGAAGAGGATGCGCGCGGCGCCACGCTGCAGAACGTGGAGCGTTCCCAACAGAAGGCCAAGCGCGCGGCCGAAATGCTCCAGCTCGAATGCGGCGGCTGACCCGCTGGCTGGCCGCAGGCGAGTGGACCGCCCATCCCTGGCGCGTGCTCGTCGCGGTGGCAGCGATTGCGATCGGCGTGGCGATGGGATTTGCCATCCACCTGGTCAATGCGGCGGCATTCAACGAATTTTCCAGCGCCATCCGCAGCCTGTCCGGCCAGGCCGACATCCAGGTGGCCGGCACGGAATCGCTGTTCGATGAAATCATCTATCCTGAGCTGGCACGCCTGCCGGAAGTGGCGGTCGCATCGCCGGTGCTCGAATTCGACGCTTCGCTGCCAGGGGCGCGGCAGGCGCTCAAAGTTATCGGCCTCGACGTGTTCCGCGCGGGCTTCATCACGCCCGACCTGATCGGCGCGCCGGAAGAGGACCTGCCATACGATACCCTGGCCGACGACGCCATTTTCCTGTCGCCCGCTGCGATGGCCTGGCTCCAGGGGCGTCCCGGCGGCGAATTGCGCCTGCAATCCGGCACCCGGCCAGCCGTGCTGCGCATTGCCGGGTCGCTCCAGCGTGCGCGGGTCGGCCAGCGCTTCGCCGTCATGGATATCGCTGCCGCACAATGGCATTTCCAGCGCCTCGGGAAGCTGTCGCGGGTTGACCTCAAGTTGCGCGATGGCGTGGACCGCGCCGCCTTCGAACGCAGCTTGGCCGCGCGCCTGGAGCGGGAGTTTCCCGGCCGCTTCCGCGTCGCACAGCCCAACGACGCCAACCAGGAAAGCCGCAACGACAACCTGAGCCGCGCCTATCGCGTCAACCTCAGCGTGCTGGCCCTGGTGGCCCTGTTCACCGGTGCCTTCCTGGTATTCTCGTCGCAGGCCCTGTCAGTCTTGCGGCGGCGCGGCGAGTTCGCGCTGCTGCGCGTGCTGGGCCTGGAGCGCCGCCAATTGCTGCGGCAAGTATTGCTGGAGGGAGCCCTGCTGGGCAGCGTCGGCTCCGCACTCGGCATCGCCGGCGGCTATGGGCTGGCGGCCCTGGTGCTGCGACTGTTCGGCGGCGACCTTGGCGCCGGCTATTTCGCGGGAGTGCAGCCCAGCGTGCAATGGGCGCCGGGCGCCGCCCTGGCCTACTTTGCGCTGGGCCTGGGGGTGGCACTGCTGGGCGGCCTGGCGCCGGCCTTCGACGCGGCGCGTGCGCGCCCAGCCGTGGCCCTCAAGGCCGGCACCGACGAAACGGCGCTGCGGCCGCTGGCGCGGCCCTGGGCCGGATTGGCCTGCCTCGCGCTGGCGGGCGCCATGGCCTTTGCGCCGCCGGTATTCGAATTGCCGCTGTTCGGCTATCTCTCCATTGCCTTGCTGCTGGTCGGCGCGATCGCCCTCATGCCGCGCCTCGCCGGCAGCACCTTCCGCGCCCTGGCGCGCCTCACCGCGCCGCACAGCGCGCCCGGCGCCTCGGCCCCGCCGCCCGTCCCGACGCTGGCGCTGGCGCGCCTGGCCAACGCCTCGAGCCAGGCCGGCATCGCGCTGGGCGGCGTGCTGGCAAGCTTCAGCCTGATGGTCGCCATGGCCATCATGGTGGCCAGTTTCCGCACCTCGGTCGACCAGTGGGTGCTGCGGATCCTGCCGGCCGACCTGTATGCGCGCAGCGCTTCGGCCGGCACGACCGGCGGCCTGTCGCCCGCCGAACAGGAAGCGCTGCGCCAGGTACCGGGCATCGCCCGCGTGGAATTCCTGCGCATCCGCTCCGTCTCGCTGGCGCAGGACCGGCCCAATGTCGCCGTACTGGCGCGCGACGTCGACCCGGCCGATCCGGGGAAATCGATGGTCCTGGTCGGCGAACCCGCCCGGTCGGCGCCGGACCACGCGGGCGCAAGGCGCGGCGACACGGCGCTGCCGCCGGCCTGGATATCCGAAGCCATGGCCGACCTGTACGGCTTGCAGCCGGGGGCGACGCTGCGCCTGCCGCTGCAGGGCCGGCAGCGCGAATTTGCCGTTGCCGGCGTCTGGCGCGATTATGCGCGCGCGGCCGGCGCCGTCATCGTACGGCGCCAGGACTACGTCGACATGACCGGCGACCATGACGCCGGCGATGCCGCCATCTGGCTCGCCAAGGGCGCCACCGCAGCCCAGGTGCAGGAAAACCTGCGCCAACTTCCCTTCGGCGGGCTGCTCGAAACCAGTGTCCCATCCGAAATCCGCAACCTGACCCTCAGGATCTTCGACCGAAGCTTCGCCGTCACCTACCTGCTGGAAGCCATCGCCATGGTGATCGGCCTGTTCGGCGTCGCGGCGACCTTCTCGGCGCAGACCCTGGCGCGCAGCCGCGAGTTCGGCATGCTGCGCCACGTGGGCGTGACGCGCGGCCAGGTGCTCGGCATCCTGGCGCTGGAAGGTGCCGCCCTTACCGCGCTCGGCATCCTGGCCGGCTTCGCGCTCGGCTGGGTCATCAGCCTGGTCCTGGTCCACGTCATCAATCCCCAGTCCTTCCACTGGAGCATGCAGATGCATTATCCCTGGCCGTTGCTCGCCACCGTCGCGCTGGCGCTGCTGGCGTCGGCGGCACTCACGGCGCTGGTGGCCGGCCGCCAAGCCTTGTCGGCGGGCCCGATCCGCGCCGTGCGGGAGGATTGGTGATGCGCGCCCTGCTTGCCGCGCTGCTATGGCTTGCCGCGCAGCTGGCCATGCCCGTGCATGCTGCGGAGTTCACGCCGGTGACGCCCGGCGTGGCGCTGCAGTTCCCGCGCGACTTTGGGGCCCATCCCGGCTTCAAGACCGAATGGTGGTATGCCACCGGCTGGCTGGCCACGCCCGACGGGCGCCAGCTCGGTTACCAGGTCACCTTCTTCCGCAGCAGTACCGGCCATGGCCGCGCCAACCCGAGCCGGTTCGCCGCCAGGGATATCATCGTGGCCCACGCCGCCCTGTCCGACCCGGCCCAGGGCAAGCTGCTGCACGACCAGCGCACCGCGCGCGCCGGCTTTGGCCTGGCCGGCGCCGCTATCGAGGACACCGACGTGCAGCTGGACAGCTGGCGCATGCGGCGCGCCGCCGACGGCACTTACCATATCGACATCGATGCCGCCGAGTTTACGCTGGCCCTGCAACTGGCACCGACCCAGCCGGTGCTGCTGCAGGGCGATGCCGGCTACTCCCGCAAGGGGCCGCGGCCCGAACAGGCGAGTTATTACTATAGCAAGCCGCAACTGCGCACCAGCGGCACGCTCACGCGGCGCGGGGCCCGGCCGCAGCCGGTGCAGGGCACGACCTGGCTCGACCACGAATGGTCAAGCCAGGTGCTCGACCCGGCCGCCACGGGCTGGGACTGGGTCGGCATCAACCTGGAGGACGGCGGCGCCCTGATGGCATTCCAGATCAGGGACCGCCAAGGTGGTAAACTATGGGCCCACGCGACATGGCGCGATGCATCCGGTAAGATCACGCACTATTCGCCCGACCAGGTCAGTTTTACCCCGCAAGTGCGCTGGCGTTCGCCGCGCACGCATGCCGAGTATCCCGTCGCCACCCTGATCGCCACCGGCCCCGAAGAATGGCTGGCCAGCCCCTTGCTGCAAGACCAGGAGCTGGACTCGCGCCGCTCGACCGGCGCGGTGTATTGGGAAGGCGCGGTCACGGTGAGCCGCGGCGGCAAGCGCGCAGGGCGCGGCTACCTGGAAATGACGGGTTATTTCCGTCCGATGAAACTTTGAACAAGAACGTAGAAAACGCAATGAGCAACAGCACCACCGGCCAGCCGGAAGCCCGAGAACTCAAGAAAGGCAGCCTGGCCGCCTTCAAGGGCTTGCTGCCCTTCCTGAAGCCTTACCGCAACCGCTTCATCGTCGCCGGCATTGCCCTGCTGGTGGCGGCTGCCTCCACGCTGGCGATCCCGTATGCCTTCAAGCAGATGATCGACCTGGGCTTCGGCGCCACGGCCGGGGTGCGCAGCGCAGCCCATGTCAACCAGGTATTCATCGCCCTTTTCGCGGTGGCGTCGGTACTGGCGCTGGCGACGGCGGCACGCTTTTACAGCGTGTCCTGGCTCGGCGAGCGCGTCACGGCCGATATCCGCAATGCCGTGTATTCCCACGTGGTGCAGCAAAGCCCGGAATTCTTCGAGACCACCAAGACCGGCGAAGTGCTGTCGCGCCTGACCACCGACACCACCCTGATCCAGAGCGTGGTGGGCACCAGTATCTCCATGGCGCTGCGCAACGTGCTGCTGTTCATGGGCGGCCTGGTCATGCTGTTCGTCACCAGCCCCAAACTGTCATCCATCATCATCGGCCTGCTGGTGTTGACCGTGCTGCCGATCGTGGTGTTCGGCCGCCGCGTGCGCAAGCTGTCGCGCGATTCGCAGGACCGCATCGCCGATGCGTCGGCCATGGCGGGCGAAATCCTGAACGCCATGCCAACCGTGCAGGCCTTCACCCACGAGAAAATCGAGGCGGAACGGTTC
>CAMLRG010000250.1 GCA_946482335.1 uncultured Duganella sp. | reverse complement strand
GCGGAACTTCGTCATGCGTTACAGGGTATGGGTGGCACGGGATGAGCGCAACGCGGCGCCCAGGATTTCTTCGATGCGCAAGCGCGTGCGGGTGCCGGTCTCGTCGTCCGGGAAGTGCACGCCGATGCCTTGGGTCTTGTTGTTGGCGGCGCCGGCAGGCGTGATCCACACCACCTTGCCGGCGATCGCGTACTTGTTCGGATCATCCATCAAGGTCAGCAGCAGGTAGATTTCGTCACCAATCTTGTACGGCTTCTGGGTCGGTACGAACATGCCGCCGTGCTTCAGGAAAGGCATATAGGCCGCGTACAGGGCCGCCTTTTCCTTGATCGCCAGCGACAGCACCGTCGGCCGGTTCAGCGGGACAGTGTTTGGATCGGTTGGGCTTGCACTCATTTTTTCCTTTCCTCAGCTACAGCAAGCGGTGTAGTCAAGAAGCATGTCCTCAATAAACAGTTTCGGCGAGAGCGGATGGTCGGAGGTGGCGCGCCGCTCGTTGGCGCCCTTGATCGCTCCCATCAGGCGGCTGACATTGACTTTGTCCGCCAGGCCGGCCAGCTCGCGCTGGTAACGGGGATAATAACGGATGTTGCCCGCCAGTTTGTACGAAAAAAGGTCGTAAAGCCAGCGCTGTTGCCACGACACCAAGGCGCTCAGTGGCACTTTTTGCAATTTATCGGCAGTTTTCAAGGCCCCTTCGACACTCGGTCGTGCCAGGTATTGCAGGAAAGTGTCCAGTTCTTCACGGTTGCCCGTCTCGGCGGCAACAGCGGCGGCCAGGGGGGAACCGCCCTGCTCGCGCAGCCAGCTGTCGGCGTCGGGCACCCCCTGCTCTTTCAGCCAGGCCAGCGCCTCGCCATGGTCCGGCATCGACATGGCGAATTTGCGGCAACGCGACAGGATGGTCGGCAGCACCCGGTCCAGGCCATTGGAGGCCAGCAGGAACACGGTACCGGGGGGCGGCTCTTCCAGCGTTTTCAGCAAGGCGTTCGAGGCCGGCATGTTCAGCGCTTCGGCCGGATACAGCACCACCACGCGCAAGCCCTGGCGGTGGGTCGAAATATTCATGAAATCGGCCAAGGCGCGGATCTGTTCGATCTTGATTTCCTTGGAAGGCGCCTTCTTGGCGGCCTTCTTGTCCTCGCCCTCTTCGCCTTCGCCGGGCTCGTCTTCCATCGCTTCGGGGCGCACACGGCGGTAGTCTGGATGGCTCTGCTGCTGGAACCAGCCGCAGCTCGGGCATTCGCCACAAGCGTGCCCATCGGCACGCACGTTCTCGCACAACAAGGCCTGGGCGACGTGTTCGATGAAGTCGGCCTTGCCAATCCCAGCCGCGCCATGGAACAGGATGGCGTGCGGCATGCGCTGGCGCAATTGCTGCAACTGCTGCCAGGCGCCCTGCTGCCAGGGATAGACGTGGCCGCTCAATTGAGCGCCTCCACGATGCGCCCCAATTCCGCCTGGATGTCGGCAATGCTGCGGGTCGAATCGATGACGCGGAAACGCTGCGGGAACGCGGCCGCGCGGCGCAGGTACTCATTGCGCGTGGCCAGGAAGAATTCCGCCTGCTCGCGTTCAAAGCGGTCCAGCTCGCGGGTCGCGTCAAGCCGCGCGCGCGCCACTTCCAACGGCACGTCGAACAGGATGGTCAGGTCGGGCTCCAGGTTGGGGTGCACCCAATGCGCCAGGATTTCCAGCTTTTCGCGGCTCAGGCCGCGGCCGCCGCCCTGGTAAGCAAAACTGGCATCGGTAAAGCGGTCGGAGATGACCCAGGCGCCGCGCGCCAGGCCGGGCTCGATCACTTGCGCCACATGCTCGCGGCGGCTGGCAAACACCAGCAAGGTTTCAGTTTCCACGTGCATCGCTTCATGCAACCACAGCTCGCGCAGCTTTTCACCCAGCGGCGTGCCGCCCGGCTCGCGGGAACTGACCAGTTCGTGCCCGCGCGCCTTGATCAGCTCGCCAACAAACTGGATATGGGTCGATTTGCCGGCACCATCGATGCCTTCGAACGTGATGAATTTACCGCGCTGTTTCATTGTTTATTGTTTTTGGTACTGGTTGACCGCCCGGTTATGGTCGGTCAAGTTATCGGAGAAATGGCTGGTGCCATTGCCGCGCGCCACGAAATACAGTGCGCTGGATTTGGCCGGCGCCAAGGCCGCCGTCAGCGATGCCACGCCAGGCAGGGAAATCGGGGTCGGCGGCAAGCCCACGCGCGTGTAAGTATTGTACGGTGTGTCCGTCTCCAGGTCCTTTTTGCGGATGTTGCCATCGAACTTGGGACCGATGCCATAGATGACGGTGGGGTCGGTTTGCAGCAACATGCCCAGCTTCAGGCGGTTGACGAACACGGCGGCAATCATGCCGCGCTCGGACTTCTGGCCGGTTTCCTTTTCCACGATGGACGCCATGGTCAGCGCTTCATAGGGCGACTTGTAAGGCAGCCCGGGCGCACGCTTTTCCCAAGCCTCGCCGAGCCGCTTCATCAACATGCTGTGAGCCTGGCGGAAAATCGCCAATTCGCTTGAGTTCTTGGCAAACAGATAAGTATCCGGGAAGAACAGCCCTTCCGGATCCTTGAAATCGGGATTGATGCGCGCCATCAGCTCGCGGTCGCTCAACTCGGCGGTATCGTGCTTCAAGCCCTGGTGGGCGGCGATGGCCTGGCGCATCTGGCGGAAAGTCCAGCCTTCGATGATGGTCAGGGATTCCTGGGCAAACTCGCCGCGCACCAGCTGGTCGATCAGGCGCAGCGGCGTAGTGCCCGGTTTCAATTCATAGGTGCCGGCCTTCAACTGGCCGCTCTTGCCGGTGGCCCGCGTCAACAGGTTGAACATCAGGGGCTGGATCGGCACGCCGGCGGCGGCCATTTGCTGGCCGGCCGCGCTGGCGCCGCTGCCCTTGCTGATGGTGAATTCAATTGCCGGTTCTTCGCCAATGACGGGCTGCCCCGCCCACCATGCAAAGCCTCCCACGGCCCCTGCCGCGGCCAACAACCCCAGTGCGATCGTCTTTCTTATAAACGCCATTTCCGCATGCCCGTTCGATAACGCTATCTTGAACCAGATTCAGCCTGGACGACAGCAATTTCCAGCATCCCGGCGCAAATTTCGCGGGATCACTATAATGAAGCCCGTAATGATAATGCTTTCATCGCCACCATATCGGAATTTATGAATAACTGGAATCAACTTTTAACACAGGAACAAGAAGTGCTGACCACCAGCCAGCTGGCGAGCGGCTTTGTGGCCGCGCTGACGGACCAGGGTTTGATCGCGTTTACCGGCGAAGAATCGGCCAGTTTCCTGCATAACCAGTTGACCAACGACGTCGAACACCTGGGCCCGGGCGAGGTGCGCCTGGCCGCCTACTGCACGCCCAAAGGCCGCATGCTGGCATCGTTCCTCATGTGGCGCGACGCGGAATCGATCTTCCTGCAGCTGCCGCGCGCGATCCAGCCGGCGGTGCAAAAGCGTTTGCAGATGTTCATCCTGCGCGCCAAGACCAAGCCGGCCGATGTTTCCGACAACTACGTGACGCTGGCGATCGGTGGCGGTGATGCCGAGGCGGTACTGCAAACCTGGTTCGATGTATTGCCCGCTGCGCCATTCAGCAAGATCGACCATCCGCTGGGGACGCTGCTGCGCGTGGCCGATGCCTTCGGCGCGCCGCGCTACCTGTGGCTGGCCAGCGCCGAGACCGCGTCGATGGCGGCATCAATGCTGAAGGACCGCCTGGTCGTCGGCGGCAACGAAGCATGGCGCCTGGCCGAAATCCATGCGGGCGTGCCGCAGGTGGGCCCTGGCACGCAGGAGCAGTTCGTGCCGCAGATGGCCAATTTCGAACTGCTGGGCGGCGTGAATTTCAAAAAAGGCTGCTATCCGGGCCAGGAAATCGTTGCGCGCAGCCAGTACCTGGGCAAGCTGAAGCGCCGCACGGCACTGGCGACGATTGCCGATGCGTCCGTGGCGCCCGGGATGGAAGTGTTTGCGCCTTCCGATCCGGACCAGCCCTGCGGCATGGTGGTCAATAGCGCGCGAAATGGCGCCGGTGGGGTCGACGCCCTGGTGGAGATGAAGCTGGAAGCGCTGGAAGCGGGCGATGTGCGCTTCGGTTCCGCCAGCGGTCCGGCCTTGCAATTCAAGCCGCTGCCTTACGCGCTCGACAAGCTCGACGTCTAAGCATGGACTTTTACGTGTATTACAAGGTGCAGCCTGCCGATGCGGCAAGCTTGCAGGAGGCGGTTATCGCCATGCAGGCCGGCCTCGCGCGCAGCCATGGCATGGTGCCGCAGTTGAAGCGGCGTCCCGCGGCAGCCGATGACGGCTTGCAGACGTGGATGGAGGTCTACCCGGCGCCTGGCGCGACGGCGGGTTCGGCCGATGCCTTGCTGGCGACCCTGGAAGCGGCAGCCGGCAGCGCTGGCCTGGCGCGCTGGATTTGCGGACCGCGCCATGTGGAAGTGTTCGAGGACTTGCCGCCATGTGCCTGATCGTCTTTGCCTGGCAGGTGGTGCCCGGCGTGCCGCTGATCGCCGCCGCCAACCGTGATGAATTTTACGACCGTGACACCAGGCCGGCCGCGCCCTGGCCCGACGCACCGCATATTTTCGCCGGCCGCGACCTGAAAGCCGGGGGCAGCTGGATGGGCGTGACGCGCCCCGCCGACGCCCCGGCGAGCGGCGCCACTGGCGCCGCCGGCGTTGCGCCCGATGGCGGCGTGACGGCAAGCGCCCCCTCGCGCTTTGCCGCCATCACGAACGTGCGTAATCCGCAGGAGCATCATCCGCTGGCGCCTTCGCGCGGGCAGTTGGTGGCCGACTTCCTGGCGGGCGCCATGACGGCGCAGGAATACGTCGCGCAGATTGCGCCGCAGGCTGGCGCCTATAACGGCTTCAACCTGGTCCTGTGCGACGGCGAGGAGCTGGTGTGGTATTCGAACAAAGGGGAAGGCGACCCGCGCAACGGCAAGCCGCTGGAGCCGGGCATCTATGGCCTGTCCAACGCCCTGCTCGACTCGGCCTGGCCGAAGGTGCTGAAGACCAAAGCGCAGTTCGCCAGCCTGCTGTGCCTGGGCGCGCCGGAAGACGCCTACTTCGAAATGCTGTCCGACACCACCCGTGCGCCCGATATGCGGCTGCCGGAAACCGGCGTGCCGCTGGAACTGGAGCGGCTGCTGTCGGCGGTGAAGATCGAATCGCCCAATTACGGCACGCGCAGCTCCACCGTCGTCAAGCTGTATGCCGACGCGCCGGCGGAACTGCACGAGGTGCAGGTGCGCTGATCGCGCTCAGGGCAGCTGTTCGCGCACGCAGGAAGGCTTGTCCTTGCCCTGGCGGGTGCAGGAGATCAGCGTGCGGGTACCGGTGTCGATGGCATAAAAATGGGTGGGGCCATTGGCCGTGGCCGGCGCCGCGGCCGCTGCCGGCCACACGACGGGGCCGCCAACCTGGGCCTGCGCGACCTGGATCGGGCTGATGGAACCAGCCAGGAAGCCTGCGCCAAAGACTGCGCAAACACCCAGCGCGACGATCGAACGTTTCATGTCCAACTCCTAGAATTCGTAAGTCATTTCAATGTGGGGAATACCCGCTTCGTAGAAGACTTCACCGGCCATCGCGAAACCATGTGCCAGGTAAAACTCCGCCGCGTGGGTTTGGGCGCTCAGCACGACGCGCCCGTCGCCGCGCTCGCGCGCCTTATCCATCAGGCCCCTCAGGAGCGCGCCACCGATGCCCGCGCCACGGGCGATGCGCAGGACGGCCATGCGGCCGATATGCCCATCCGGCAGCAGCCGGCCGGTGCCGACCGGCCGGCCGGCGGTGTCATAGGCCACCGCATGCAGGCAAACGGCGTCGCGCTCGTCCATTTCAAGGTCGGCGGGAACGTTCTGTTCCTGCACGAAGACGGCCAGGCGGATTGGTTTTGCATCGGCCTGCATGGCGGCCCAGTCGCCAAAGCGGAGTGAAGTCGTCATGGCGCGCATTCTCTCACAACATGGCGCGCAAGGCTTCACGAACCTGCGGTGTGGCCTCGTAAGGGTCGGCCGGGTTGGCCTGGGCCACCATGTCGCGCGCCCGCTGCGCCACGCCGTCCAGTGCCTGGGGGTGGGTGAAAATGTAGAACTTGCTTTCGGCGATGGCCGAGAAAGTCAGTTCCGCCACCTCGCGGGCACTCACCTTGCCCGACGTGACGGCCTTGCTCACCATCGTTTGCGCGGCCATCTGGCTGGCGGTCGGCTTGCCTTCCATCGGCGCGTCCTGCGGGCGGTTGCGGTGCGACTGGTGGATGCCGGTGGGGACGAAGAACGGGCACAGCACCGATGCGCCAACCGGCGCCTGCACCAGTGCCAGGTCGTGGTACAGGCTTTCCGTCAGCGCCACCACGGCGTGCTTGGAGACGTTATACACGCCCATCACCGGCGGACACAGCACGCCGGCCATCGACGCGGTATTGACGATGTGCCCCTCGTACCCGGGCTCGCGCTTGGCGCATTCGAGCATCAGCGGGGTGAAGATGCGCACGCCATGCACCACGCCGTTGACATTGACGCCCATCACCCAGTCCCAGTCCGCCTCGGTCGCCTCCCACACCAGGCCGCCGAAACCTACGCCTGCATTATTGAACACCAGGTGCACGGCGCCAAACTCGCGCATGGCCGCATCCGCCAGCGCCTGTACCTCGGCCGATTGGCGCACGTCGCAGCGCAGGCCGATCACTTGCGCGCCGGCGCCGCGCAGCTCGGCGACCGTCGCGTCAAGGGCATCCTGCTGCACGTCGGCCAGCACCAGCTTCATGCCGAGCGAATGGGCTTTCAGCGCGAATTCGCGGCCGAAGCCGCTGGCGCCACCGGTAATCACTGCAACCTTGCCTTGGAAGTTTTTCATCAATTATGCTCCGAGAAACCCCGTCCTTCAGGGCGGGGAGTGAAAGGAGCCGACAGCGAAGCTGTCGTTC
>CAMLRG010000249.1 GCA_946482335.1 uncultured Duganella sp. | reverse complement strand
CCATGGCCATGGCCAGGGGCAGCAGCGCCGCGGCGGGCACCAGCCGCGCGGCGGCGCCTCCGATCACGGCATGCCGCGCCGACGCAAGGGCTGAAACCGGCAAACCCGGGTCAGGCCCAAAGGCTGACCCCGGCCGGCGGCCGCCGCCAGGCGGGGCCGACCCTTGGGTCGTACCCCGGTTTACCGGTTTTGAAGGTGTTGGTTTTTAAGCACCTTCCTATTGTTACACCCGTGTCCGATGTGGTATGCGGCATTGCAGCGAAGTCAATAAGGCGCTATAATGAGCAGCCTAGTAAAAGTTCTTCGCAGGTAATTTTGCTGAGAGTGCTTTCATCTGGCTGCAGTAACGAAAGATGGGCAGTTGCCCATTTTTTTTTGGTTGAACCGTTTTGAGTGTCTGGAGATTTCTTTTGCAACTGCCTGAATTGATTGAAAAAACCGTCGCTGGCCTCGGCTACGAACTGGTGGACTTCGAGCGGGCCGAGCGTGGCCTGTTGCGCGTCTATATCGATTTCACGGCGGAAGATGCGGAAGAAAAAGGCCCGATCACGGTCGAAGACTGCGCCACGGTGAGCCACCAGCTGTCGCACGTGCTGACGGTCGAGAACGTTCCCTACGAACGGCTCGAAATTTCGTCGCCCGGCCTGGACCGTCCGCTGCGCAAGTTCAGCGACTTCGTCCGTTTCGCCGGCTGCGAGGCCATCGTCAAGCTGCGCATGGCCATTCCCGGCACGGCGAACCGCAAGTCCTACCAGGGCATCCTGACGGAGCCGGAGGGCGAGCAACTGGGTATTGAATTTGAAGGTAAAGAAGGTCCTGCGGTGCTGAATTTCACGCTCGCGGACATTGACAAGGCACGCTTGGTGCCGCAGGTGAATTTTGGGAGCCGCAAAGCATGAGTCGCGAAGTATTGTTATTGGTTGATGCGCTGGCGCGCGAAAAGAACGTCGACAAGGAAGTCGTGTTCGGCGCGCTCGAATTCGCACTGGCGCAAGCCACGAAGAAGCGCTACGAAGGCGAAGTCGATATTCGCGTCTCGATCGACCGTGAAAGCGGCGAGTTCGAGTCCTTCCGCCGTTGGCACGTGGTGCCGGACGAAGCGGGCCTGCAGCTGCCTGACCAGGAAGTGCTGCTGTTCGAAGCGAAAGAACAGATCCCCGACATCGAAGTCGACGAATACATCGAAGAGCCGATCGAATCGGTGGAATTCGGCCGCCGCTTCGCCCAGGACACCAAGCAGGTCGTGCTGCAGCGCGTGCGCGATGCGGAACGCGAGCAGATCCTGCAAGACTTCCTGGAGCGCGGCGACGCCCTGGTCACCGGCACCATCAAGCGCATGGAGCGCGGCGATGCCATCGTCGAATCGGGCAAGATCGAAGCGCGCCTGCCGCGCGACCAGATGATCCCGAAAGAGAACCTGCGTATCGGCGACCGCGTGCGTGCCTACATCCTGCGCGTCGACCGCAATATGCGCGGCCCGCAAGTGATCCTGTCGCGCACCGCGCCTGAGTTCATCATGAAGCTGTTCGAACTGGAAGTGCCGGAGATCGAGCAGGGCATGCTGGAGATCAAATCCGCTGCGCGCGACGCCGGCGTGCGCGCCAAGATCGCCGTGCACACCAATGACAAGCGTATCGACCCGATCGGCACCTGCGTCGGCATGCGCGGTTCGCGCGTGCAGGCCGTGACCGGCGAACTGGGCGGCGAGCGCGTGGACATCGTGCTGTGGTCGGACGACCCTGCGCAATTCGTGATCGGCGCGCTGGCACCGGCCAACGTGACCTCGATCATGGTCGACGAAGACAAGCACGCGATGGACGTGGTGGTGGACGAGGAAAACCTGGCGATCGCCATCGGCCGCTCCGGCCAGAACGTGCGCCTGGCTTCCGAGCTGACCGGCTGGAAGATCAACATCATGACCGCGGAAGAATCGGCCGACAAGCTGGCCGCGGAAACCGCCGCCGTGCGCGCCCTGTTCATGGAAAAACTGGACGTGGACCAGGAAGTGGCCGACATCCTGGTCGAAGAAGGCTTCAGCAGCCTGGAAGAAATCGCCTATGTGCCGATTTCGGAAATGCTGGAGATCGAAGCGTTCGACGAAGACACCGTCAACGAGCTGCGCACCCGCGCCCGCGACGCCCTGGTGACCGAAGCCATCGCTTCGGAAGAGGGCCTGGAAGGCATGGAAGAAGCGCTGGTTGGCCTGGATGGCATGGACCGCATCACCGCGGGCAAGCTGGGCCTGGCAGGCATCAAGACCCTGGCGCAATTCGCCGGTCTGGCCTACGACGAATTCGGCGCCATCCTGGCCCTGTCGAGCGATCGCGCACGTGAACTGATTTCGAATGAGTTTGAGAATGTGACCGACGATGAAATGAAGCTGGTCGATGCGAAGTACGACGACCGTGCCAAGGCGCTTCAAGCCAAGGCATGGGCGGCCGCCGAAACCGCAAAGGCCTGAGAAGTAGCAGCAGCTTAAATTATCATCGAGACACATAGAAAAGAGGACTGAATGGCGAGTAACAACGTAGCCCAATTTGCCACCGAACTGAAGATGCCTGCAGATTTGCTGCTGTCGCAGCTGAAGTCTGCTGGCGTCGAAAAGAGTTCGGCGTCAGATCCATTGTCAAAAGATGATAAGGACAAGCTGCTGGAGCACCTGCGCCGTACCCACGGCGCAGGCGCCGAGCCGGGCGAAAAGAAAAAGATCACCCTGACCCGCAAGGAGACCACGGAGATCAAGCAGGCCGACGCCTCCGGCAAGGCCCGCACCATCCAGGTCGAAGTGCGCAAGAAGCGCACCTTCGTGCAGCGCGACGACCTGACCACCGCTGCCGCCGCCAAGCCGGCTGCGCCGGTGATCGACGCCGCCGAACAGGCGCGCCGTGAAGAGGAAGCGCGCCGCCAGGCCGAGCTGATCGCCCGGCAGGAAGCGGAACTGAAAGAGAAACAGGAACGCCTGGCCAAGCTCGACGAGGAAAAGGCTGCCCAAGCCAAAGCCGCCGAAGAGGAAGCCAAGCGCGTCGCGGAAGAGCAGGCCAAGAAAGCTGCAGCCGACAAGGCCGCCGCCGAGAAGGCCGCCGCCGCCGCTGCCGCCGGCGCCGCGCAGAAAGCCGCCGCCGAAGAGGAAGAGAAGAAGCGCCTGGCCGAAGCGGAAGAATCCAAGCGCAAGCATGAAATCGCCGCCAAGGAAGCGGCCGAGCGCGCCGAAGCGACCGAGCGTGCCCGCAAGGCCGTGGCCGATGAAGTGGCCCAGATCAAGCTGATGATGAGCCAGCCGCGCCGCGTGATGAAGGCGCCGGAACCGGCACCTGCTGCGGCCAAGCCGAAAGTCGCGGAAGGTACGCTGCACAAGCCAGCCGACAAGAAGCCTGCCGCCACCGCGGCAGCGCCAGGCGGCGAGAAGAAGGACGACAAGAAGCCAGGCGACAAGAAGTCCATCAAGTCGGCCAACGTGGCCTCGACCTGGCAGGACGAAAAGCGCCGTGGCGCACCAGGCGGCGGCGCAGGCAAGGGCCGTGGCGGTGCGGGTGCCAACGCGGGTGGCCGCGATGGCTGGCGTGCCGGCGGCAAAGGCGGCCGCCGTGGTGGCCATAACGATGAACGCGAATCGAACTTCCAGCAGCCGACCGAAGCGATCATCCATGACGTGCACGTGCCGGAAACCATCACCGTGGCCGAACTGGCGCACAAGATGGCGGTCAAGGCGTCCGAAGTGATCAAGCAGCTGATGAAGCTGGGCCAGATGTGCACCATCAACCAGGTGCTGGACCAGGAAACCGCGATGATCGTGGTGGAAGAGATGGGCCACAAGGCCTTCGCCGCCGCCGTCGACGATCCGGAAGCGATCCTGGCCGACCAGGGCGAACACGCCGAATACGAAGCAACCCCGCGCGCACCAGTGGTGACCGTGATGGGCCACGTCGACCACGGCAAGACCTCGCTGCTGGACTACATCCGCCGCGCCAAGGTGGCATCGGGCGAAGCGGGCGGCATTACCCAGCACATCGGCGCCTACCACGTGGAAACCCCGCGCGGCATCATCACCTTCCTGGATACGCCGGGTCACGAAGCCTTTACGGCGATGCGTGCCCGCGGTGCGAAAGCAACCGACATCGTGATCCTGGTGGTGGCGGCCGACGACGGTGTGATGCCGCAGACGAAGGAAGCGATTGCCCACGCCAAGGCGGCAGGTGTACCGCTGGTTGTCGCGATCAACAAGATCGACAAACCGGGCGGCAACGTCGACCGCGTGACGCAGGAACTGGTGGCGGAACAGGTGGTGCCGGAAGAATACGGCGGCGATTCGCCGTTCGTGCCGGTGTCCGCCAAGACCGGCCAGGGCATCGACAACCTGCTGGAGCAAGTGCTGCTGCAGGCCGAAGTGCTGGAACTGAAAGCCCCGGTCGAAGCGCCTGCGCGCGGCCTGGTGGTGGAAGCGCGCCTGGACAAGGGCCGCGGTCCGGTGGCAACGATCCTGGTGCAATCCGGTACCCTGAAGCGCGGCGACGTCGTGCTGGCTGGTTCGTCCTTCGGCCGCGTGCGTGCGATGCTGGACGAAAACGGCAAGTCGATTTCCGAAGCCGGCCCTTCGATCCCGGTCGAAATCCAGGGCCTGACCGAAGTGCCGGCCGCCGGCGAAGAAGCCATGGTCATGGCCGACGAGCGCAAAGCCCGCGAGATCGGCCTGTTCCGTCAAGGTAAGTTCCGCGACGTGAAGCTGGCCAAGCAGCAGGCCGCCAAGCTGGAGAACATGTTCGACCAGATGGCCGAAGGCGAAGTGAAGAACCTGCCGCTGATCATCAAGACCGACGTGCAGGGTTCGCAGGAAGCGCTGGTTGGCTCGCTGCAGAAGCTGTCGACTTCCGAAGTGCGTGTGCAGATCGTGCACGCCGCGGTGGGCGGCATCTCGGAATCGGACGTCAACCTGGCGACCGCGTCCAAGGCAGTCATCATCGGCTTCAACGCCCGTGCCGATGCGCAGGCGCGCAAGCTGGCCGAGACCAACGGCGTGGACATCCGCTACTACAACATCATTTACGATGCGATCGAAGAGGTCAAAGCGGCGATGTCGGGCATGCTGGCACCGGAGAAGCGCGAGCACGTCACCGGCCAGGTCGAGATCCGCCAGGTCATCCACGTCTCCAAGGTCGGCGCGATCGCGGGCTGCCTGGTTACCGACGGTGTGGTCAAGCGTTCCTCCTCGGTCCGCCTGCTGCGCAACAACATCGTGGTGTGGACCGGCGAGATCGACTCGCTCAAGCGCTTCAAGGACGATGCGAAGGAAGTGCGCGCCGGCCTGGAGTGCGGCCTGAACCTGAAGGGCTACAACGACATCGAAGTGGGCGACCAGCTCGAAGTGTTCGAAGTACAGGAGATCGCCCGTACCCTGTAACAGCAGGACGGCGCGGTACACGGCGGGTGCCTCCCGCCTCGCGAGAGCGGGGCAGGGCACCCGCTTAGTTTTTATGAAAACCGGTAAGGCGACCGGATGGCCGTCCCGTCTGACCCGCGGGGGCAGACACCTGGCCCACGGCAGCCGCGTGTCCGGTGTCTGACCCTGCGGGTCAGACACCGGGTTCCCGGTTTTAAAAGGAAATCATCATGGCAAAACACAGCAAATCCATCCCCCAGCGCGGCCTGCGCGTGGCGGATCAAATCCAGAAAGACCTGTCCGAGCTGATCGCCTTCGAGCTGAAGGACCCGCGCGTCGGCATGATCACGCTGTCCGAAGTGCAGCTGACCCCCGACTACGCCCATGCCAAAGTCTTCTTCACCACCCTGAAGGACGACCCCGAATCGATCAAGAACACCCTGGCCGGCCTGAGCGCCGCCGCCGGCTACCTGCGCAACCAGCTGGGCAAGCGCCTGCACATCCACACCTTGCCGCAGCTGCACTTCATGCACGACATGTCCGCCTCGCGCGGCATGGCGATGTCCGCCCTGATCGACAAGGCCAACGCCACGCGCGCCGCTGATTTCGACGAAAACGCCGACGAAGAAGAATGACCGAAGTCCGTGTAAAGCGCGTGCGCGATGCCGTGGACGGCGTGCTGCTGCTCGATAAGCCGGTCGGCCTGTCCAGCAACGATGCCCTGATCAAGGCCAAGCGCTTCATGAACGCGAAAAAAGCCGGGCATACCGGCACTCTCGACCCCTTCGCCACCGGCCTGCTGCCGCTGTGCTTCGGCGAAGCGACCAAGTTCTCGCAAGACCTGCTCGAAGCCGACAAGACCTACCTGGCCACCGTGCACCTGGGCGTGCGCACCGACACCGGCGACACCGAAGGTCAGGTGCTGGAGACGCGCGACGTCTCGGCCACGGCCGCCGACATCGAGTCTGTGCTGGCCCGTTTCCGCGGCCCGATCAAGCAAGTGCCGCCCATGTATTCCGCGTTGAAGCGCGACGGCAAGCCGCTGTACGAATATGCCCGCGAAGGCGTCACGCTCGAGCGCGAAGCGCGCGACGTGGTGATCCACAAGCTGGAGCTGGTGGCCTACGAGGCGCCGATGCTGCGCATCGAAGTCACCTGCAGCAAAGGCACTTACATCCGCGTGCTGGGCGAAGACATCGGCGCGGCCCTGGGCTGCGGCGCGCATTTGAACGCCCTGCGCCGCACGCAGGTCGGTGCGCTGACGACAGACAAAATGGTCACGTTGGAAGAGCTGGCCGCCCACGCCGCCCCGCGCGAACTGCTGTCACCCGTGGACACGCTGCTGTCATCGTTTCCGCGTATCGTGTTGAACGAAGCGCTGGCGAAACGCTTCCTGCACGGCCAGCGCCTGCCACTCGGCAAAGAGCCGGGCACCGCCGTGCCGACGCCGTACGCAGGCCGTGTCCGCATCTACAACGAAGCCGGACGCCTGCTCGGCACCGGCATCTTCGGCGAATACGCCATCCTGGCCCCCGAGCGCTTAATCGCAGCTTGAAAGTCGGGGTCAGCTCTGGCAACCGGACATTTTGCGCAGCAAAATGT
>CAMLRG010000248.1 GCA_946482335.1 uncultured Duganella sp. | reverse complement strand
CAGCAGTCGCGTGAGGCGCTCAGCCTGGTGCGGCGCGTCGGCGCGCCCTTCAACCAGAATGGGGCAATGTTTACGCTGGCCGAGGTGCTGCGGCGCCAGGGGCGTTATGCGGCGGCCCAGCCGATCCTCGATGAGATGCTGGAACTCAATGAGCGCTATGCCAACCCGCTCAGCCAATGGTATTCCCTGATCGCGCGCAGCACCAATTTCCAGGACCTGGGGAATCTGCCGGCTGCCCGCGCCGATGCGGAGCGCAGCTACGCGCTGGCCAAGACCATCGACATCCCGCTCTACCTTGGCGAGAGCATGAAGCGCCTGGCCGCCATCGTCGCTGCCGACGGCGATCCGGAACGTGCCTATGCGCTGGCCTTGAAGGCGAGCGAGATGGTGGCGCGTTCTAACCGCGAGAAGCTCGGCACCCAGACGCTGGAACTGGCGGAGCGTTACAAGGCCGAGAGCAAGCAGCGCGAAATCGATGAACTGATGCGCCGCAACCGTGCCCAGAGCGATGAGCTGCGCCTGCGCACGCTGCAGCAACGCTGGCTGTGGACCGTGGCCGGGGCCGGCGGACTGCTGCTGGCCGGCTTGGCCTACTTCCTGCTGCGCTTGCGCCGCTCCAAGCAGCAGATCGACCTGCTGAACGCCAGCCTGGAAGTGCGGGTGCAGGACCGCACGGCGGAACTGCGCCAGCAGACACGCTATATGCGCACGCTGTTCGACATGCTGCCGGTCTGGGTCTGGCTGAAGGACACCGATGGCCGCTACCTGTCGGCCAACCAGCCCAATGCCGACGCCTATGGGCAATCGGTCGAGGCCATGATCGGCCTGTCCGACCACGACCTGTGGCCGCATCAGCGGGCCGACTTGCTGCGCGCCGACGAACTGGAAGTGATGGCGACGCGCGCGCGCAAGGTGGTCGAACGCGAGGAACTGTTGCCCGGTGCCGTCGAGCCGACCTGGATGCAGACCTACCACGCGCCGGTGCTCGACGAAGACGGCACGGTGCTGGGGACGGTCGGGGTGGCGCGCGACATCAGCGACGTGCGGCACAGCCTGCGGGTGGAAGCGGCGCGCGCGTGCGTGTTCGAATGCCTGGCCCAGGGCCGTGCGCTGGACGAAGTACTGTCCCAGGTGGCGGTCTATGTCGAGACGGCCAACCCCGCGCTGCGCTGCATGATCACGCGCGGCGATGCCGGGGAGGACGTGCCGCCTGGCGCGGCGCAGGACTGGCTGGAACCGATCCGCAACCCGGCCGGGGACGTGCTGGGCCATATCGCGATCGGCCGCGGTACGGCCGGACCGCCGTCCAGTGCGGAGCAGGAATTGGTCGCGCTCGCCGGCGACCTGGCCGCCATCGCCATCGGGCGCAAGCGCATCGAAGAGCAATTGCAGCACCAGGCCGCCTATGATGCGCTGACCGGCCTGCCCAACCGGCGCATGTTCGGCGAGCGCCTGCGCGAGGAAATCGCGCGCGCCAGCCGCCACGGCAGCGCGCTGGCCGTGATGTTCATCGACCTCGACCACTTCAAGGAAGTCAACGATACTCTTGGCCACCAGGCCGGCGACCGCCTGCTGCTGGAAGTGGGGCGCCGCATCCGGCATCTGGTGCGCGAATCGGACGTGGTGGCGCGCCTGGGCGGCGACGAGTTCGTGGTGATCCTGCCCGATTGCGGCGATGCGCTGCAGCTGGAACGGATCGCGCAAGACGTGCTCGACGCGGTCGGCGGGCCGCTCGCGCTCGATGGCGAGGCCGTGTTCGTGTCGGCCAGCCTGGGTATCGCGCGCTATCCGGAGGATGCGGACAGCATGGACCAGCTGGTCAGCTACGCCGACCGCGCCATGTATGCCGCCAAGGAAGAGGGCCGCAACGGCTTCCGCTTCTTCACCCTGCCCATGTACCAGCAAGCCAGGTCGCGCATGCTGCTGACCAACGAGTTGCGCCTGGCCTTGGCCAACGGCGAGCTGGAAGTCTGGCTGCAGCCCATCGTCGACCTGGCCAGCGGCCAGGCCGCCAAGGCGGAAGCGCTGCTGCGCTGGCGCCACCCGGTGCGCGGCATGGTGCCGCCGGACGTGTTCATCCCCATCGCCGAGGAGACCGGCCTGATCGTCGACATCGGCGACTGGGTCTTCCGCCAGGCCGCCGCCGCGGCCAAGCGCTGGCTGGAGCAGCGCGGCGGCGCGCCATGCCAGGTCAGCATCAACGTCTCACCGCGCCAATTCAGCCAGCCCGGCCTGATGGGAAGCTGGGGCGCGGTCCTGCAGCAGCTGCAACTGCCGGCGCGCTGCGTGGCGATCGAGATAACGGAAGGCTTGCTGCTGGCCGACCGCGCCGGCATTGTCGACAAGCTGGCGCAGTTGCGCCAGGCCGGCATGGAACTGGCGCTGGACGATTTCGGCACCGGCTATTCGGCCATGGCCTACCTGAAAAAGTTCAACATCGATTATCTGAAGATCGACCGCTCCTTCGTGCGCGACTTGGATACCGATCCCAGCGACCGGGCCATTGCCGAAGCCATCGTCGTGATGGCCCGCAAGCTGGGATTGAAGACCATTGCGGAAGGGGTGGAGACGCCAGCCCAGCGCAACCTGCTCGCCTCGGTGGGCTGCGACATGGTGCAGGGCTACCTGTATGCGAAACCCTTGCCGGCAGCGGATTTCCTGGCGGCGCAAAGGTCACGGGCCGCTTGACCGGCATCGGATCTGTGCGACCTGACGGGCGAGCGCATGCGCCAGCTGCCGCCGGCACTGTCCGCGCTCTGAAGTGGGTTTAACGGAATCCTAACGCGGGCTCTGCTAGCCTGCTGTTGATTCCGTAGAGCAACGCAGTTCACTTTGAGAAAGGCAGCATATGAAGTTGAAAATGGCAGTACTGGCAGCCACCCTGATGGCTGGCACGGCATGGGTGCAGGCGGCCGACCACGCGCCGCATTGGGAATATGCCGGCAAGGCGGGCAGCGCGCACTGGGCCGAACTGGACGAGGGATTCGCGGCGTGCAAACTGGGCAAGGAGCAGTCGCCAATCGACATCCGCGGCGCCAAGGCGCAAGCGCTGGCGCCGATCGGCTTCGAGTACAGCGGCAGTCCCGCCGAAATCGTCAATAACGGCCATACCGTCCAGGTCAACCTGGCCAAGGGCGGCGCCATCAAGCTGGCGTCGGGCGAGTACCAGCTGGTGCAGTTCCATTTCCATACCCCGAGCGAGGAAAAGGTCAACGGCAAGCGCTACCCGCTGGTGGCCCACCTGGTGCACAAGAACGATGCCGGCGCGCTGGCGGTGGTGGCGGTGCTGTTCAAGCTGGGGCATGAGAATGGCGCGCTGAAACAAGTGTTTGCCGGACTGCCGGCTAAGGCGGGCGACAAGCATGCGCTGGAAGGCGACTTCGATCCGGCAGCCATGCTGCCGGCGCAGCGCGGCTATTACGCTTACATGGGCTCGCTCACCACGCCGCCCTGCAGCGAGGGCGTGCACTGGCAGGTGCTGCGCAAGGAAGTCGAAATTTCCAAGGGCCAGTTGGCGGCCTTCCGCAAACTGTACGCGATGAACGCGCGTCCCGTGCAGCCGCTGAATGGCCGCAGTATCGCCGTCAGCAAATAAGTTCAACGGGCCGGGCCTGGGCGGCCCGGGAGCGCAGCCTTGCGGCGGGTGTCGACCGCGATCCAGTTGTTCTCCCAGGTTTTCCCCTCGTCGGCCGAATAGGCTTGCTCGAAGCGCCACTGGTCCCGGTTGAGCGGGATGACCAGGAAGCGTACCAGGATCGTGCGGCCATCGAGCGTGTCGCGGCCGAAGAAGGTGCCATGCCCGTCCTTGAAGCTGCCCAGCATCGGCTCGGTCATCAAGCCATTGGCCAGGTTGGCAAAGTGCGGGCTCCACTGGCCGCTCGCCGGCTGGTACAGGCGCAGCGATACGCCGGCAATCCGGCCGGCGGCGCCTTGCACGTCGAACTCGACGACGTTGGCGCGCTTGCCCATCAGGGGCGTGACCCTGGTGGTGCCGGCATACTCAAACCACTCCTGGCTGCCACTGAGGGGCTTGCCAAGGCGCTGCAGTTTGGTATCCGAGCTGCCGATCTCCCAATCGAAGTCGTGCTGGCTGGCGCTGGCCGGCGCGGCCGCCAGCGCAGCAGTGATGGCGCAGAACAGCCATGCGGGAAGTTGGGCAAGTTTCATAAATGGATCTTAGCCCTGGTGCCGCTGCCGTAACAGGGCCAGCCCGCGCGTATTTTCTGGGGCCACGCGGCGCCAAGGCATGGACGCCCGCCAAGCCCCGCGCAAGGCCGGCAGCGGCGTGAAGCGCCCCAGGCCGGACGGGGATTTGCAGATCGACAATGGCGGGCCCGGCGCCGGGCCGCCATGCGGTCAAGATGCGACACCTGGCCCGCGCACGAGTTGCCACTGGGCATTTATCCGGCGGTTCTGTGCTACCCTGTGCGTGTCGACTGTTTCGATGTCTTTGGGCGGCTCCGCGCCGCCGCTCCGCTCCCTTCCCCGCCCCTGAAGGATGAATTGTTCCAATCCGGCTGTCGCGTTGCGCGTGGCCAGTGTTTGCCATCACCTACCAGAGAGAGGGACCTGTGGCTGCGTTTCCAGTCAGCGTCAGCAATATCGTGCGCCGTTTCGGCCTGTCTGCCGCCGTGCTGCTGGCCGGGGCAGCGGCCTCGGCCTATGCCTATGTCGCCACGGTCCAGCACAGCCGAGCGGAACAGCTCGACGAACTGCAGGATGCGGCGCGCAGTTACGAATCGCAGCTGCGCTACCGCCTCAACCAGTACGTTGGCGCCGGCCAGTCGCTGGGCGCCTTTTTCAGCGCCTCGGGCCAGGTCGAGCCGCAGGAATTCGACAATTACTTGAAAGCCAGCCATCTGTTCGAACGCCTGGAAGGCAGCAGTTCCTTCGGCTTCCTGCCCAAGGTGCCGGCGGCGCAGCTGCGGCGCTTCGAAGCCGACGCCGGGCGGGCCTTCCCCGGCTACCGCGTCAGCGGGCCGCGCCCCGGCGCCGCCGCCTATTTCCCTTTACTGTACGGCCAGCATGCGAGCGATCCCCGCCGCGCGGACGTCTTGCGCGGCGTCGATTTCGCCGCCATCCCCGACCGCTGGGAAGCGATGCGTGAAGCGGACTTGCGCGACGCGCCGGTAGCCACCCGGCGCCACGCGGCCCTGCGTCACGCCGGCAAGGCCCAGGTGGTCATGCTGTTTTCGCCGGTGCGGGGCGTGGGCCGGGCCGGCGGCGGCTCCGTTGCCCCCTTGAAAGGCTTCACGTTTTCGACCATGTACGTCGACCATCTGTTCCTCGGCTTCGACCATGGGCGCCTGGCCAGGCTGTTCGACCTGGAAGTGTTCGAGGACCGGGCCGCCGCCGGCAACGTCCTGTTCGATGCGGACGGCGTGCCGCATAGTTTGCAGGCGGACGCCGGGCACGTGCTGGCCCACCGGGCGGAAGTACAGTTTGCACACCGCAAATGGTTGATCTTTTTCTATGCCAGGAATGCCGCGCTGGCACCGCGCTCGGCCCATGCCGGCGCGCTGGTGCTGGCCATCGGGTTGTTGCTGACCGCGATCGCCGGCTATGGCGCAGCGGCCTGGCCGCGCTACCAGCTGCGCCGGCGCACGACGCGTGACTTCAGCGAACGGTTCTCCGGCTTTTTCGAAAACCATCCCTTTGCCGCCTATGCGCTGGACCGGCACGGGCGCATCCTGCACGCCAACCAGCAATTGGCGGAGGAACTTGGCGTGTCGCGCGCGGCGCTGGTCGGCGCGCCGATCGACAGCTTCATCGCGGAGGAAGACCGGGCAGTCGCCGCCAGCCGGTTCGAGGATGCCATGGCCGGCAATGCGGTGGCCTGCCCGATCCGGATCACGGGCGCGCTTGGCCGTACGTCCGACATGTCGATCGTGCTCATGCCCATGAATGCCGGCGGCCAGGTCACCCATGTGCTGGGCTTTGCCGAAAACATCACCGACCGTAAGCAGGCCGAGCTGGCGCTGCACGAATCGCGCCAGATGCTGCAGCTGATCATCGACAACATTCCGCAAAGTGTGTTCTGGAAGGACCTGGACAGTGTCTTTGTTGGCGGCAACCGGTCCTTGCTGGAAGATGCCGGGCTGGACAGCGTTGACCAGTTGGCCGGCAAGACCGACCACCAATTGCGCTGGCACGCACAGGCCGACCACTTCCGCCAGGTCGACCTGGAAGTGATGGGGACCGGCGTCGCGCGCCTGAAAATGCAGGCAGCCGATCACCGGCGCGACGGCACGCCCTGCTGGATCGAAACCAGCAAGATCCCGCTCAAGGATGAACAGGGCAGGGTGGTCGGGGTGCTGGCGGTCACGGAAGACATCACGGCGCGCAAGTACATGGAACAGGAATTGTTCCGGCGCGCCAATTACGATGCGCTGACCGGCTTGCCGAACCGCGGCTACTTCGACAACCACCTGGCCGAAGCCGTCAAGCGCGCCCAGCGCCGCGACGGGCTGGCGCTGATGTATTTCGATATCGACCGCTTCAAGCACATCAACGATAGCCATGGCCACGACGTCGGGGACGAGGTGATCCGCATGTTTGCCAACCGGACCCGTGCCGTGCTGCGTGAGGCCGATTTCATGGCCCGCCTGGGCGGCGATGAATTTGTCCTGGTGGTGGAGGGGCTGGGCGAACGGGAAGATGCTGCCGTGATTGCGGAAAAGCTGGTGGCGGCCATGGCCCCGCCGTTCGTGATTGCCGGTATCCGGCTGCAGGTCAGCACCAGCATCGGTGTCGCCCATTTCGAACACGGCATGTCGGCCGATACACTGGTGAAGGCTGCCGACCAGGCCATGTACGAAGCAAAGCGTGCCGGCCGGAATTGCTTCCGCCAAGCAGCGTCCCTGGACCCGCGCAATTCAATGCACGCCTGACGCCGGCGCTTGCCGGCCGCGATCCCGTTGTGCTTCCATATCTGCACGGCAATGGTACCTGTTGATTTGGGTTAAAGCCAGCGCGATAACGCAGCGTGATACATTAAGTGATGACCCCGCAATGGACCCGTACTTTGCACGGCATGGCCACTGCCGCCA
>CAMLRG010000247.1 GCA_946482335.1 uncultured Duganella sp. | reverse complement strand
ACCGGGTGGGCGGTGTCCTGCAGCACGCCGATGCGGCTGGGGATGTCGCGTTCCAATTCGCGTGCGCCCGGTTTGACCTGGTAGTAGGCGTAACCGTGCACTTCGAAACCTTCGTCGCGCGCCCATTGCAGGAAGGCCGCCACTTCCTGGCCTTCTTCGCCGTGGCCGGCCGATTCATTGGCGACGGCGGTGAAGCGGTCCTTCATCGCGGACTGGTCGCGCTTCACGACGGCGGCGTCGCGCGCCACCATCTCGATGCGGCCGGTCAGCTCTTTCAGCGGGCCGTCTTCCAGCTTTTCGGACAGCAGGCACAGGACCATGGATTCAAGCTTGTCGCCTTTCTGGCCGACGGCTTCCACGGCGCCGTCGGCGCTGCGGCGCACCGGCAGCACGGCGTTCAGCACGCCGTTGGAACCGACGCGCAGCTTGCGCATGGCGATCACGATGGAGTCGACCAGGTAGGGCATGTCGTCGTTGACGACCAGCAGCGCGGTGGCGTGGCCGCCGCGCGCTTCTTCGTATTGGAGCGTGGCGATCTGGCAGCCGGCACCGGTGCGCTTGGCCAGCTGGGTGAAACCTTCCACAAGGACCGGGGCCAGGCTGCCGGGGGACAGGTCGGCCAGGTCTTCATCGTCGAGGGAGCCGAGCCAGGCTTCGATCAGCTGGGCGATCGGGCCGCTGGCCTTGACCAGTTCGAGCGTTTGCTTGCGCAACTCTTGTGGCATTTGTTTCATCTGCTTCTCCAAATACGTTGTAGGTATCTTTCTTTTCAAACCGGTAAACCGGTGTCTGACCCGCAGGGTCAGGCACCTGGGTGCGAGCAGAAAGGTGTCAGACCCCGCGGGTCTGACACCGGTTTACCGGTTCTGATTACAGATCGTACAGGCCGGGTAAGCCCAGGATCTGTTCCAGCTCTTTCAATGCGGTATGCACTTCCACAGCCAATTGCGGATCTGCCAAATCTTTCGGTTCCAGATGGTCGCGGTAGTGTTTCTCCACCCACGCGACCAGGGTATGGTACAGCGTTTCGGTCATCACGACGCCCTGGTGCATGGCCGCCGCCTCCTCGTCGGTCAGCGCCACGCGCAGGCGCAGGCAAGCTGGCCCGCCACCGTTGCGCATCGACTGGCGCAGGTCGAAGTGGATCAGTTCATCCACCGGCCCGCCGGAAGCCACCAGCTTGTCCAGGAAAGCCGCCACGGACGCAATCTCCTGGCATTCGTGCGGCGTGACCAGGGCCATCTTGCCGTCGGGCTTGGACAGCAATTGGGTATTGAACAGGTAAGAGGCCACCGCATCGGCCACCGGCACGTCCGCCGTCGGCACGCGGATCGCCACCAGTTCGGCGCCCACGCGCTGCATGGCGGCGCGGATCGCCGCCAGCGCACCCTGCTCGTCGTGGAAAGCCTGCTCGTGGTAGAACAGCACATTGCCATTGCCCACCGCGATCACATCGTTATGGAACACGCCCTGGTCGATCACATCAGGGTTCTGCTGCACGAACACGCAGCGCGCCGGGTCCAGCCCATGCAGGCGCGCCACGGCTTGCGACGCTTCCAGCGTATGGCGCGCCGGGAACTTCTTCGGCGCCGGCGCATTCGGGTCGAACTCCACGCGGCCGTACACGAACAGCTCCACCGCGGCGTCGCCGTGCTTTGCGCACAGGCGGGTATGGTTGGCCGCGCCTTCGTCGCCGAAGGCCGGGGTGCCGGGCAAGGCGTCATGCACCGCGAAGTAGCGCGGGTCGTGGAAGATGGCGCGCAGTGCACGGGCCGACTGGGCGTGCTCGAACGCGCGGTGCAGCTTGTTGTTCAGGTTGGCCGCCGTGAAATGCACGCGGCCATCCGAGGTGTCTGCCGACGGGCTGACGGTGGCGGCATTGGCGGTCCACATCGGCGAAGCCGAGTAGGCGCAGGCCAGGATCACCGGCGAATCGCTGTAAGCCTTGGCGATCACGTCGGCGTCGGAGCCGCTGTAGCCCAGGCTGCGCAGCAGGCGGAAATTCGGACGGTCCTGCGGCGGCAGCAGCGCCTGGGCGAAGCCGCGCCTGGCCAGCTCGCGCATCTTGGCCAGGCCCTGCAGGGCGGCCTGTTTGGGATTGGACGCGCTCTT
Organism: uncultured Duganella sp.; assembly: GCA_946482335.1. Next base: position 4,973 of record CAMLRG010000247.1, on the reverse strand, counting down.
GACGTTGTTGAAGGAAGCCACATTGCCAAAGGACAGGCCGGCGTAATTGTGCGACGGCCCGACCAGGCCGTCGAAGTTGTATTCGCGTGCAGGGCGCATGGTCAACCTCAGAAGTTCATGCCAGGCGACAGCTTGGCAGGCATTTCAAGGGCGCTGTTCTCGATCGAGGCGACCGGGTAGGCGCAATAGTCCGCCGCGTAGTATGCGCTTGGACGGTGGTTGCCGGACTTGCCGACGCCGCCGAACGGTGCCGAGCTGGCCGCGCCGGTGGTCGGGCGGTTCCAGTTCACGATCCCGGCGTGGGCACGCAGCTGGAATTTCTGCCACAGCGATTCGTCGGTGGACAGCAGGCCCGCGGCCAGGCCATAGCCGGTATTGTTGGCGACCTTGATGGCGGTGTCGAAATCGTCCACGCGGATGATCTGGGCCAGCGGGCCGAACCACTCCTCGTCGGGGATGCCCTTGGCGTCGGTGGTGTCCACGATGCCGGCCGAAACGAAGCCCGTGCCCGGCTCCAGCTGGCGCATTTCCAGCAGCAGCTTGCCGCCCTTGGCCACCATGTCGGCCTGCGCCTGCACCAGGCGCTCGGCGACGGTGGCGGAAACCACCGGGCCCATGAAAGGCGCGGGTTCGGCGGCCGGCGCGCCCACGCCCAGCTTCGACGCCACTTCCACGAAGCGTTTGACGAAGGCATCGCCCTGCGCGCCCTTCTGCACGATCACGCGGCGCGCGCAGGTGCAGCGCTGGCCGGCGGAGATGAAGGAGGACGACACCGCCATGAACACGGCGGCATCGATATCGGTCGGGTTCCACACGATCAGCGGATTGTTGCCGCCCATTTCCAGCGCCAGCAACTTGCCCGGCTGGCCGCCGAACTGCTTGTGCAGCGCGGCGCCGGTCTGGCTGGAACCGGTGAACAGCACGCCGTCGATTTCCGCATTCCGTCCCAGCGCGATGCCGGTTTCGCGGCCGCCGTTGACCAGGTTGATCACACCGGCCGGGATGCCGGCCTTCTCCCACAGCGCCACGGTCTTGATGGCGGTGCGCGGTGCGTATTCGCTCGGCTTGAACACCACGGTGTTACCGGCGATCAGGGCCGGCACGATATGGCCGTTCGGCAGGTGGCCCGGGAAATTGTAAGGGCCGAACACGCCGAACACGCCGTGCGGGCGATGGCGCAAGACGGCCTCACCGTCGGCCACCTTGTTGCGGGTTTCGCCAGTGCGGTTGCCGTAGGCGGTGATCGAAATGTCGACCTTGTTGGCCATGGTGGTCACTTCCGTGCGCGCTTCCCACAGCGGCTTGCCCACTTCTTCGGAAATGGTCTGGGCCAGGTCTTCCGCGTTTTCCTTCAGCAGGTCGCGGAAGCGGGTCACGATGGCGATGCGTTCTTCCAGCGGGCGGTAGGCCCAGGCTTCAAAGGCGGCACGCGCAGCCTGGGCCGCTTCGGCGACGTCGGTCTCGGTCGATTCCTGCGAAGCGTAAATCTGCTTGCCGGTGGCCGGGTTGGTGGTCACGATGGTCTCGCCGTGGCCGGCCTTCCATTGGCCGTTGATGAAATTGCTCAGTGCATGTTCAGACATTCTGGTTCTTCCTCACATTGAGAGACAGGGTGCGCACGGTCTCGCCAGGATGGCAGTGCAGCAGCGCTTGTTCGGCCGACGACAGGTCGATATTGCCGTTGGATGGGGAGGCGTCGGTCAGGATCATGCGGAAGTCCTGCATGACAGTGTTCGACACCAGGTAGGGTTCGGTGGTGTGCAGCGCGCAGGCATGGGCCGTGTCGGTGTCGCGCTCCACGGTCGCCAGTTCGCTGTCGCGCATGGCGCGCAGTTCGCTGACGCGGGCTTGCAGCACCGGGCCGGCGTCGAAGATGTCGACATAGCCTTCATAGTGCAGGCCTTCCTGCTCCAGCAGGCGGCGCGCCGGCGCGGTTGCCTGGTGCACCTTGCCGATCGCTTCCCGCGCGTCCTGCGGCAGGTAATCGACGTACAGCGGCTGGCGCGGCATCAGTTCGGCGATGAAGGATTTCTTGCCCAACGCGGTCAGGTCGTCCACGTGGTGGAAGTCCATCTTGAAGAAGTGGCGGCCCAGGCCTTCGTAGAACGGCGAGCTGCCGTCGTCGGCCTGGTAGCCGCGCATCTCGGCGATGATCTTCTGCTCGAACAGCTGCGGGAACTGGGCGATGAACAGGAAGCGGCTCTTGGACAGCAGCTTGCCGTTGTTGCCCTGGCGGTAGTCCGGGTGCAGGAACAGGGAGCACAGCTCGGAGCAGCCGGTCAGGTCGTTCGACAGGTACAGCGTGTCCATGCGGGTGAACACGTTCAATTCGCGGCTGGAATGGACCAGGGTGCCGATGCGGTAATTGTAGAAAGGCTCGGTCAGGCCGACCGCGCCCTTGATGGCGCACACCCCGGCCAGCCGGCCGCTGTCGGTGTCTTCCATCACGAACATGTAGTCGCGCTCTTCCGGCGGGATGGTTTCGGCGAAGGACGCCACCGCCACGGCGACACGGTCGCCCATCATCTTCATGTCCGGCTTCAGCGTGGTCATGCCGGTGCCGACCTGGCTGGCCAGGTTGAACAGTCCTTCCAGGTCATTCGCTTTAATGGCGCGTACAACTAGCATAGTATTCTCGTTCTTAAATGCGGACGCAGGTCACGGTGTCGCCTTCTTCCACGCGCAGGATGTCCCGGGCTTCCCGGCTCAGGCAGACGTTCTCGGAATTCTCGAGCGGCGCGCTGTTGATGGTCACCGCGCGGAAGCGCTGGTCGGCGCCGGTCGACACGGCATAGGTGGCCACGGCATCGCTTGCCTGCGTGCCTTCCGCGCTGGCCACGCGGCGGTTCAGCGATGCCGTGAAAGTGCGCAGCGAGTGCTTGTGCGCCTGCAGGATCGGGCCGCCGTCGAAGATGTCGATGTATTCGTCGGCTTCGAAGCCTTCTGATGTCAGCAGGTTGAAGGCCAGTTCGCCGCTCGGGTGGATCTGGCCCATCACGGCCTGGGCATCGCCCGGCAGCAGCGGCACGTACACCGGGTAGTGCGGCATCAGCTCGACGATCAGGGTGCGGTTGCGGGCGCCGCCAATCACGCGCTCGGCGTCGAGGAAGTCCATCTTGAAGAACTTGCGGCCCAGCGCGTCCCAGAACGGCGAACCGCCATTCTCGTCGGTCAGGCCGGCCAGTGGCACGAAGAAGCGGTCGCCGAAGCGGTGCGGCGCCTGCACGGCGTACAACAGGCGGGAACGCGACAGCAGGGCTGCTTCGGGACGGTTGGCGAGCGAGGCGTCGACGTAGAAGCCGGACAGCTGCGAGTAGGCGGTCAGCTCGGAGCACAGCGTCAGGGCGTGCACGCTGTGGCTGATGTTCAGGTCGCGCGAGACTTGCTGGATGACGTCGTTGCGGAAGGAGAAGTAGGTGCCGTTCGAACCTGCGGAAGCGTGGATGGCGGCGGTGCCGACGATTTTCTTGTCGGCCAGCGATTCCATCACGAACATGTACGATTCTTCGCTGGGGATGTCGACGTGGGCGGCGAAGGAAGCGATGGAACGCTCGACTGCCTGTTCGATCTTTTCGCGCGTCTTCGGCAGGGTATGGACACCCGGCATGCTGACCGCGGCCAGGGCTTCGAGGGCGGCGATGTCGGCGGTTTCCACCGGACGGACTACATACATGGGGTGCTCCTCTTTATTCTTCTCTAAAACAAAAACCGGTAAACCAGTGTCAGACCCACAGGGTCTGACACTTGGCCCGCGACAGCCGCGGAGAGGGGTCTGGCCCTTGGGCCAGACCCCGCCTTACCGGTTTCAGGCAGCCTTGGTCAGGTCCGCAACCGCCAGGCGGATAATGCGGTCCGCCTCATCGATCTGGGCATCCGACACCACCAGCGCCGGCGCCAGGCGCACCACGTCGGTGCCGGCGATCAGGATCATCAAGCCATGCGCCTCGGCCGCGCGCTGGATATCCTTGGAACGGCCCTTGAACGGCTCGGCGACCACCAGGCCCAGCAGCAGGCCCGCGCCGCGCACCGCGGAGAACACGCCAGGGAAATCGCGTACCAGCCCTTCCAGCTTGCCGATCAGCTTCTCGGACGCCTCTTTTACGCGCGCCAGGAAGGCTGGCTGGTTGATGGTTTCGAGCACGGTCAATGCCACGGTCGCGGCCAGCGGGTTGCCGCCGTAGGTGGTGCCATGGGTGCCGACGCCCAGGTGCTTGGCCAGTTCGTCGGTGGTCAGCATGGCGCCGATCGGGTAACCGTTGCCCAGGGCCTTGGCCGAGGTCAGCACGTCCGGGGTCACGCCATAGCCCTGGTAGGCGAACAGCGAACCGGTACGGCCCATGCCGCACTGTACTTCGTCGAAGATCAGCACGGCATTGTGCTTGTCGCACAGCTCGCGCAGGGTCTTCAGGTATTCAGGATTGCCCGGCATCACGCCGCCCTCGCCCTGCACCGGCTCCACGATCACGGCGCACACGTCGTCGCCGATGGCAGCCTTGGCCGCTTCGATATCGTTGTAAGGGATGTGGTCGATCGACGGCGGCAGCGGCTCGAAACCTTCGGTGTACTTGGACTGGCCGCCGACGGATACGGTGAACAGGGTACGGCCGTGGAAGGAATTCAGGCAGGACACGATGCGCGGCTTGCTGTCGCCGAACTTGGCGTGCGCCACTTTACGGGCCAGCTTCAGCGCGGCTTCATTGGCTTCGGCGCCCGAATTGCAGAAGAAGGCGCGGTCGGCGAAGGTGGCTTCGGTCAGGGCCAGGGCCAGGCGCAGGACCGGCTCGTTGGTGTAGCCATTGCCCAGGTGCCACAGGGTGTTGGCCTGCCTGGTCAGCGCTTCCACCAGGATCGGGTTGCAATGGCCCAGGGAGGCCACGGCGATGCCGGAGGTGAAGTCCAGGTAATGCTTGCCGTTCTGGTCCCACAGGTCCAGGCCCGAAGCACGCACAGGCACCATCTGCGCTGGTGCGTAA
>CAMLRG010000246.1 GCA_946482335.1 uncultured Duganella sp. | reverse complement strand
CGACCGTCACCGACATCATCAAGGAACTGGAGAAGCCGGGCCGCGACCCGCGTCCCGAGTTCACCACCGCCACCTTCAAGGAAGGTGTGGAGGAAATCAGCGACCTGCGCCCGGACATGATCCTGGAAGGTGTGGTGACCAACGTGGCCGCCTTTGGCGCCTTCGTCGACATCGGCGTACACCAGGATGGCCTGGTCCACATTTCCGCGTTGTCGAACTCCTTCGTCAAGGACCCGCACACGGTGGTGAAAGCTGGCCAGGTGGTGAAGGTGAAAGTGCTGGAAGTGGACGTGAAGCGCAAGCGTATCGCCCTGACCATGCGCTTATCCGACAGCGCGCCGGCGGCCGGTTCGCGCCCTGAGCAGCGCGGCGACCGCCATGACCGCCGCGCCATGGGCCAGCAGCAGAAGCAACAGTCGCGCGAGCCGCAAGTGCAGGGCTCGATGGCCGCCGCCTTTGCCAAGCTACGCGGCTGATCGGTCAAGTCGGGGTCAGCCCGGTCAAACGGAGCATGCTGCTTGCGTGTCCATTTGACAGAGCAGGCCCCGAATTGCCGGCGCGGGTCGCAAAACCGGTGCCAGGTCTGTCATTCGGACAGCTAGCGCGATCAATTGATCTTTCTCAATACGGATTTTCAGAGGAATTTGCGTGTTGAGCTAAATCAAAGGATTGCGATACCTGTCCGAATGTCAGACCTGACACCGAATTTTGACACCGAATTTTGGCGGCGCGAACCGGGTGGCATGATCGGCTATTGGGCACCAGCCACGTTTCATGGGCTTCGAGATCCCCACTGCCGCAGGACGCGTCGTTGATAAACTTCCATATCAATTGCTTGCCAAGATACAAAGCCGGCAACTATAGCAAATCTCCGCGCGCTGGGACCGGGTCAACAGGCTATTGGCGGTTTCTTGTAAAATGGTGGGATTCCAAACCTTAGCAGTGAGAATGCAATGAGCGACGTACAAACCTGGATCAAAGAAACCGTGACCAATACCCCGGTCGTGCTGTTCATGAAGGGCACCGCCCAGTTCCCGCAGTGCGGCTTCTCCGGCCGCGCCATCCAGATCCTGAAAGCTTGCGGCGTCGAGAACATCGCCACCGTCAACGTGCTGGACGATCCGGAAGTACGCCAGGGCATCAAGGAATATTCGAACTGGCCAACCATCCCGCAACTGTACGTGCGCGGCGAGTTCATCGGCGGCTCCGACATCATGGCCGAAATGTTTGAATCCGGCGAACTGAAAGCCCTGCTGGACAATAATGGCTGATCGCCCGCAGCGGCTGGTCATCGCCATCACCGGCGCCACCGGCGCCATCTATGGCGTGCGGCTGCTGCACCATCTGCGGCAAATCGCTGGCGTCGAGACCCACCTGGTCATTTCCGACGCCGCTACCCTCACCCTCCATCAGGAGACCGGACTGCAGCGCAAGGAAGTGGAAGCGCAGGCCCACGTCGTCCACAAGCAGAACAATATCGGCGCGTCAATCGCCAGCGGCTCGTTCCAGGCCGACGGCATGGTGATCGCCCCCTGTTCGATGAAAACCCTGGCGTCCGTGGCCCATGGCCTGTCGGACAACCTGATCGCCCGCGCCGCCGATGTGATGCTGAAGGAACGCCGCCGCCTGGTATTGATGGTGCGCGAAACCCCGTTCAACCTGGCGCACTTGCGCAGTATGACCGCCGTGACCGAGATGGGCGGCATCATCTTCCCACCCCTGCCGAGCTTCTACCACCAGCCGCAGACCATCGATGAAATGGTGGACCATACGGTGGCCCGCGTCATCGACCTATTCGGCCTATGTCACAATCTGGCCCCTCGCTGGAATGGCATGAACTCTTGAAACATGCGCCTTTGCGGGGCCATGTATCAAGATTGTTACAAAGTGGTATGGTCGTTTGTGACATGAAAAGTTGTCATTCCGACTGGGTCGAACTGGCTTTCCAAATGGTGGGGGAGGTGCGCCGGGGGTGGCGCACTAAGTGAAACCCTGATGCCGCGTGGCCTGCTATTCGCCCTGCATTTGCATAGGACAAATAGTGATTTTTTGTTACTTCTGGTAATTGACCCTGACCAGCATGCGAATAAATTCGCGGGCGATTTGCTTGTGATGGTCATCCAGGCGTTGCAGATCCGCGATCAATTTGACGTCGGCGGACTCGAAGCGGGCCAGGTTGCTGCCATTGGTTTCCCCATTGTGATGCTCGCTTTCCGGACCGCCAAAGCGCAGCCATTCCGCCGGTACGCCGAGCCACTGCGCGATCATGCGCAGCTTTTCCTGGGTAGGGATTGCCTCACCCACCAGCCATTTCCGGGCCGCGTGTACCGTAATCGGTCTGCCCTCAAACCGGATGTTGAACTCACGCGCCAGCCGGGTGGGGCTGTCGGGGGAATAGTGGGCGTTTTTCAAAGCCTGCTGAAGCCGCTGGCTAAAGCTTTCACGTTCGTTTGAAGAATTCATAGTTGCACTATTTCATGTCAGAACATGAATGTCAGTCTCTAGAACCACAACACCAATCGTGACAATTGTCGTGTTCGACAATTAACAATTGACGCTACAGACTGCGCGATTTCCCGCTCTGCTACGCCGAATTTCTTTCGGTCTGGACCGTAAAAAGTAGCAGAATCCACTTGTCAGGACGACAAGCAATCGGATGCAACTTAGAAATAAAGTTGACTGGCGACTACTATCCTAGGGGCTGCTTTTCTTGCCTGCCGGTCGGGTGGTATTAACGACCGGCGGTAACTTGCGCAGCTTTTATGAATCTTATAATGCCGTCATCACCGGTGGCCCGGCGCACGATACCCTCCCGCCATAGCTTATGGAGGTGGGCCAGCGCCTCCCCCAGTGCGAAGCTCAACTGGTGAGCATCAAGGGGGCGGCGGAACATGATGGGCACGATGTCCGCCGCGGAGCGCGCGGTGCCGGTGCAGGCAGCCAGCACTTCGGCCAGGCGCGCGTCGTGATGCTCGCGCAGCTGGCGGATGCGGGTGTGCAAGCCACGGAACGGCCGGCCATGGGACGGCAGCACCAATACATCGTCGGGCAGGCCGGCGAAGCACCCCAGTGAATCGAGGTATTGCTGCAAGGGATTGGCTTCCGGTTCCACCGCGACGACCGACATATTGGTCGAGATGCGCGGCAACACCATGTCGCCCGAAATCAGCACATTCAATTGTTCGCAGTACAGGGCGGCATGCTCGGGCGAATGGCCAAAGCCGGTGATCACCCGCCAACTGCAGTCACCGGCCGTGACCGACTGTCCGTCCTGCAGCCGGACGTAGGAGGCCGGCACCGACGGCACCAGCGAAGGGTAGTAGTTCTTCCTCGTACGCATTTTTACTAACATGTCCGGATCGGCCAGGCCGTGGCGTTGGAAGTGCGGAACCGCCGACGGACCGTCCACCCCAGGCAGGCCGGCGGACATCATGCGGGCGAATGCATATTCGCCCGCCGTCATCCACAGCGCGATGCCAAAGCGCTGGCACAGCCAGTCCGCCAGCCCGACGTGGTCGGGGTGACAGTGAGTGGCCACTACGCGCAACAGCCGCTGCCCGGCCAGCGGCCCGTCGAGCGTGGCATTCCAGGCTTGCCTGCTCGCATCCAGCGCCACGCCGCAATCGACCACGCTCCAGCCGTCCGCTTCGCGCAGCAGCCACAGGTTGATGTGGTCCAGGGCGAATGGCAGCGGCAAGCGCATCCAGGCCACGCCGGGTGCGACGTCGAACACCGTCCCGCTGGCCGGCAAGGTGTCGCCAAAAGGATAGTCAAGCTGGGATTCGAGCGGGTTCATGGCGTACAATAGATTGACGTTACGTAAACGGAAGATCCATTGTAAGCCATGCCGACCTACACCATTACCGAACTGGCCCGCGAGTTCGACATCACCCCGCGTGCCATCCGTTTCTACGAAGACCAGGGTTTGCTGTCCCCTTCGCGCGAAGGCGCCGGCGGCCGCAACCGCGTCTACACGCCGCGCGACCGCACCCGCCTCAAACTGACCCTGCGCGGCAAGCGCATCGGCTTGTCCTTGTCCGAAATCAAGAGCCTGGTCGATATGTACGAATCGCCCAAGGATACCGAAGCACAGATGAACCGCTTCCTGGGCGTGCTGGCGCAACACCGCGAAAACCTGGAACAACAGCGCGAGGACATCGAAATGTCCCTGCAGGAAATCGCCACCCATGAAGAAGAGTGCAAGCGCCTGTTGGCGGCTCTTGCCGAAAAGCAAACCGCGGCCGGTTGACGCGCATTTGCTTGACGTTTACGTTAACGTAAGTCAGGCGTATCATTTGCGCTTCAACACCCAACACCAATAGAGGAAGACATGCTCCATCTCCCAGGCCTGACCTTTGACCACGGCGAGGACATCGCCGCCCTGCGCGAAGCGGTGCAGCAATTCGCCGCCGCCGAAATCGCCCCGCGCGCCGCTGAAATTGACCGTACCGACCAGTTCCCGATGGACCTGTGGCGGAAGATGGGCGAGCTGGGCTTGCTGGGCATCACCGTCGGCGAAGAGTACGGCGGCGCCAATATGGGTTACCTGGCCCATATCATTGCAATGGAAGAGATTTCCCGCGCGTCCGCTTCGGTCGGCCTGTCGTATGGCGCCCACTCCAACCTGTGCGTCAACCAGATCAAGCGCAACGGCACCGAAGAACAGAAGCGGAAATACCTGCCCAAGCTGATCTCCGGTGAACACGTGGGCGCGCTGGCCATGTCCGAGCCGAACGCCGGTTCCGACGTGGTGAGCATGAAGCTGCGCGCCGACTTCAAGGGCGACCGCTGGGTGCTGAACGGCACCAAGATGTGGATCACCAACGGCCCGGACGCCGACACCCTGGTGGTGTACGCCAAAAATGACCTGGAAGCCGGCCCGCGCGGCATGACCGCCTTCCTGATCGAGAAGGGCTTCAAGGGCTTCTCCATCGCGCAGAAGCTGGACAAGCTGGGCATGCGCGGCTCCCACACCGGCGAGCTGGTGTTCGAAGATTGCGAAGTCCCGGCCGAAAACGTGCTGGGCGGCCTGGGCAAGGGCGTCAACGTGCTGATGTCCGGCCTGGACTTCGAGCGCACCGTGCTGTCCGGCGGCCCGCTGGGCATCATGTCGGCCTGCATGGATGCTGTGGTGCCTTACATCCACGACCGCAAGCAGTTCGGCCAGCCGATCGGCGAATTCCAGCTGATGCAGGGCAAACTGGCGGACATGTACTCCACCATGATGGCTTGCCGCGCTTACGTCTACGCGGTGGGCCAGGCGTGCGACCGCGCCACGACGCCGGAGCAGGTGCGCGCGCTGCGCAAGGACGCCGCCGGCGCCATCCTGTACTCGGCCGAGAAAGCGACCTGGATGGCCGGCGAAGCGATCCAGACGCTGGGCGGCAACGGCTACATCAACGAGTACCCGGTCGGGCGCCTTTGGCGCGACGCCAAGCTGTATGAAATCGGCGCCGGCACCAGCGAGATCCGCCGCATGCTGATCGGCCGCGAACTGTTCGCCGAGACCAAGTAAGCCTGCCCGCAGGGCCGCCATGATCCACGCCGCCTTCCCCAAGCTGCTGTCGTCGCAAATCGCGTTCGACATCGCGCGCACCATCCGCGAGGGGTTCGACAAGCATTACCGCCTGTTCCGGCAGGCGGCGCAGGCGGCCAAGCGGCATTTCGAGCAGGGCGACTGGGCGGTGGCCCAGGTCGCGGCGCGCGAGCGCATCGACTACTACGACAAGCGCGTGCAGGAGTGCGTGCAAATGCTCGAGGACGAGTACGACCCGTCCGAGCTGACCGATGAAGTGTGGCGGGAATTGAAGCTGCACTATATCGGCATGCTGTCCGGCCACAAGCAGCCGGAGCTGGCTGAGACTTTCTTCAATTCCGTCTGCTGCAATATCCTGCACCGCTCCTACTTCCACAACGAATTCATTTTCGTGCGCCCGGTCATTTCGACCGAGTACATCGAAACGGAAGAAGTGGCACCGACCTACCGCGTGTACTACCCGGCGCAGGACGGGTTGACGTTCACGCTCAAGCGCATCGTCACCAACTTCCAGCTGAACACACCGTTTGCCAACCTGTCGCGCGACATCGGGCTGGTGGAAGCGCGGCTATCGAGCCTGTTCGGCGAACTGGAGCCGAATGCGCAGATCCAGGTGCTCTCGAGCCTGTTCTTCCGCAACAAAGGCGCCTACATCGTCGGCAAGGCGGTCAATGGCAGCTGCGAACTGCCCTTCGTCATTCCGATCCTGCACAACAAAAACAAGCAGCTGGTGCTGGATGCGATCCTGACCGAGGACGAAGACATCGTCCTGCTGTTCTCGTTCACGCGCGCCTATTTCATGGTCGACATGGAAGTGCCGTCGGCCTATGTGCAATTCCTGCGCAACCTGCTGCCGCGCAAGCCGCGCAGCGAGATCTACACCATCCTCGGCCTGCAAAAGCAGGGCAAGAACGCCTTCTACCGCGACTACCTGCAGCACTTGCGGCATTCGTCGGACCTGTTCGCCGCGGCGCCGGGTATCCGCGGCCTGGTGATGCTGGTATTCGCGCTGCCGTCCTTCCCTTACGTATTCAAGGTGATCAAGGACTTCTATCCGGCACCGAAGGAAACCACGCGCGAGCAGATCAAGTCCAAGTACCTGCTGGTGAAGCACCACGACCGCGTGGGCCGTATGGCCGACACGCTGGAGTATTCCAACGTCGCCTTCCCGCGCAACCGCTTCAGCGAAGAGCTGGTGGCGGAGCTGAAGCACTACGCGCCATCGCTGGTGGAGGAAGACGGCGAGCAGCTGGTGATCAAGCACCTGTACATCGAGCGCCGCATGGTGCCGCTGAACATCTGGCTGTCGCACGCTGACGAGGTGGGCGACGATGCGGCGCTGGAGCATGGCATCGTCGAATACGGCAACGCCATCAAGGACCTGGTGGCAGCCAATATCTTCCCGGGTGACATGCTGTACAAGAACTTTGGCGTCACCCGCCACAAGCGGGTCGTGTTTTACGACTACGATGAAATCGAATACATCACGGACTGCAACTTCCGCGCGATCCCGGCGCCGCGTAACGAGGAGGACGAAATGTCCGCCGAGCCGTGGTACCCCATCGGAAAGCACGACGTGTTTCCCGAGCAGTTCG
>CAMLRG010000245.1 GCA_946482335.1 uncultured Duganella sp. | reverse complement strand
CCTGCAGCAGACCGATGCCGAAATCGGCCTGGCCTTCGACGGCGACGGCGACCGCCTGGGCATCGTCACCAAGGATGGCCAGATCATCTTCCCCGACCGCCAGATGATGCTGTTCGCGGAAGACGTGCTGTCGCGTAATCCGGGCGCGGAAATCCTGTACGACGTGAAGTGCACGCGCCACCTGGCGCCTTACATCGAACAGGCCGGCGGCAAGCCACTGATGTACAAGACCGGCCACTCGCTGGTGAAGGCCAAGCTGAAGGAAACCGGCGCCCCGCTGGGCGGCGAAATGAGCGGCCACATCTTCTTCAAGGACCGCTGGTACGGTTTCGACGATGGCCTGTACGCCGGCGCGCGCATGCTGGAAATCCTGACCAGGCATGCCGATCCTTCGGCCTTGCTCAACGCGCTGCCGAAATCGGACAGCACGCCCGAACTGCACCTGCACCTGAACGAAGGCGAGAACTTCTCGCTGATGGCCAAGCTGGTGGCAGAGGCCCGCTTCCCGGGCAATGAGCGCATCATCGACATCGACGGCTTGCGCGTGGAATACGCCGACGGCTTCGGCCTGGCGCGTTCCTCCAACACCACGCCGGTGATCGTGATGCGTTTCGAGGCGGAGACCCCGGCCGCGCTGGCGCGCATCCAGGGCCAGTTCCGCGACGTGATCCTGGCGGCCAAGCCTGACGCACACCTGCCGTTCTGAATGAATATCCTTCTGGTGCGCGTCTCCTCGCTGGGAGACGTGCTGCACAATATGCCCATCGTGGCCGATATCAAGCGCCATTTCCCCGACGCGAATATCGACTGGGTGGTGGAAGAGGGCTACGTCAGCCTGGTGCGCTTGAACCCGATGGTGCGCAATATCCTGCCCTGGGGCTTGCGCCGCTGGCGCAAGAGCCTGGGCAGGAAGGAAACGCGGGCCGAGATCGGCGCCTTCTTCCGCAAGCTGCGCGAAGTGCAGTACGACTATGTGTTCGACACCCAGGGCTTGCTGAAGACCGGCATCATCATGGGCGCCGCGCGCGGCAAGCACAAGGTCGGCCTGGCCAACGGCAGCGAAGGTTCCGGTTACGAAGGCATTTCCCGCATCTTCCACACCAGGAGCATTGCGCTCGACCCGCGCACCCATGCGGTGGCGCGCGGCCGCATGGTGGTGGGCGCGGCGCTGGGTTTCAGCGTCGATGTGCCGGCCGACTTCGGGCTGCCGGAAGTGCCGGCCGGCGAACCGCGCCCGGACTGGATGGGCGAAGCGCCGTATGCCGTGTTCTTCCACGGCACGGCGCGCGATGCCAAGAAATGGGCGCCGGCCAACTGGATCGAGCTGGGCAAGGCACTGGCGCCGATGCCGGTACTGCTGCCCTGGGGTTCGGACAAGGAAAAGGCGGAAGCCGAAGCGCTGGCCGCCGCCATCCCGCATGGGCGGGTGCTGCCGAAACTGTCGATGGCCGACGCCGTCATGCTGGCGCGCCGCGCCGACCTGGCGGTGGGCGTGGACACCGGCCTGACCCATATCGCGGCAGCCTTTTCGCGCCCGGTGGTGGAAATCTATGCCGATTCGCCGCGCTGGAAGACCGAAGGCAACTGGTCGCCGCGCATCATCAACCTGGGCGACCGCGGTGCGCCGCCCGGCGTGCCCGAAGTGCTGGCCGCGGCCCGGAGCCTGCTCTGAGCATGCGTATCGTCTACACATTCGCATGGTGGCTGGCCTTGCCGCTGGTGCTGTGCCGCCTGTGGTGGCGTGGCCGCAAGGAGCCGGGCTACCGCCAGCACTGGGGCGAACGGCTGGGCTTTTACGGCAGGCGCGCCGCCAACGACGAACCATCCACCATCTGGGTGCATGCGGTCTCGGTGGGCGAGACGCGCGCCGCCGAGCCGCTGGTCGACGCCTTGCTGAAGCAATGCCCGCAGTCGCGCATCGTGCTGACCTGCATGACGCCGACCGGCCGCGCCACCGGCAAGAGCCTGTTCAGCAAGCACGGCGCTCGCGTGGTGCAATCCTACCTGCCTTACGACATCCCACTGCTGGTGGCGCGCTTCATCCGCCACTTCGAGCCGCGCACCTGCATCCTGATGGAGACGGAAGTGTGGCCGAACCTGATCCTGCAATGCCAGCGCGACGAGGTGCCGGTGGTATTGGCCAATGCGCGCCTGAGCGAACGCTCGCTGGGCAAGGCACTGCGTCTTGGCAAGATGATACGCGACGCGGCGCGCGGCATTACCCTGGTGGCGGCGCAGACGGAAGCTGACGCACTGCGCATCCGTGAGCTGGGCGCGGCCAATGTCAGCGTAACCGGCAGCATCAAATTCGATGTGACGGTGCCGCAGGCAGCGCTGGCTTCCGGCGCGCATCTGCGCCGGCAATTCGGCCCGCGCCCGGTCTTCCTGTGCGCCAGCACGCGCGAAGGGGAAGAAGGCATGATCCTGGAAGCGTTCCGCGCCGCGCGCGCGGCGATGCCGGCCGACGTCCTGCTGCTGCTGGTACCGCGCCATCCGCAGCGCTTCGACGAAGTGGCGGCTATGGTGGCCGAACATGGCTTGTCGCTGCAGCGCCGCTCGGCGCTGGCGGCGCCCGGCGCCAGCGTCGCGCCGTCGACCGAGGTGGTGCTGGGCGATTCGATGGGCGAAATGTTCGCCTACTATGCGGCCTGCGATGTGGCATTCATCGGCGGCAGCCTGCAGCCGCTGGGCGGGCAGAACCTGATCGAGCCGGCGGCCCTGGGCAAGCCGGTGATCGTCGGCGAGCACACCTTCAATTTCGCGCAAGCCACGGAAGATTGCCTGCAGCAGGGCGGCGCGGTGCGCGTGCACAGCAGCGATGGCCTGATGCACCAGGCGGCGCGCCTGCTGGCCGATGAGCGGGCGCGTGCCGCCATGGGCGCCCATGCGCTGACCTTCGCCAATACCCACCGCGGCGCCACCGCGCGCACCATTGCGCTGCTGCCGGCGCCGGGCCGGCTGTGACGATTGCCATTACGTCGATCCAGCGCGACCGCAATCCCTGGATCGTCGAATGGCTGGCCTTCCACCTGCTGGCCGGCTTCGAGCATTTCTACCTGTATTGCCACAAGACCGGCGACGGCATGACGCAAACCCTGCAGCGGCTGGCGCGGCATTACCCCATCACCGTGTACGCGATCGATGGCGACGACCGCCCGCAGCTGGCGGCGTACCGCCATGCCATCGGCCAGCACCTGGCAGGCGTGGAATGGATGGCCTTTATCGATGGCGACGAATTCCTGTTCCCGACGGCGCAGCCGACCATGCGCTCGGCGCTGGCCGCATTTGCCGGCCAGCCGCTGTCGGCGCTGGGCGTGTATTGGCTGTGCTACGGCAGCAACGGCCACATACAGGAGCCGCAAGGCTTAATGCTGGAAAATTATCCGCGCCACAGCGCAGCGGAGTTCGGCCCGAACCGCCACATCAAGAGCATCCTGCGCGGCGGCCAGGCTGCTCATGATGTGGCGCCAGGGTGGTGCTCGCATTTCTTCCAGACCGGCGGCGGTACGCTCGACGAACTGTTGCGCCCCATCCCGGGGCCGATGCTGGAAGACCCGGCGCAGCAGCCTTCTTACCGGCACTTCCGCATCAACCACTACGTCACGCAAAGCCTCGACTACTTCCGCCGCAGCAAGCAGGGCATGGGGGCGGCCGACCGCGGGCCGGGCGTGGTGCGCCCCGACCACTGGTTCAGCGGCCATGACCGCAACGAGTGTGACGATGGTGTCGCCGCGCGTTTCCTGCCGGCGCTGCGCGCCAAGGTGCGTGAAATGGAACTGGCGCTGGCGCGCGAGCCGGGGCGGTCTTAAGCGAACAACGGCTGCAATTCGGCGGCGCGCTTGCGCAGCAGCTGTTTGGCTTCCTCGTATTGCGGATAGATGCGCCCCACGTGCGCCCAGAAGCGGGGACTGTGGTTCATCTCCAGGATGTGCGCCAGTTCATGCGCCACCACATAATCGACCAGCGGCAGCGAGAAGTGCATCAGCTTCCAGTTCAGGCGGATGGTGCGCTGCACGGTGCAGGAGCCCCAGCGCGTGTCGGCCGAGGATAGCGAGAAGCCGGCGTACTGCACGCCCAGGCGCGCGGCGTACAGGTCCAGGCGCTGCTGGAACAGGCCCTCCGCTTGCGCCTTGTACCAGTTCTTGACGCGTTCCTTGAGCAGTTGCTCGGTGGCGCCTTGCACCAGCCCCATCGACAATTCCATCGCCAACGGGTCGAATTCGGTGCGGTTGCGCGGCGCCTGGTACAGGCGCAGCGTGATTTCCCCGCCAAGATAAGGCAGCCGGGCGCCGTCGTCCCACACGATGGGCGGTTTTTCCAGCCGGGCGGCGCGCCGTTGGCGCCGTTCGTCCAGCTTGGTCAGGATCCAGTGCTGCTTGGCGCGGATGGCGTTGTCGATGTCGGCCAGCGAGCAGCGCTTGGGCGCGGTTACGTACAGGCCGGTATCGTCCACGGTAAAGCCGATCGAGTGGCGCGTGGAACGTTTCAGCACGTATTCGAGGATGTATTCGCCGACCAGCAGCTGGCGCTTGTCCTGGTCGCCGGTCAGCGGCGGGGCGGTCGGTTCGGGGCGGCGCAATTGCACCGGGGGGCGCAGCAGGTTCACTGCCGCGGGGGCGGGAACGGGAAATGGGGAGGAGGGCGCGGCCGCGGGCGGCGGCGCCTCCTGCTGCGCTTCAGCCTTTTCGGCTAGCCAGCGCTGTAGGCGTGGGGCGAAATGACGCGCATTTCTGATTCGATCCACTGTTCCACCTGCTCCATCAATTCGTCCGGCGTCTTACCATCCGGCGAAATCGGTTTGCCCACCGACACCGTGACGGTGCCCGGCTTCTTGATAAACGAATTCTTCGGCCAGCATTCGCCGGAATTCAGTGCGATCGGCACCACGGGGGTATTGGTTTCCACCGCCAGGCGCGTGCCGCCGCTCTTGTACTTGCCCTGCGAACCGACGCGCGTGCGCGTCCCTTCCGGGAACATGATAATCCATTGGCCGTCATTGAGTCGACGCCTGCCGTGCGCCACGACGGATTTGAATGCATTCTTGCCCTGTTTGCGGTCGATCGGGATCATGCGCAGCAGCGCGATGCCCCAGCCGAAGAAAGGGATGTACAAGATTTCTTTTTTAAATACAAACACCAGCGGGCGCGGCAGGTTCGCCAGCAGGAAGATGGTTTCCCATGCCGACTGGTGCTTGGACAGGATGATCGCCGGGCTGTCCGGGAAGTTTTCGTAGCCTTTGAACTGGTAGTGGATGCCGCAAATCCATTTGGCGCACCAGATGACGAAGACGTTCCAGCGCGACGTCACATAATACCGTTTGTTGTATGGCAGCGGCGCCGCCAGCATGCAGACCCCAGACCAGACGACGGTGGCAAGCACCATCAGCAACATGAACAGGGCGGAACGCAGGAACAGAACGATTTTACGCAACGACAGTCTCCATTTAATTTGCGGTATCAGTTTTCGGTCTTGAGGATATGGTCCACGGTGGCTGCCAGGTCGGGGAACACTTGCGTGCCGGGCGGCAGGCCGCCGGTGGCATTGGTCTTCTCGCCTTTGCCGGTCAACACCAGGTAGGGCACGCAGCCGCTGATGAAGCCTGCCTGCAGGTCGCGCAGCGAATCGCCCACGGTAGGCACGCCTTTCAGGCTGACTTCGAAGCGCTTCGAAATTTCCGAGAACATGCCAGGTTTTGGTTTGCGGCAGTCGCAGTTGTCGGCCGCCGCATGCGGGCAGAAGAAAATGGCGTCGATATCGGCGCCCACCTGCTGCGCCAGGCGGTGCATTTTCTGGTGGATCGCGTTCAGGGTGTTGATGTCGAAGTACTGGCGGGCGATGCCCGACTGGTTCGATGCGATCACCACGCGGTAGCCGGCCTGGTTCAGGCGGGCGATCGCCTCCAGCGAACCGGGGATGGGGATCCATTCGTCGGGGGACTTGATGAAGTCCGGCGAGTCGTGGTTGATGACCCCATCGCGGTCGAGGATGATCAGCTTGGTCGGCTGGAACTGTGGCATGTCAGGCGGCCAGCTTGGAGATGTCCGCCACGCGGTTCATCATGCCGTGCAAGGAGGACAGCAATGCCAGCCGGTTGTTGCGCAGGGCCAGGTCTTCCGCCATCACCATCACGTCGTTGAAGAAGGCGTCGACTTCCTCTTTCAGCTGCGCCAGGGTTTTCAGCGTGGCGGTGAAGTCGCCCTTGGCCCATGCGGCTTCGACTTCCGGCGCCACGCGGCCCATGGCGGCGTGCAGGGCCTTTTCCGCGGCGTCCTGCAGCAGTTCGGCGCGCACCGTGCCGGCTTGCGCCAGCGCTTCCTCGTTTTTCTTCAGGATGTTGGTGATGCGCTTGTTGGCGCCGGCCAGCGATACCGATTCCGGCAGGGCGGCGAAGGCTTGCACGGCTTCCAGGCGCTGCACGATGTCGTCCAGGCGGTCGGGATTCTGCGCCACCACGGCTTCGATTTCGTTCACGCTGAAGCCGCGTTCGCGCAGCATGCCGCGCAGGCGGTCCATCATGAAGGCGGTGACTTCGGCAGTCGGATCCTTGAAGTTCGGCACAGCCACGAATTGCGCGACCGCGTCGCCCAGCAGCGCGGAGATTGGCAGCGGCAGGCGTTTTTCCACCAGCATGCGCAGCACGCCCAGGGCGTGGCGGCGCAGCGCGAACGGGTCCTTGTCGCCGGTCGGCTGCAGGCCGATGGCCCAGATGCCGACCAGGGTTTCCACCTTGTCTGCCAGCGCCACGGCAGTGCCGGTGGCGGTGGAAGGCAGGTTGTCGCCGGCGAAGCGCGGCTGGTAGTGTTCGGAGGCGGCCAGTGCGACTTCCTCGTGCTCGCCATCGTGGCGGGCGTAGTAAGTGCCCATGATGCCTTGCAGCTCGGGGAATTCGCCCACCATGTCGGTCAGCAGGTCAGCCTTGGACAGGCGCGCGGCGCGTTCGGCCAGCGCCTTGTCGCCGCCCAGGCGGCCGGCGATCGCGGCCGCCAGCGAGGTGACGCGCTCGGAGCGCTCGGCCTGGGTGCCCAGCTTGTTGTGGTAGACCACGTTCTTCAGCAGCGGCAGACGCGATTCCAGCGACTTCTTCTTGTCCTGCTCGAAGAAGAACTTGGCGTCGGACAGGCGCGGACGCACCACGC
>CAMLRG010000244.1 GCA_946482335.1 uncultured Duganella sp. | reverse complement strand
CTGACCCCGACTTTAATTACAGGTAGGCCCACTCGCGCGACATCTGCCTGGCGTAGGATGGCGGGGCGGTGTCGAGGGAGTCGAAAGTGACCAGTTCGTAGGATTCCGGATCGGCCAGCATGGCGCGCAACAGCTGGTTGTTCAGGGCGTGGCCGGATTTGTGGGCTTCGTAGCTGGCGATGATCGGGTGGCCGACCATGTACAGGTCGCCGATCGCGTCAAGGATCTTGTGGCGCACGAATTCGTCGTCGTAGCGCAGGCCGTCGGAATTCAGGATGCGGTATTCGTCCATCACGATGGCGTTTTCCAGCGAGCCGCCACGCGCCAGCCCAATCCCGCGCAGCATTTCCACGTCCTGCATGAAGCCGAAGGTGCGGGCGCGGGCAATGGCCTGGATGTACGACACGTCGCCGAAATCCACCGTGGCGCGCTGCGCCGTGCCATCCACTGCGGGGTGGTTGAATTCGATGAAGAAGTCCAGCTTGAAGCCGTCGTGCGGCACCAGGCGCGCCCACTTTTCATTGGCGCCCTTGCCTTCGCGGATTTCGACCGTCTTTTTCACCTTGATGAACTTTTTCGGCGCTTCCTGCTCCTGCACGCCGCCCTGCTGCAGCAGGTAGACGAAGGACGATGCCGAACCATCCATGATCGGGATTTCTTCCGCCGTCACATCCACGTACAGGTTGTCGATGCCCAGGCCGGCGCAGGCCGACATCAGGTGCTCGACGGTGGAGACGCGGCCGCCATCTTTCATCAGCACCGTGGCCATGCGGGTATCGCCCACGATGTCGGCCCTTGTCGGGAACACAACTTGCGGGCTCAGGTCGACGCGACGGAAGACGATGCCCGTATCCGGTTCGGCCGGCCGCAAGGTCAGCTCGACCTTGGTGCCGGAGTGCAGGCCGACACCGGTGGTGCGGACGACTTCTTTGATGGTTCGTTGTTTCAGCATGCAAGGATTATAGCGCCCTGCGCCCTTCCCCGCTCAGGGATGCTCAGCCTCGGCATGCTGCCCTTCGCGCCGCACCAGGTAGATGCCGGAGCCGATGATGATGGCGGCGCCCAGCAGCGTGAATCTATCCGGCAAGGTTTGCCACAGCAGCCAGTCGATCCCCACGCCCCAGGCCAGGGCCGTGTATTCGAACGGCGCCACGATCGATGCCTTGCCCATGCTGAAGGCGCGCGTCAGTGCCAGTTGGCCAAAGAAGCCGCTCACCGCCAGCGCTGCCAGGGCCGGCCACAGCGACCAGTCGATCGGCACCCAGGCCCGGATCGCCAAGGGCGCCACGCCCACGCCCATCAGGGTCAGCACCCAGAACATCACATGCTCCGGTGCGTCGGTCTTGGCCAGTACCCGCCCGGCAATGGCCGAAACGCCGTAGCAGACGGCCGACGCCAGCACCGCCAGGCCGGCGATCGAGGCGAAGTTGCTGCCGTCGGGCCTCAGCACCACCAGCACGCCGCCCAGGCCGACGAAAATCGCCACCCATTGGCCCAGGCTGACCTTTTCGCGCAGGACGAAGACCGCCAGCGCGGTGACCAGCGCCGGGGCAATGAAGAAGATGGCATAAGTGTCGGCCAGCGGCAGCGTCTTCAGCGCATAGGCGAACAGCGACAGCATGGCCACGCCAACCGCGCCGCGCAGGATGTGCAGCGACCAGCGCACCTTGAAAATTCCGGTGAACTTGCCGCGGTAGGCCATGAAGGCGCACACCAGCGGCATCGACAGCATGCATCGCAGTGCCGTCACCTGCACCGCCGGGTAGTGCTCGGCCAGCACTTTCATGGAGGCATCCATGAGCGAGAACATGGCGACCGCGGCCACCATGGCGTAAATAGCTTGCAGGTTTTCTTTTTGTTGCGGAGTCACGATGGCGGCCCAAATCCGTTATCGGGTCGTCCATTGTACTGAAAGAAGCGGTTTGCTGCTGAGGGCGGCTCCGCGCTGCGGGCGCGGTTCCGGAAAGGCATCGCGAACAACTTCGGGGCGGGTTATGATGATGAAATGAACACGCAAGCCTTACTGGTCGACGACGTCGAGCCGCTCTATGAAGTACACGAATCGCCCGTGCACGGCCGCGGCGTTTTTGCGCGCCGCCTGATTCCCGCCGGCACCCGTATCATCGAATACACCGGCGAGATCGTCGACTGGGACGAATGCTGCCGCCGCACGGAGGAGAAAGGCGGGCCGATCGGGCATACCTTCTTCTTCAGCCTGAATAACGGCCTGCTGATCGATGGCGGCTCGGGCGGCAACGAGGCGCGCTTCATCAACCACTCCTGCGAGCCCAACTGCGAGGCGGAGGAGGACGACGAAAGCCGCGTCTATATCTGCTCCTTGCGCGACATCGCTGCGGGCGAAGAGCTGAACTACAACTATGGCTTGATCTACGAGGCGCGCCATACGGCCAAGGTGAAGAAGCAGTTCGCCTGCTATTGCGGGGCGCCTTCGTGCACCGGCGTCATGCTGGCGCCGAAGAAGCGCAAGCCGCGGGCCAAAACGAAAAACGGCGCCGAAGCGCCGTCTACCGCGGAGTAAGCTGCGCTTACAGCTGGCCCAGCATGGTTTCGGCGTTCGACACTTCGAACTTGCCGCCCTGCTCGACGTTGAGCTGCTTGACCACGCCGTCTTCCACCAGCATCGAGTAACGCTGGGAGCGGGTGCCCATGCCGTACTTGGAGAAGTCGGCGTCCAGGCCCAGGGCCTTGGAGTAGGCGGCGTTGCCGTCGGCCATCATGCGGATGGTGCCGGTGGCTTTCTGGTCGCGGCCCCAGGCGCCCATCACGAAGGCGTCGTTCACGGAGATGCACCAGATTTCATCGACGCCCTTGCCCTTCAGGTCGGCGGCGTGCTTGACGTAGCCCGGCACGTGCTGTGCGGAGCAGGTCGGGGTGTAGGCGCCCGGCAGGCCGAAGATGGCGATTTTCTTGCCTTTGACGAGGTCTTGCACGTTGAAAGTGTTGGGGCCGAGGGTGCAGCCTTCGGTTTCGGTCTCGATGAATTCGGACAGTTGGCCTTCCGGCAGTTTGTCGCCTACTTTGATGGTCATTCTTTTTCTCCTGTTTGGAGAGAACCGGTATCACAGTGCCTGACCCGCAGGGTCAGGCACTGGTACGCGGCTGCCGCGGATCGTACCTGACCCCGCGGGTCAGGTACGGGTCTACCGGTTCTCGAAAATAAAAAACCGCGCCAGTGCGCGGGTTGCCCTGAATGTCTAGTATAACTCCGCGCCGCCGGACGCGTATCCGGCGGCGCGGCCGACCG
This sequence comes from uncultured Duganella sp., assembly GCA_946482335.1. Next base: position 4,013 of record CAMLRG010000244.1, on the reverse strand, counting down.
TATTTAGTCAGCCTGCTTGCGCAGGAAGGCCGGGATGTCGTAGGTTTCCATGCCCGACTTGGCCAGTGCATTCACCTGCTCGGTGGCCGATTCGCGGCGCCACACGGCTGGCTGCTTCTGCACGTCGGCCGATACGCCGGAGAAACCTGCGGAACCGAAGCCGCCCACGGCATTGGTCGCAGCGCCGCCGCCCAGTGCGCCGTTGACGTTCAGCGGGCTGCCGCCATGGGTGCCGGTGCGCAGTTGCTGCTGCGGTACCAGTTGCACGTGCTTCTTGGCCTTGCCCAGGCCGGTGGCCACCACGGTCACGCGGATTTCGTCGCCCATCTCGTCGTTATAGGCGATGCCCTGGGCGATCGACGCGTCCGGTGCGGCGAAGGCGCGTACGGCCGCCATCACTTCACGCACTTCCTTACCTTTCAGGCCGCGCGATGCGGTCACGTTCACCAGCACGCCGCGCGCGCCGGACAGGTCGATGCCCTCCAGCAGCGGGGATGCGACAGCCTGCTCGGCGGCCACGCGGGCGCGGTCCACGCCGGAAGCGGTGGCGGTACCCATCATCGCCTTGCCCTGCTCGCCCATGATGGTCTTGACGTCGTTGAAGTCGACGTTGATGTGGCCCGGCACGTTGATGATCTCGGCGATACCGGCAACGGCGTTGTTCAGCACATCGTCGGCGTGCTGCAGCCATTCGATCAGGGACTCGTCTTCGTAGATCTCTTCCAGCTTCTCGTTGCAGATCACGATCAGCGAGTCGACGTTCTGCGACAGCTGCTCCAGGCCGGCCTCGGCGATGTCCAGGCATTTCTGGCCTTCGTGCGAGAACGGCTTGGACACCACCGCCACGGTCAGCGCGCCCTGCTGCTTGGCGATCTCCGCCACGATCGGCGCTGCGCCGGTACCGGTGCCGCCGCCCATGCCGGCTGCGATGAATACCATGTGCGCGCCGCGCAGCGCATCTTCGATGCGGCTGCGGGATTCTTCTGCCAGCGCACGGCCGACGTCAGGCTTCATGCCTGCGCCCAGGCCGGTCGCGCCGATCTGGATGATGTTGTGTGCCTTGGACGTGGCCAGCGCCTGCGCGTCGGTGTTGGCGGCGATGAATTCCACGCCGCTCACGCCCTTGTTGATCATGTGCTGGACCGCATTGCCGCCAGCACCGCCAACGCCGACGACCTTGATGACCGTTCCCAGTGTTGCGTTATCAACCATATCAAACTCCATGATGTACTCCTATCTAGAATGCGGTTTTCAAGCGCCAGGCCTCATATGGGTAGGAGAACTGGAGATTGAAAACTGCAGTGTTTTTCAATTTAAAAATTACCTAAAAACCATTCCTTCATGCGCTGCCAAACTGCCTTCACCGAACCATCCTGGCGGGTCACAATGTGGCCGCGCAGGTACTGCTTTTTCGCTTCCAACAACAATCCAAGTACCGTCGCATAGCGCGGGCTGCGCACCACGTCGGCCAGCTGGCCGCGGTAGTCCGGGGTGCCCAGGCGCGCCGGCTTGAGGAAGATGTCTTCCGCCATCTCCACCATGCCCGGCATGATCGCGGTGCCGCCGGTCAGCACGATGCCCGACGAGAGCACGCCCTCGTAGCCGGACTCGCGCACCACCTGGTGCACCATCGCAAACAGTTCCTCCACGCGCGGCTCGATCACAGCGGCCAGCGCCTGGCGCGACAGGTTGCGCGGGCCGCGGTCGCCCAGGCCCGGCACTTCCAGGTGTTCGCCCGGGTCGGCCAGCACCTGCTTGGCCACGCCGTAGCGGATCTTGATTTCCTCCGCTTCGCCGGTCGGCGTGCGCAGGGCCATCGCGATATCGTTGGTGATCTGGTCGCCGGCGATCGGGATCACGGCCGTATGGCGGATCGCACCGTCGCTGAACACCGCCACGTCGGTGGTGCCGCCGCCGATGTCGATCAGCACCACGCCCAGTTCCTTTTCGTCCGTCGTCAGCACCGCGTCGGCCGAGGCCATCGGCTGCAGGATCAGGTCAGACACTTCCAGGCCGCAGCGGCGCACGCACTTGACGATGTTCTGCACCGCGCTCACCGCGCCCGTGACGATGTGCACCTTCACTTCCAGGCGGATGCCGCTCATGCCGATCGGCTCGCGCACGTCTTCCTGCGAGTCGACGATGAATTCCTGCGGCACCGTGTGCAGCAGCTGCTGGTCGGTCGGGATGTTGACTGCCTTGGCCGTTTCGATCACGCGCGCCACGTCGGTGGCGGTGACTTCCTTGTCCTTGATCGCCACCATGCCGCTGGAATTGAAGCTGCGGATATGGCTGCCCGCGATGCCCGCGTACACATTGCGGATCTTGCAGTCGGCCATCAGCTCCGCCTCTTCCAGCGCGCGCTGGATCGATTCGACGGTCGCCTCGATGTTCACCACCACGCCTTTTTTCAGGCCTTTGGACTCGTGCTGGCCCAGGCCAATCACTTCGTGGCGTCCATCGCCCATCACTTCGGCCACCACGGCCACCACTTTGGAGGTGCCGATGTCGAGGCCGACGATCAGGTTCTTAGCGTCTTTAGTCATCTCTTTCGCCCTGCTTTCAATGTTTCTTCGTATCCGACGGGATCTTCAGCCCCGCTGCACTGAGCGCCAGTCCGTTCTGGTAGCGCATGTCAATCGTTTCAATATTCGGCACGCGGCTGGCAATCTGCGGCCAGATGCGCACCAGGCGCTGCACGCGCTGGTGCAGCGTGTCGTGCGTCGCTTCGCGTCCCAGCGCCACGCTGGCGCCGTTGTCCAGTTTGACCGTCCAGGCGTAACGCCCCGACAGCGCCACGCCCTTCGGCACCAGGCTGGCCGGCGCGAACCATTGCTTCAATTCGCCGTAGCGCGCCAGCACTTCCTTCTCGCTGCCGTCCGGACCGGAAAACTCGGGCAGCTCGTGGTCTTCTTCCGCCTCCGCCAGGTTGGTGGTGAACACGTCGCCCTTGACCGACAGCAGGCGGCCGTCCTCACCCCAGGTGCCCAGCGCTTCGTGCTCCTCCAGCGACACGATCAGCTGGTCGGGCCATTCGCGCCGCACGCTGGCGCGGCGCACCCACGGCACCGACTCGAACACCTGGCGTACCTGCTCCAGGTTGGCGGTGAAGAAGTTGCCCGCGATGCGGCCCTGGGTGCTGTTGCGCAGCGTCAGGTGGTTCACGTGCTTGAACTCCGACTTGTCCATGGTTTCAACGCGGATGGCGCGCAAATCGAATACAGGGCGATTCGCCAGCCACCACACGCCGGCAACGGCGCAAGCCAGCACCGACAGCGCGACCAGGCCGCTGGCGGATGCATTCAAGGCTTTCACGTCGTGCCACATGGTTCTCTTCCCTTTTACTTCTTCAGTTTCAGTCGTGCGGTGCGCAGGATTTCCACGCACAGTGCTTCATAGCTCACGCCGGTCGCGCGGGCTGCCATCGGCACCAGCGAATGGCTGGTCATGCCTGGCGATGTATTTACCTCCAGCAGGAACGGCTTCTGGTCCTTTTCGCGCAGCAGCACGTCGACGCGGCCCCAGCCCTCGCAGCCGACGGCGCGGTACGCCGCCACGGCCAGGCGCTGCATTTCATCCTGGATCGCCTGGTCCAGCTGCGGCGGGCAGAAATACTTGGTGTCGTCGGTGAAATACTTGTTCTGGTAGTCGTAATTGCCTTGCGGTGCCACGATTTCCACGATCGGCAGCGCGCGCGCGTTCTTGCCGGTGCCCAGCACCGCGACGGTGAACTCGCGCCCTTCCACGAATTCCTCGGCCAGCACGCTGTCATCCAGCGCGGCGGCGGCGTCGTACGCGGTGCGCAGCTGCGCGGCATCGGTCACCTTGGTGATGCCGATGGTCGAGCCTTCGTGCGGCGGTTTCATGATCAGCGGCAGGCCAAGGCGCGCGGCTTCCGCATCCAGGTCGGAATCGGCGTCGAGCACCGCGTATTCCGGCGTCGGCAGGTCTTCGCGCAGCCACAGGATCTTGGTGGTGATCTTGTCCATGCCCACCGAGCTGGCCATCACGCC
>CAMLRG010000243.1 GCA_946482335.1 uncultured Duganella sp. | reverse complement strand
GCGACCGCCGCAAGGCCATGCTGGAAGACATCGCCATCCTGACCGGCGGCCAGGTTGTTGCTGAAGAAGTCGGCCTGACCCTGGAAAAAGCCACCCTGGCGGAACTGGGCCAAGCCAAGCGTATCGAAGTGGGCAAGGAAAACACCATCGTCATCGACGGCGCAGGCGAAGCTTCCGCAATCGAAGGCCGTGTGGGCCAGATCCGCACCCAGATCGAAACCGCGACCTCCGACTACGACCGCGAAAAACTGCAAGAGCGCGTGGCCAAGCTGGCCGGCGGCGTTGCCGTGATCAAGGTTGGCGCAGCCACCGAAGTCGAAATGAAAGAGAAGAAGGCACGCGTTGAAGACGCACTGCACGCGACCCGCGCAGCTGTGGAAGAAGGCATTGTGCCAGGCGGCGGCGTAGCCCTGCTGCGCGCCCGCGCTGCCCTGTCCGTGAAAGGCGACAACCCCGACCAGGAAGCCGGCATCAAGATCGTGCTGCGCGCAATGGAAGAGCCACTGCGCATGATCGTCACCAACGCCGGCGAAGAAGCTTCGGTGGTGGTGAACGCAGTGCTGGCAGGTACCGGCAACTACGGTTACAACGCCTCCAACGGCACCTATGGCGACATGGTTGAAATGGGCGTGCTGGACCCAGCCAAAGTGACCCGCTCCGCGCTGCAGAATGCCGCGTCGATCGCCGGCCTGATGCTGACCACCGACTGCATGGTTGCCGAAGTCGTAGAAGACAAGCCAGCCGGCGGCATGGGCGGTATGGGTGGCATGGGCGGCATGGGTGGCATGGACGGCATGATGTAATCAGCCGGCTCCTTCCCGGGCCTACAAAAGCCCACCTGCCAGGACGCGGCCTACGCCGCGCCCTGTGCCGGTGGGCTTTTTTTACATCCGGCGCTTGCGCGATAGTGCTGCACGGCAAGGCGCGCAGATCTGTTAGTATGGGCGCACTTTAAACTGCCGGGCTGCGTCGTCTATGTCCTCCTCCCGTAACTCCGCTATCGCCGGTGCCGTGGCCGGCCTGCTTGTTGCAGGCATCGGCGCCTGGTACGTCAGCAATCATCGCTCCGAAGCGGCGGCTACGCCGGCGGCCGTGGTGCCGGCCCCTTCGCCAGTGGCGAAAGCGGCGGTGAGCCGCGAGCAGGCGGCGGAAACGCTGATGGCGCTGCCCGAGCTGAAGCGCTGGGCGGAGACGATCGAGCAGCGCAGCGGCGGCAAGCTGCACGGGGCGCTGATCGAGACCGACCCGGCGCCGCGCGAGGTGGACGGGAAACCCTATTACCAGCTCACCTTCGTCGAGGATGGCGACGACCGCGCGCAGGCGCTGGCGAGCTTCCTGGTGTCGCATGCGAACGGCGAAATCCTGGTGGAAGACGATATCAGCGGCGACCTGCTGCCGCTGGTCCAATGGCGCAAGACCTTGAAGGACTAGCCTATGTACACCCTTTATTACGGCCGCGGTGCGGCGAGCCTGGCGATCCATGCCGCGCTGAAGGAGATCGGCGCGCCTTACGAGCTGAAGGAAGTCGACCTGGAGGCGGGCCAGCAGCGCAGCCCGGAATACCTGCGCCTGAACCCGCAGGGCAAGGTGCCGACCCTGCTCATCGACGGCGAGCCTTTCCACGAATCGGCCGCCCTGATGATGATGCTGGCCGAGCGCCATCCGCACGCGAACCTGGCGCCGCCGGCCGGATCGCTGGCGCGCGCGGAGTGGTATGAATGGATGGTGACGATGGCCGTCGAACTAGGCACCAACTTCCGCCTGTGGTTCTACCCGTCCGATATCGGCGGCACCAACGAGGAAGGTCCGCTGCGCAGCGCGATCCGCCAGCGCATCGAATCGATGTGGGCGACGCTCGATGCGCACCTGGCCGATAATGGCCCCTACCTGCTGGGCCAAACGTTTTCCGGCGCCGACCTGATGCTGACCATGTATATGCGCTGGTCGCGCAATATGCCGCGCCCGGCCACCGCCTGGCCTGCACTGCAAAAATATGCCGACATGATGCGCGCCCGCCCCAGCTGGCGCCACGTGACGGAAGTAGAAGCACTCACTGGATGGTAAAAGATGTTCAAGAAGTTGTTTGCGGCGTTCAGCGCCAGATCGAAGACCCGCGCTGACGCGCCGTACGGCACGGAGCAGTTGAACACCGTGCACAATATGCTGTTCGCCGACGATGCCGGCACTTTGTTCGGCGAAGCACCCGACCCGCGCGTGGTCCAGGCCATGGCACAAGATCCCAACGAAGAAAGCCGCGTGCGCCTGCTGGCCGCCCACTGGCTGCGCGCCAACGGCCACGTCCCGGCAGCGCCCGAAATGCTCGGCGTGGTGATCGAAGTGCCGCTGGACGACAGCATGGATACCCTGGCCGCCTACGCCGACGGGCGCGTGCGCTACATCAACCAGACCGGCCGCACGGCGGTCTTCGAAGGTGCGCCGGCCGAGGTGGCGGAGCAGGCGAAAGCCGTGGTGGCGACCGCCATCCCGGCATTCATGCAGGCCGCCGCAAAAAAACCAGCCTTCGCACCGGGCGCCGGCCAGCTTCGTTTCACCTTCCTGTCGCAGGACGGCAACCGCGTGACGGAAGGCTTCTTCAGCGACATCGTGCGCGATGCGCTGGCCAAGTCCGTCCTGGAACAGGGCCAGCGCCTGCTCGACCTGGTGGTCAAGCAGGGGAGCGCGCAGTAGCGCCGGCCGCGGCGCCCTGCACCCGCCCGACCCACCATACGGCAAACAGCGCCAGGCCGGCGGCAATCAGGCCGATGGTGTCATACCCCAGCAGGCGCCCCGCCGCATCGGTATGCACCAGCAAGCCGCCGGCAAAGGCGCCCACGCCGGTGCCCATCTGCTGGACCGCCGCGTTCGCGCTCAGGAATGCGCCGCGCCGCTGCGGCTCGGGGATGGTGGTCAGCAACGCCTGCATCGGCACGAAGCGGCCCGACATCGCCACCATGAAGAAGGGGAAGAACAGCATGACCAGCCACAGTGGGATTTGCGGCATGTGCGTCATGAACAGCGTCGGCGCGATCGAGAACAGGGCCAGCCAGCGGAACACGCGCTGCTTGCCGGCCTTGTCCGACCAGCCGCCGATCAGGCGTGAACTGAACAGGGTGGCGATGCCGCCGCACAGGTAGACGTAGCTGATCTGGGCCGGCGCGATGCCGAGGTTACCCACCAGCATGGGCGAAATGAAGGGAATCACCATCATGCCGCTCACCGTGACCGCGAAGCACAGCAGGAAGCCGCGCAAGTGTGCCCCGACCGTGAACAGGCCAAGCAGTTCGGGCAGCACGCGCGCCAGCGGGACCGGCGCATGCGCCAGGTGGGCCGTCATCGGCGGCAGCGCGCGCGCGGCAACCAGCCACACCACCATCGACAGCACCACCAGCAGGTAGAACGGTGACTGCCAGCCGAACTGGGCGCCCAGCATCACGCCCGCCGGCACGCCGGCAATCGCAGCCATGCTGAAGGACGTCATCACGATGCCGGTGGCGGCGCCGCGGCGCTCCTGCGGAATCAGGTCGGCGATGATGGACATGCTGATCGCGCCCAGCACACCGCCCGTCATGCCGGCAAAAGCGCGCGACAGCACCAGCACGTGGAAATTCGGCGCCAGGGCGCAGGCCAGGTTGGACAGGTTGAACAGCATGAATACCGCCAGCAGCAGTTTCTTGCGGTCGAAGCGGTCGGCATAGGTGGCCGCCAGCAGGCCCGACAGCCCGGCGCACCAGGCATAGGCGGAAACGGCGCCCGATACCTGGGCTGCGCTGATCGAGAAGGCGCTCATCAATTGCGGCGCCAGCGGCATCATCACCATGAAGTCCATGATGACGGTGAATTGGATGAACGCCAGCAGCCATAGGACCGTGCGTTCGCGTTGCGGGGTGAGTGTCTGGGTCATCAGCTAAGCTGGTTGATATCGTTGATGGCGCGCTTGAGGATAGCGCGAATTGCGTCGACGTGCTCGCGGGTGCTGCGCGGACCGCGGCCGCGCGAAATGACGGCATCCTTCAGCGCATGCATCAGGGCGCGCAAGTCGCCGCCCTCCTCGCCGCCGCCATTGCCTGACAGCCGCGCCATATGGGCTTGCACCAGGTCCCGGTTCTCATCGAGGAAGGCCTGGCCTTCCGGCAGGATGGAATACAGCTTCTTGTTGCCATCCTTGACGATGTCCACATGGCCCATGTCGGCCAGCATGGACAGCAGCGGATAAATGGCGCCCGGACTGGGCGTGTAGCTGCCGCCGGCGCGCTGCTCGAGCTCCTTGATGATTTCGTAACCGTGGCGCGGCTTGTCGGCGATCAGTTGCAACACGACGTAGCGCATGGCGCCCGAATCGAACATCTTGGGCCCCCGCCCGCCGCCACCGCGGTGGTGGTGCTGATGCTCATGGTGCAGCCGGTGACGGCCGCGGAAGAAATGGAACATGGCTTCCTCCCTGAAAGTTAAGATATATCGTATGAAGATATATCTTAACATATGTTATGTGGCGCATGGAAGCGCCCTCGCCCGCACCCCACAATGAAGCACGCCCACGGGAGAGGAAATGGACGATCACAAACAATACGCGGCCCTGAAGGGCCGCCTGGTGCTGCTCGGATTCGGCAGCATTGGACAGGCGGTGGTGCCGCTGCTGTTCCGCCATTTCGAACTGGCGCCATCCCAGGTCACCGTCGTGTCGCGCAGTCCGGACAAAAGCGGCATCGCCGCGGAGTACGGGATCCGGTTCGACGCCACGCCGCTGGAGCAAGGCAATTTCGACAGCATCCTCGATGGCCTGCTGCAGGAAGGCGACTTCCTGCTCAACCTGTCGGTCGACGTCTCCAGCCTGGACCTGATCCGCTACTGCTGGCGGCGCGGCATTCTCTACCTGGACACTTGCACCGAGCCGTGGAAGGGGTTCTACGACGACGAAGGCTTGTCGTTATCGCAGCGCTCGAACTATGCGCTGCGCGAAGCGGTGCTGGCCTTCCGCCTCGACAAGCGGCACGGCGCCACCGCCGTGGTCACGCAAGGCGCCAATCCCGGCCTGGCCTCGGTGCTGGTCAAGCAAGCGCTGATGAATATGGCGCGCGACCAGCACCTCGAGGTGGCGCGGCCGACCTGTTACGAGGAATGGGCCAGGCTGGCGCAGCAGCTCGAAGTCAAGGTGATCCACATTGCCGAGCGCGACACGCAGGTTTCCAGCCGCCGCAAGGCACGCGGCGAGTTCGTCAACACCTGGTCGGTGGACGGCTTCGTCAGCGAAGGATTGCAGCCGGCGGAACTGGGCTGGGGCAGCCACGAAAAGCATTGGCCGGCCGACGCGGCGCGCCACGGCTACGGCAGCGACGCTGCCATCTATCTGCAGCGTCCCGGCATCGCCACCCGCGTGCGCAGCTGGACGCCGCTGGAGGGGCCCTACCACGGCTTTCTCGTCACGCACGCCGAATCGATCTCGATTGCCGACCACCTGACGCTGCGCGAGAACAATACCGTCAGCTACCGCCCCACCGTGCACTACGCCTACCACCCTTGCGACGACGCCGTGCTGTCGCTGCACGAGATGGCGGGCAAGAACTGGCAGCTGCAGGCCGACGAGCGCATCATGGGCAAGGAGATCGAAAGCGGCATGGATGAACTGGGCGTGCTATTGATGGGCAATCCCAAAGGCGCCTACTGGTTCGGCTCGCGCCTGACCATCGAACAGGCGCGCGCGCTGGCACCGCATAACTCCGCCACCTCGCTGCAGGTGGTGGCCGGCATCCTGGGCGGCATGGTGTGGGCGCTGCGCAATCCCGATTGCGGCGTGGTGGAACCGGACGATATCGACGACCAGCTGGTGATGGAAATCGCCGCGCCCTACCTGGGCGAGCTGGCCGGCGTCTATGGCGACTGGACGCCTTTGAAGGAACGCTGCGGCCTGTTCGACGAACCGCAAGACCGCGACGATCCCTGGCAGTTCCTGAACTTCCGCGTCACCTGATATGGGCACGCTGCTGCGCAAAGAGCTGGGCGTCATCGAAAACTCATACTATGAGGCCAGCGTGCAGCGCAGCGCCGCCCTGCCGCCGCTGGCCGGCAATACCAGCGCCGACGTGTGCGTGATAGGCGGCGGCCTGGCGGGCCTGTCGGCCGCACTCGAGCTGGCCGAACGCGGCTATTCCGTGATACTGCTGGAAGCGCAGCGCATCGGCTGGGGCGCCTCGGGCCGCAATGGCGGCCAGGTGCTGCCGGGCTTCGGCAATGATGGCGAAGCCGCCATCGAGCGCCAGTTGCCGCGCGAGGACGCGCGCCGCGCCTGGGACTTGTCGGTGGCCGGGGTGCAGCTGCTGCGCAAGCGCATCGACAAGTACCGCATCGAATGCGACTACACGCCGGGCGCGCTGAGCCTCGCCGTCAAGCCCGGCAAGATGCGCGCGCTGGAAGCATGGGGGCGGCATGTGGAGACCGTCTATGGCTATCCCCTGCACTGGATCGCGCCGCGCGACATGGGACAATGGATCGACAGCCCGCGCTTCCACGCCGGCGTGGCGGACATGGGCGGCGGCCACGTGCATCCGCTCAAATACACGCTGGGACTGGGCCGCGCCGCGCTGGCCGCCGGCGTGCGCGTGTACGAAGATTCCCCGGTATTCCTGCTGGAACGCGGCGACACCGCGCGCGTGCATACCGCGCAAGGCCAGGTCGCCGCGCGCTTCGTCGTACTGGCCGCGAACGTCTACCTCGCCGAATACGGCAACCTGGTGCCGCAAGTGAGCGCGCGCATCATGCCGGTCGGCACCTACATCATCGCCACCGAAGCCTTGTCGAAGGCCATGGCCGACAGCCTGCTGCCGCGCCGCAGCGCGGTGTCGGACACCAATTTCGTGCTGGACTATTTCCGTTTCAGCGCCGACCACCGCCTGCTGTTCGGCGCCGGCGACAGCTATAGCGGGAAAACGCCGGCCAACCTGGTCGAGCGCATACGGCGCCGCATGGTGGCCGCCTTCCCGCAGCTATCGGATGTCGGCATCGACTATGCCTGGGGCGGCTTTGTCGACATCAGCATGAACCGTGCCCCCGACCTGGGACGCGTCGGCCACAACATCTACTACATGCAAGGCTTCTCCGGCCACGGCCTGGCGTTCACCGGCATGGCGGGACTGCTGGTGGCGGAAGCCATTGCCGGCCAGGCCGAGCGCTTCGACATCTTCGCACGCATCAAGCACGCCCCCTTCCCCGGCGGCACGCTGCTGCGCACCCCCGCCCTGGTGCTGGGCATGCTGTACTTCCAACTGCGGGATCTGTTTTGAAAGTCGGGGTCAGCTCTGGCAACCGGACATTTTG
>CAMLRG010000242.1 GCA_946482335.1 uncultured Duganella sp. | reverse complement strand
GCATATACCCAATCCTTGCCGAAGCTGGCCGGCAGTGCCGTCCCGTTCACGTCCAGGCGCAGGTTGGAGGCCGCCGCATCGGTCTTCACGCCGGCGATCTTCACCAGCTGGCGGTAGCTGTTGCCGTTAGCCGGCTTCAGGCCCAGGGCCATGGCCTGGTTCTCCAGGTAGGCGACGGTCAGGTCGCCGCCGCGCTGGCCGGTGCCGCGGCCTTCCAGCAAATCGCTGGACAGGAATGCCAGATGGGCGCGCAGCGGCGCTTCCTGTACTTGCGGCTGCGCCGCCTTGCCGGGCTTGGCGCCGGCAGCGGAAGCGGGCGAGGCCAGCGCCACGCTGGCTGCCAGGGTGGTCGCTACGATGGTGAGGGATTTAGTCATATCGGTGTCTTGTGGATTGTCCATTGGGCGCGGCTGGTGGCCGCGCGGGCATTCTAGCGGATTTGCCGCAACCGCCAAGCTGCAGCGCAGCATGCGGGATGGTATCCTACGCCCCGTATGAAACCCACGCCTTACATCGGCCGCTTTGCGCCCTCCCCGACCGGACCGCTGCACCTGGGCTCCCTGGTGGCGGCCATGGCCAGCTACCTCGACGCCAAGGTCCACGGTGGACAGTGGCTGGTGCGCGTGGAGGACATCGACCGCGACCGCAACGTGGAAGGCGCCGACCGCCACATCCTGGCTTCGCTGCAGCGCTGCGGCATGCAGTGGGATGGCGAGGTGACCTGGCAAACCCGGCGCGAACACTTGTACGAAGCCGCGCTGCGCCAGCTGGGCAGCCACATCTATCCCTGCGGCTGCTCGCGCAAGGAGATTGCCGACTCCCAGCTGCGCCTGGGCCAGGCCGGCCATCCCAACCTGGTCTACCCCGGCACTTGCCGCGCCGGCCTGGCGCCGGGCCGCGTGGCGCGCGCCCTGCGCTTGCGCACGCCGCAGGAACCGCACTGCGTCATCCGCTTCCACGACCGTTTCGCGGGCGACGTCAGCCAGGACATCACGGCCGACGTGGGCGATTTCGTGGTGCGCCGCGCCGACGGTTTCTGGGCCTATCAATTGGCCGTGGTGGTGGACGATGGCGCGCAAGGCATCACCGACATCGTACGCGGGGCCGACTTGCTCGATTCCACGCCGCGCCAGATCTTCCTGCAGCAATTGCTTGGCTTGCCGCAGCCGCGTTACCTGCACGTGCCGGTGGTGCTCAATGCCGATGGCGAAAAACTGTCCAAACAAACCGGCGCACAAGCGTTCGACGACGGCGCCGCGGCCGAGACCCTGCTCGGCAGCGCCTTGCTGCCGGCCGCGCGTTTTCTCGGGCTGGAGTTACAGGCGGTTACCATCGAAGCCTTCTGGCGTGCCGCCGTGCCGGCATGGGAAGCCGTCCTGCGTGCCCACGGTGAGGCGCCGCACAGACCGTAAGCGCCCCCCGCCGCACACTGGATCCATCAAGCAAAAGGAGGTGGGCCATGCGGCATTTCACGATCTCTTGCGCACTGTGCGCAATCGCGCTGCCGGCAACCGCCGAGGAAGCAACCCTGTACCGCTGCATCGACAGCCAGGGCGTGGTCATGCTGACCGACCGCCCCTGCGAAACCGTGCCGGAAGCAGTGCGGCCAGCCGTGGTGAAGGAACATTTCGTCCTGCCGCCGTCCGAACTGGGACGCAGCAACTGGGCGCGCAAGCCCCCGGTCAGCGTGCCGCCCAAGGTCGACGTGCAAACCCTGCGCATGGCGCGGCAAGCGCTGGAGCTGCGCGACAAGGTCGCCAGCGCCCGCTGACCGCCGCTACGGGTTGCCCTCCCCCTCGTCCAGCGGCAGCAGCAGCATGCTGCCAGCCGCCGCCCCGTGCACGATCGGCAGCAGGAGTAAGGTCACCTGGGCCGGCGCGTCCGGGGCGCTCACGGAAAAATACGTGATCGCCACCGCCATCACGATCGGCGCCAGCGGCAACGCTGCCGCCGACACGTTCGCCGGATTCAAGCGGCGCACTGCCAGCAAATTCAACACCAGGGCCACCAGATAAAGGGTGCGGCAGACCCATTCGTAGCGCGCGGAGGCAAAATGCAGCCCCGCAAGCATCCCTTGCATAAGCAACCCGAGCAAAAGCGTCAGCAAAAGCGCGGGCAGAGCAGAGCGTTCCATGATCACGTTGGCCTCCGATTGTCACTGAGAGTAACCAAGCAATTTCTGCGCCACGCTGATAAGTCAAGGGCAACTGGCAGGTGCGTTGCGAAATTTACAGATTTCTGTAAGGAATTTCGACATTGGGTGGTGCGCATCGGGGCGCCGACCATGCTGCGGCGCGGTATAATAGCCGGCTTGTCTTTTGAATATCGTTTTTTTCGCGCCATGCACACCACGCCAGACGCCCGCCCCGCCGTTGTCCTGCTGCACAGCTCGCTCAGTTCCCGCCACCAGTGGTCGACCTTGATGGAAGGACAAGCGGCGCATTACCGCTTCATCGCCATCGACTTGTTGGGCTACGGCAAGTCCGCCTTCCCGACCGAAGCGGCCGCCGCCGGCTACACCCTGGCCCACGAAGCCGATGCCGTGGCCGCCGCCCTGGCGTCGCACCTGGATGCCGGCGAAGCATTCCACCTGGTCGGCCACTCCTACGGCGGCGCCACGGCACTGCGCCTGGCGCGCCAGATGCGCGAGCGCGTACTGTCGCTGGCGCTGTTCGAGCCGGTCGCCTTCCATTTGCTGCCCGCCAGCGATGCCGGCCGCCAGGAAATCGAAGCCGTGGTCGCGGCGATCCGCAACGCGGCAAGCGCCGAGGATGCCACCCGCAACTTCATCGATTACTGGAACCGTCCGGGCGCTTTCGATGCACTGCCCGATGTGCAGCGCCAGCGTTTTACCCACGGTATCGCCAAGGTCAAGCTGGACTTCATCGCCTTGCTCGGCGAACCGGCCGGCGCCGCCGACATGGCGCAACTGGAGATGCCGGCGCTGGTGATGGCCGGCGCCAAGGGCCCCGCGTCCACCCGCCGCGTGGCCGAAACGCTGGCTGCCGTGCTGCCGCAAGCGCGCTTCGCGCTGACCGCCGGCGGCCATATGGCCCCCATCACGCACGCCGCCGCCGTCAACGCCATGCTGCTCGGCTTCCTGGAAAACCAGCGCTTGCCCGCCTGAGCGCTTTATTCGATAATATCCGGATAATTATATTTCCTGGGGATGGCATCATGAGCGACACGCGCTACAACCAGCAGTTGGCAATCCAGGTGGACAAAGGCATCGAGCTGCTCGCGCAAATGGGCGCGGCCAATGCCTGGATCTATATGCAAAGCAAGCAGGTGCCGCGCAGCGTGATCCTGCGTGTGCTGGCCTACCCCGACCAGCGCCGCGACGTCAGCGCGCGCGCCACAGCGTCACTGCACTGACGCCGCGCCGCTAAGCCAATTCGCGTACGGCCTGCAGCACGTGCAACTTGGCGGCATCGGGCCGCTTGCCGCTGCGCCAGGCCACCATCGCCTCCCATTCCCACTGCGGCAAGTCCGCAATCGCCAGTTTCACCAGGTTGCCCAGCTTGAGCTGGCGCGCCGCCGCCATCTCCGGCATGAAGGTCAGGAATCCATGCTCCAGCGCCAGCTCGATCGCCGCGCTGGCGGGCTGGATGGCGTGGATCGCGCTGTCGCTGCGGCGGTGCGCGCGCAGCATGCGTATCAGCTCATCGCATTCCTCCCCCCAGAATTGCGGCGCGAGCCGCGCATTGGCCACATCTGCCAACACCAGGTGACGGCGCCGAGTCAGGGGATGGCCATGCCGCACCACGGCGACGATGGGCGAGGCATGCAGGCGCTCCATCTGGATGCCCGCGATGGCCGGGCACTTCAGCACGAAGCCGAGCTGCACCCGGCCGGTCAGCAGCTTGTCCATGATGACCGGCGAATGGTCGGTGCTGCAGCGGATTTCGAGCGGCGCATCGGCCAGCTTCAGCAACAGCGGACCGAACAGCAGCGACGTCAAGGAAGGCACGCAAGCCAGCGCCACTTGCGGCAGGGCCGGTGCCCCCTGCACCGCCTGCCGGCCCGCCTCGATGGCTGCCAGCGCCTGCCTTGCCGACGGCAGGAAGGTCAGGCAGGCCGGTGTCGGGGTGGCGCCGCGGCGGTGGCGCGCAAACAGCTGCACGCCGAGCTGTCCTTCCAGGGCCGCCACCCGCTGGCTGACCTGGGGCTGCGACCAGCGGCGCCGCGCAGCCGCCTGGGAAAAGCTGCCGGATTCCACGATTTCCACCAGCAGGGACAGGTCATCGACGCTCAGAGCCATAAGGAATTGGAATACGAAATATCATGGGTTAATGGCTTCTATTATGTCTTAACGCTGCCTAAACTGTCAGCATTACTGAAAGGGGCGGGCATGGCGGCAGCGGCAAGGGCAAGGAAATTGGGCAAACGCTTCCTGATGGTCGACCACCTGCTGGTGGTGTGCGGCTACTACCTGGTGTTTCCCGTGGTGGCCCTGCACTTCGTCGGGCAGTTGGGGTGGGCCGCGGCCTCGGTCGGCGTGGCGCTTGGCGTGCGCCAGGTGGCACAGCAAGGGCTGTCGCTGTTCGGCGGTTCCCTGTCGGACCACTTCGGCGCCAAGCCGATGATCGTCGGCGGCATGCTGCTGCGCGCGCTGGGTTTCTTCCTGATGGCATGGGCGGTGAATCCCGCCGTGCTGATATTGTCCTGCGTGCTGTCCGGCCTGGGCGGAGCGCTGTTCGACCCGGCGCGCGGCGCGCTGCTGGTCAAGCTGACCCGTCCCGCCGAACGGCCGCGCTTCTATTCGGTGCTGATGATGCAGGAAAGCGTGGCCGCCGTATCGGGCGCGCTGCTCGGCACCATGCTGCTGGGCGTGGACTTCCTGTGGGTCGGCCTGGGCGGCGGCGCCGTCTTCCTGCTGGCCGCGCTGGCCAACGCCTGGCTGCTGCCGCCCTACCGCGTCGCCACGCCCGGCACCTCGCCGCAGGCCGCGATGCGCATCCCGCTGCGCGACAAGCCCTTCATGCTGCTGGTGCTGACACTGAGCGGCTACTACATCATGACGGTGCAGTTGATGATGCTGGTGCCCGTCACGCTGACCGAATTCTCCGGCACGCCGCGCACGGTGGCCTGGATGTACGCGATGGATGCGGTCCTGGCATTGACCCTGCTCTATCCGCTGGCGCGGCTCGGCGAGCGCTACCTGTCGCTCGAAACGCGCCTGCTGACCGGCATTGGCATCATGTGCTGCGCCGTGCTGGCCATGTCCGCGTCGCGCAGCCTGGCCCCGCTGTTCATTTGCATCGCCGTGTTCTATACCGGCTCGCTGGTGGCCGAACCGGCGCGCGAAGCGCTGGTCTCGCGTTATGCGCAAGCCTCGGCGCGGGCCAGCTATATGGGCTTGAGCCGCATTGGCCTGGCCGTCGGCGGCCTGTTCGGCTACACCGCCGGCGGCTGGCTGCTCGACTGGAGCCGCGCCGCACAGCGCCCCGCCCTGCCCTGGCTGGTGCTGGCGGCAATCGGCATGGCCACCCTGACGATGTTGAAAGTCGGGGTCAGCTCTGGCAACCGGACACGAGCCCTGCCGTAAGCACTTGAGCCCGAAAAAAAAGGCCCGCCATTGGCGGGCCAAACACTTTGGTTGGGGCCCCCATTGTAGTGCGTCGCAGGGCGCTTGATTCTCTCCAATCGTCACCCCATGCCAATTCGGTTATAGCAGGGCCGAAAAAATGAATCGCGCGGCGGCCCGGCCTGCGCATAGAATGCGGGGATGAAATCCTATACCGCCCAATGTGTCCTGCCCCTGGCCGCTGAGCTGGGCGAAGGCCCGCTTTACGTGCCGGCGCAAGACCGCCTGCTGTTCGTCGACCTCAAACGCTGCACCCTGCATGCCTGGGACGCGGCAACGCAGCAGCACCGCAGCTGGACCCTGCCCGACTATATCTGCTGGCTGGTGCCGCGCCGCGACGGCGACGGTTTCATGGCCGGCCTGCGCGACAGCGTGGTGCGCCTGTGGCTGGAACCGGCATTGCGCATCGAACCGGTGGCACGCGTGGTGGATGGCGCGGCCGGCCAGCGCCTGAATGACGCCAAGGTCGACGCCCGGGGCCGCCTGTGGCTGGGCTCCATGCACAACAGCGATTACCGGCAGAGCGCGGGCAAGCTGTTCCGCCTCGATCCCGACCTGCGCCTGGCCGTGGCCGACGAGGGCTACCACATCTGCAATGGGCCGACCTTCGCCCCCGACGGCGGCACCCTGTACCACTCGGACAGCTTCCTCGACGTCACGTACCGCTATGCGCTGGCCGCCGACGGCAGCCTGGGGCCGCGTGAAGTATGGCGCCGCTACACCGATGGCGGCAGCCCGGACGGCATGCAGGCCGACAGCGAAGGCGGCATCTGGGTCGCGCTCTGGGGCGGCAAGCGCGTTTGCCGTTTCAGCCCGGCCGGCGCATTGCTGGCCGAGGTGCCGCTGCCGACATCGCATCCGGCATCGCTGGCGTTTGGCGGGGACGATTTGCGCACCCTCTACATCACCACGGCGCGCGAGGGCCTGTCGGCCGCGCAGCTGGCGCAGGAGCCGCTGGCGGGCGCCGTATTCAGCGCCCGCATCGACGTGCCGGGATTGCCGGCCAACGCTTTCGGCTAGTAGAGCTCTTTCGCCGCGCTGCGCACGGCCTGCAACAGCAGGTTGGCGCCCGGCGACATCAGATGGTCGGCCTTGGTGATGATGCCGAATGCATCCATCCTGAACGGCAGTTCCAGCGGCAGGATGGACAACACCTTCTGCTCGGCATAGTAGCGCGCCACTTCGACCGGCATCACGTGCAGGGCATCGGTCTTTTGCAGCAGGGCGGTGACCAGCAGTTGCGAAGTGGAGTCCACCACGTCGACCGGCGGTTCCAGGCCGGCGCGGCGGAACATCATGTCGCAGCGGTGGCGCAGGATGCTGCCCTGCGGCGGCAGGATCCAGGGGCGGTTGGCCAGGTCCTTCAGCTGCAGCCGGTCGCGCCCGAGCAGCGGATGGCCATTGCGCACCACGGCGCATGCCGGTTCCTCGGTCAGCTCCTCGTACACCAGGCCCGCCGTGCTTTCCTTTTCCAGAATACGGCCGATCATGAAGTCCAGCGTGCCGCGCTGCAGCATTTCCATCAGCACGTTGCTGGCCTCGACCTGCACGCCGATGCGCAGCAGCGGCGCTTCCTTCTTGACGCGGGTGATGGCGTTGGGCAGCAGGTTCATGGCCGGCGTCATGATCACGCCCACCTCCACCTGGCCGGACAGGCCGGCCTTCAGCGTCACGATGTCGTCGTGCGCCAGGGCCAGGCTGGTCAGCGCCATGCGCGCATGCCGGATCATGGTCTCGCCGAACAGCG
>CAMLRG010000241.1 GCA_946482335.1 uncultured Duganella sp. | reverse complement strand
AGCCCAGCCTTAACCGGTTGGGCTTTTTGCTTTTGGGGCTCACGTCGGAGCTCCGGGCAAGCGCGGCTTTGGCTGGATTCTTGAAGTCTGCATGCTTCCCGCCAAAAAATTCATGCCTATTCGTCAATATTCATCTTCCAAGTCCTGTAGGAATGCCCAAGAATACGGGCTATTCGATGACGTCTAGGAAAGGAGTGCGATGAATTTTGGCGAAAAACTCAAACAGATCCGGATGGAGAAAGGGCTGACGCAGCCCCAATTCGCGGAGGCGATCGGGATCGAGCAGTCGTACCTGTCCAAGCTGGAAAACGATAAGTCGGTGCCTTCGGCCGAGATGTTCGGCACGATTATCTCGGGCCTCGGCATGGAGGCTTCCAGCTTCCTGCAGGATCTGGACAAGCAGATTCTCAACACGACATTGCGCCACATCCCTGAGGTCAGCAAGTTCACCTCCGACGCGGTGGCGGTACAGGTGCACAACTACAAGCGCTGGGTGTTTGGATCGGGGTTGGCCTGGATCGTTGGCTTCGCACTGATGCTGGCTGCCAATGACGGGATTTTCTTCTCGAATAAAGTCTACCGCTATATGTCGCCGGGCGTGATCCTGGCCGGCGAGGCGGAGAATATTTTTGAGAAACATGACGAAATCCTCTTCCTCAAGGCGGCAGCCCAGATGTTTGCCATGGAAGAAGCTTTGAAACGGCAAGCGGAATTCAAGGCCAACCGTGTGCGGCCTGTGACCGTCGAGTCCAAGGTGGACCGCGGCAGTTTTTATGTCGAGCAAGCGGAAAACGGGCGCCGGCGTTTTGACCTGGTCAAGACCGAGCACGAAAAGGCTTTCGGCAACCGCATCATCCATGTACTTGGCGCGACCATTTTCGTGGGCGGCTTTGTCAGCCTGTTCCTCGAATGGCGCCTGCGCCGAATCCGCAACAAGCCCCAATCCCTCTAAACGAAAAATAAGGAGACACACATGTCGCAGCTTCGTACCTTCCTGTCCGGCGCAACGACCATGGCCGCCGCATTGGCCGCCGTATTCGCGCTGACGGGTGCCAAGAGCGAACGAAAGGAAGTTTTCGATGAGATCACGGTCGGGCGTATCAATGTCGTGGAGCCCGACGGGACCAAGCGGATCATCATCTCGAACAAGGCCCAGTTCCCGGGTGATTTCAAGCAGGGCGTAGAGGGGGCGCGGCCCGATCGCCGCTCCTTCGCCGGCATGTTGTTCATCAACGAGGAGGGCACGGAGAACGGGGGGCTGATCCAGAAGGGCAGCATCACCGCCGAAGGCAAGGTATCGTCCGGGTTGTCGCTGACTTTCGACCGCTTCCGCCAGGACCAGGCACTGCAACTTCTGAATACTGACAGCGCTACCCATCAGATGACAGGTATCCTGATCAATGACGTGCCGAACTTCAAAGTCACCTCCATGGACGATATCAAGCGTTTCGGCGAGGAAGCGCGCAAGCTGCCGGAAGCGGAGCGGCGCGCCTATTGGGAGAAGTTGTCCGACGAAGGCCGCTTGGGCAAAAACCGCATCTGGCTCGGAAACAGTGGTGAAAAGGGCTCAATGCTGCAACTGAAGGATGCCAAAGGCCGCACCCGTATGATGCTGCAGGTGACCGCCGACGGAAAGGCCGAAATCCAGATGCTGGACGAGCAGGGTAAAGTCATCAAGTCGATCGGGGCGTAAGGCGACGTGGTGTCCAGCGCTTCGCCAGCTGCATGGTCGGCGTGGCCGTGAGTTGCCTGGCGAGCGAGGGTTGCGGCTTCATGGGCCAGGAAGCTTGCTGTAGAAGCGCAGGTAGGTTTCCAATTGGCTGCGCCAGTAAGCCGCGTCATGTCCGCCGCTGCCGACTTTGAATTCAATGGCTGCGCCACGGCTTTGCAATGCGCGGGCCATCGCTTCGTCCTGCTGCCGCAGCAAGTCGCCGGTGCCGGCATCCAGGTAGAAGACGAGGCCGCGCAGGTCGGCCGTTTGCGCGAGCATAAATGGGTCGCGTTGCGCGCGCAGTTCCGGCGTGGCGTACAGCCAGTTGCGCTGCCCGATGAATTGGTCGCTGGCGCTGTAATCCCACAGTGCAGCGCTATGCGCCCCGACTTTGCTGAATAGCGCTGGATGGCGCAAGCCCAGGTGCAGCGCCGCGAACCCGCCCATCGAGATGCCGCCTATATATCGCCGCGCCGGCCGTGCATCCGTGCTGAAACGGGCATCGATGAAGGGCAGCAGTTCGCCGACCAGGTAGTCCTCGAATTGGCCGGCGGTGATGCCGGCGGCCCCAGGCTGGCCTGGCGCCGCATTGACGCCGAAGCTGTTGCCGTAGTCCGGAGCCACCATGATCAAGGGCGCGATGGCATTGGCGGCGATCAGTTTGTCCGCCGTGCGGTTGATCGCCAGGCCGGCGTCGAACCAGGCGTCGGGATAACCGCCATAACCATAGAACAGGTAAAGCACCGGGTAGCGCTGCGCGGGATCATAGGCGGGCGGCAGATAGACCGCCGCCGGCATGGAGCGGCCCAGCGCGGAACTCGCGACCGATACGTGTTCGATGCTTCCCGCAGCGGTCGTGGGCGCCGTGGCGGGGGCCGGCACCGGCTGCGCCGCGTCGGACGCCCCGCCGCCGCCCCCGCAGGCGCATAGCCACAGCACGGCCAGCCAGGCCGGAATCATGCGAACCCAGTTGCCTACCTTGCCCATACCGCCTCCTGTCTGACGCCGCAGCCTGCATTCTAATCGCGGCCGGGGCGGGCAATCTTAAGCCTTCCTTCAGACGCGGATGGCGTGGCGTGGTCAGGCCAAATTGAGTTTTGGTAAGTCCGATTGTTGTTTTTTGGTATGACAGGGTTGGTTTCGGTTGACAGTGGAATTGGCCTGACCGCATTCTACAAAAGTGGTCCGGCCGGTCCGCTCCCTCAACAACAATCGCAAATAGGAGACAGGCGAATGAAGGTAACGCAGCTTAAGATGCACCTTGTAGCCGTAGGTCTGGCAGGAGTGGCGGCATCCGCAACGGCGGCCCCGATCGGTTATGGCGCCGCCACTACCGGTGGCGGCAGCAAGACGCCCGTGAATGTCGCGACCATGGCGGAAATGCAGGCCAGGATCGACGCCTACACCGACAATTCGGGCCTGGTGCTGAATTACACCGGCAAGTTCGACTACAACACCATCACCGACGTCTGCGCGCAATGGCAAAAGCCGGCGCAGACGGTGCACATCAAAAACAAGAGCAATATCACGATCAAGGGCGCCGGTGATTCGAGCGCCAATTTCGGCATCCATATCGCAGGCGACGCCCACAACATCATCGTGCAGAACATGATGATCGGCTTGTTGCCGGGCGGTGAGGCGGCCGATTCGATTTCCATCGAGGGCATGTCGTCGGGCCAGCCAAGCAATATCTGGATCGACCACAACACCATCTTCGCTTCGCTGACATCCTGTGCCGGTGCGGGCGATGCTTCCTTCGATGGCGGCATCGACATGAAGAAGGGCGCGCACCACATCACGGTTTCGTACAACCACGTCTACAACTACCAGAAGGTGGCATTGAATGGCTACAGCGACAGCGATACCGCAAACGTGAATGCCCGCACCACTTACCACAACAACCGCTTCGAGAACGTGAAAGCGCGCCTGCCGCTGCAGCGTTTTGGCCGCACCCACATCTTCAACAACTACTTCAATAACGTGCTGACGTCCGGCATCAACGTGCGAATGGATGGTGTCGCCCTGATCGAAGCGAACTATTTCGAGAACGTGAAGAACCCGGTCACGTCGCGCGATAGCAGCAGGATCGGTTATTGGGAACTGCGCAATAACTATGTCGGCAGCGGCATCACCTGGGATACGCCGAGCGGCGCGGTCAACGCGACCAATTGGGGCAGCACACAGTCTTACGGTGCGACCGGCTATGCATACACGCCGATTGCCGGTGTGGATGTGAAGGCCAAGGCGATTGCCACAGCGGGTGCGCGCACCAACCTGGCCCAGTAAGGCATACCTTTTGTGAAATAAGTCATAGCAGTGCCGCCGCTGCGCACAGGGATAATTTGCCATCCCAAAAAATAACGGAGGCAAGATGGGCGTGAACGCAAAGCGGCGGCACCTGATGGTGTCGCTTGGTCTGGCAACGGCATTTCCAGGTCTCGCGGGGGCAGCAGTCAGCGCCACGACGCGCGGCAAACGCGAAGACCTGGAACTTTGGTATGACCGCCCGGCAGGGCCATGGGTGGAGGCGCTGCCGGTCGGGAATGGCCGGCTTGGCGCCATGGTCTACGGGCGCGTCGGCCAGGAGCGGCTGCAACTCAACGAGGATACGCTGTTCGCCGGCGGGCCGTATGACCCGAATATGCCGGAAGCACTGTCCGCGCTGCCGAAGGTGCGCGCGCTGATCGACCAAGGCAAGTTCAAGGAAGCGCACGACCTGTGCGGCAAGACCATGATCGCCCACCAGCAAATGCCGTACAGTACCGCGGGCGATCTCCTGATCGACTTTATTCGTGCTCCGGCATCGCCGTCGGCTTATCGGCGCTCGCTCAGCCTCGATTCGGCAATCGCCACCACCAGCTACGCCGCCGGCAAAGTGCGCTACAAGCGGGAAGTGTTTGCCAGCGCACCGGCGCAGGTGATCGTGGTACGGCTGTCCGCCGCACAGGGAATGCTCGACTTCGACCTGGGCTACCGGCACGGGGGAGAAGTGAAATATGGTATCAAGGAAGCGCCTGCGGAGTTGCGCGAAAGCCTGAACGAGGCCGCGCGCCCATCGACGCTGAGCATTCGCGCAGATGGCGATGGCGCCTTGCTCATCGAGGGGCGCAACCATGAATCGTCCGGCGTTCCGGCGGCACTGCGCTTTGCGGTGCGGGTGCAGGCGATCGGCAACGGCAGGATTTCCGTGGTGGGCGACCGGCTGCAGGTGCGGGGCGCGCGCGACGTGACCTTGCTGGTAGCAGCCGCCACCAGTTACGTCAATTATGCCGATGTGAGCGGCGATCCCCTGGCACGTGTGCGCAGCGATTGCGCGGCAGCGGCGCAAAAGCCTTATGAGCGTTTGCGTGCGGAACACCTGAAGGCCCACCAGGCCTTGTTCCGCCGGTTCTCGGTCCGTCTCGGCAGCGGCCACGATGCGCGCCCGACCAACGAGCGCATCGCCAGCGCCGAAACGCAGCCCGATCCGACGCTGGCGGCGCTGTATGTGCAATATGCGCGCTACCTGCTGATGTCCTGCTCGCGGCCGGGCTGCCAGCCTGCCAACCTGCAGGGCCTGTGGAACGAAGGCATCAATCCGCCGTGGGGTGGCAAGTACACGATCAACATCAACACCCAAATGAATTACTGGCCGGCCGATCCGGCCAACCTGGGTGAATGCGTCGAACCCGTGCTGCGCATGGTCGAGGACCTGGCGGTGACGGGGGCGGTCACTGCGCGCAAGGCGTATGGCGCACGCGGCTGGGTCACCCACCACAATACGGATTTGTGGCGCGCCTGCGCGCCGATCGATGGGCCGCTGTGGGGCATCTGGCCGACCGGTGGGGCGTGGCTGTGTAATACCTTGTGGGACCACTACGAGTACGACCGCGACGAAGCCTGGCTGCGCCGGCTTTATCCATTGATGAAAGGAGCTTGCCTGTTCTTCATCGACACCATGGTGGAGGACCCGCAAGGGCGCGGCCTGCTCACATCCCCCTCGATCTCGCCGGAGAACAGGCACCACCACGGCGTGGCGATATGTGCCGGTCCCGCCATGGACCGCCAGATCCTGCGCGACCTGTTCCGGCATACCTTGGCCGCACACGCCTTGCTGGGCGACGGCGACAACGCACTAAAGCAATCGCTTGAGGCGACGCTGGCGCGCCTGCCGGCCGACCGCATCGGCGCGCAGGGCCAGTTCCAGGAATGGCTGGAGGATTGGGATGCCGGGGCACCGGAGCAACAGCACCGCCACGTCTCCCACCTGTACGCGGTATATCCGTCCAGCCAGGCCAACGTGCTCGCCACGCCGGAGCTGGTGCAGGCGGCCAAGGTCACGCTCAATACGCGTGGCGACAAGTCGACCGGCTGGGCCACCGCGTGGCGACTGGCGCTGTGGGCGCGGATGGGGGACGGCGACCGTGCGCACGCCATCCTGCTCGGACTGCTGGGCCCCGACCGCACTTATCCGAACATGTTCGATGCCCACCCGCCATTCCAGATCGACGGCAATTTCGGCGGCACGGCGGGGATTATCGAAATGGTGCTGCAATCGTGGGGCGACGAGATCCATGTGCTGGCGGCGCTGCCGAAAGCCTGGCCGGAAGGTGCCATGCACGGCATCCGTGCGCGCGGCGGTATCGAAGCCGACGTGGAGTGGTCGGCCGGGCGCTTGCGCCGCCTTTCACTGCGCGGCAAGGCGGGTACCCGGGTGCCGGTCCGCTACGGCGGGCAGGTGCACATGGTGACGCTTGACGCCCGGGGCCAAGGAGCCTGGAACGGCGTCTTGCCGTCCTGACGCGGCGGGGGGGGCGCGACAGAGGAGCGCCGCCCCGGCCTTATTGCAAGAATGAAACTGAATATTATCAGAATAAACATAAGCATTTTTGCTTTTGCAGCGGAATCAGTTATTCTTCAAGTTATCCCTAAGATTCAATCCGGAGCATTTGCAGAATGATTACAAAAGAAGAGCGGGTGGTGTACGGCACCGAAGACCTGCTGACCACCCTTTGCTCGTCCGTCACCCGCGTGCTGAACGTGGCGTCGCAAAGCCGGATTACCTACTCGGCCATGGTGCAGCGCATCACCAAGGTTGGCCTGAAACCCGATATCGGCTGTTTCGTGCTGTTCGATGGCGGCTTTACCGGCCTGGTGGTGCTGAACTTCTCGGCCGAAGCCGCGATGGAGATTTATGAGCGCTATATGCTCAGCATGGGCATGCCGAAGTCGGAGCTGGCCAGCTCCTTCACCTCGGACGAGGTGGCGAACATCATGGGTGAGCTGATGAACCAGATCGTCGGCGATTTCACCGGCAAGGTGCGCAGCGAACTGCACACCAATATCACGCAGAACCAGCCGAAAATGCTGGTGTTGAACAAGCAGGTGACCCTGAGCGTGGATACCCCGCTGGACCGTCCGGAAATGCGCCGGGTCTCCTTCTTCACCGAGCGTAACAACATCTTCTACCTCGAGCTGGCGATCGACCGGACGGAGTTTATCAAGCTGCACGATTTCGAGAAGACGGAAGCCGAAGACCCGGATGTCCTGCTGGAGCGCGAGCAGGCGGCCAGGCAGGAAGCCGCGCCGGCCGATGCGGTTGCCGCCGACGATGCCGACGAGCTGCTGAAGTCCCTCGGCATGTGATGTAAAAAAGGGTTTGCAAAAGGTGGAACGGCAGCTATAATTCTGCCTCCTTTCCCCGATAGCTCAGTCGGTAGAGCGACGGACTGTTAATCCGCAGGTCCCTGGTTCGAGT